>CAZLWK010000003.1:54759-200841 GCA_964563395.1 uncultured Caulobacteraceae bacterium
ATGGGGAATGACACGCTGAATGGCGGTCCTGGCGCGGACATCATGCGCGGCGGCGTCGGCAATGACAATTATTATATCGACGCCGCGGACAATATCGCTGAACTAGCGAACCAGGGCGTCGACCATGTTTTCGCGGCGTTCAGCCACCAACTGGGCGCGAATTTCGAACACCTCACCTTGCTTGGGGCGTTCAATGTCAACGCGACGGGCAATGGCGTTGCGAACACGCTGACGGGCAATTCCGGAAACAACGTTCTAGATGGCCGCGCGGGCGCGGATGTCATGCGCGGGGGAGCCGGCAATGACACCTATATCGTCGACAATGCCGGCGACCAGATCACGGAAAATGCGGGCGAAGGCGTCGACACCGTTCAATCGAGCGTGACATGGACGCTCGGCGCCAATCTCGAAAACCTCGTTCTTACAGGCATGGCGGCGATCAACGGCGTTGGAAACGCCGCGAACAACGACATCACCGGCAATGGCGCCGCGAACATCCTGAATGGCGGCGCGGGCGCGGACATCATGCGCGGCGGCGACGGCAATGATCGCTATTACGTCAATATCGCGGGCGATCAGGTCATCGAAAACGACAATGAGGGCACGGACGGCGTGTTCTCAAGCGTCAGCTATGCGCTTGGCGCCTTTATCGAGAACCTCGCGCTTACTGGCGCCGCCAACATCAACGGCGTTGGCAATGGCCTCGCCAATCGCATCACCGGCAATAGCGGCGCCAACATCATCAATGGGTTGAATGGCCTCGACATATTGACGGGCGGCGCAGGCGGCGACGTCTTCGTGTTCAGCACCGCGCTCGGCCCCACGAACATCGATCAGATCACCGACTTCAATCCCGTAAACGACCGTATCGCGCTGGACGACGCCATATTCACCGCCGCCGGCGCCGCCGGCGCCTTGGCGGCGGGGGCGTTCCGGATCGGCGCGGCGGCGACCGACGCGGACGACCGCATACTCTACGATTCCGCGAGCGGCCAATTGCTCTATGACGCGGATGGAAATGGCGGCGGCGCGGCGGAGCATTTCGCAACCTTGAGCGCGGGGCTCGCGCTGACCGCGAGCGATTTCTTCATCATCTAATCTCGGCGCTTCAGGTCTCGGCCGTTTCAGGCCGCACGCGCAGATGTTCGGAGAAAGCCAGGAACACATGATAGAGGGTCGAAGCCGGAACCGTCTTTGAAACGGGCGCGCCGTTCGCGTCGAAAAGATCGACCCAAAGGCCGCGCGGCGCCACATTCAAATGACGCGCGAACAACAGCCGCACGGCGTCGTCAGCCGCCGCATCGTGCGCTGCGCCTTCAAGCGCCAGGTGGCCTTTGATGCGCTCGGTGTTCGGCCATGCGCGCGAGCCGCCATCGCGAACGGCGCCGGTTTCATCCACCTGATTATAAGTAAAACGCGTCACCGGATCGACGCCGAGGCTTTCCGCGAATTGAACTAGCCTGACTGCCTCCGACGGCGGCGGCGTATCCGCGAGCCGCGCATATTGCGTCAAAATCCAGGCCCATTCGAATTGATGGCCCGGCTCCACCAGAGTTCCATCCGGCGCGGGCGCGCGCGCCCAATCGTCGGTGAAGAACTCCGCCAATGTCCGTCCATCAAAAAAACGCCGCCTGAAGAGATCGACGAGCGCGCGCGCGCGCGCGAGGAAGCGCTCGTCGTTGGTCGCTTCAAAAGCGGCGAGACAGGCCTCCAAAAGGTGCATGTGCGGATTTTGCTGGCGCCACCCCGAGGCAGGCAGCCAATGCCAATAACCCTCCGGCGCGGCCATGCGCGCTTCGATGAAGTCCAGCGTGGCGTGCAAGTGCTCGAGTGCGCTCCGTTCGCCGCTCGCGCGATAGCGCCAAGCGAGGGCGAACATGACGAAGGCAAGATCGTAGAGATCGGGCGTGGGGTCGATCACGCGGCCGTCCGGATCGAGCCGGCGCGCCCACGCGCCGCGCGCCTCCAGCCGCGCGTGACGAACGAGAAAATCATAGCCATGGTCCGCCGCCGCCGCGCCGGCTTGCCAGCCCAAGGTGACGGCGTGCGAAAACACATAAAGCTGGCGGCAGGCCACACGCGTACGCTTGAACGCGGCCCCCGCCGGGGCGCCCGAAAGCGTCAGCTCCTCGTGATAGCCGCCGCGCGCGCGATCGAGACCCGCTTCCGCCCAAAGGGGCAGCGCCGCGCCAAAGGTCCAATCGCGTACTTCCCGGGCAAGGCCCATCACGCACTCCCTCGCCGCCTCATCGCATGCGACGCCCGCTTTGCCAGCCCATGTCTCGGCATCTGGCTGAAGCCGGAGCGATTCATGCATAGAAAGAGCCATGTCTTTGCTTAACGCGGCGCTGCATCCCTCATGACGATCCGCATTCTCCCCGCGCTCCTGTCCGGCGGCGCCGGCACACGGCTCTGGCCGGCCTCGACGCCGGAAAAGCCCAAGCAATTCCACGCGCTCGCCGGATCGCGCACGCTCCTGCAGGAAACCGCCGCGCGGGTGGCGGGCGAGATTGCCGGCCTCAGCTTCGCCGCGCCGATCGTGCTGGCGGCCGCACAGCACGCGGACCTCATAGAAACGCAACTCAGCGAGATCGCCATCGCGCCGGCGGCGCTAGCGCTGGAGCCGATGGCGCGGAACACCGCTGCCGCGGCGGCGGTAGCGGCGGCCATGGCGCGCGAGATCGAGCCGGGCGCTCTGGTGCTTTTGCTGCCCGCCGATCATGTGATCGCCGACGTGGCGGGCTTTCATGCGCTGATCGCGCGCGCCGCGCCGTTCGCGCGGGATCGTATCGTAACTTTTGGCGTCAGGCCCGACCGACCAGAAACCGGCTATGGTTATATCCAGCGCGGCGCAGCGCTCGGCGATGGCGTGTTCGAGATCGCGCGCTTCAAGGAGAAGCCGGACGCGCAAACCGCTACAACCTATGTGGCGCAAGGCGACTTCGACTGGAACGCGGGCATGTTCCTATTCGCGCCCGAGGTGCTGCTGGCCGAGTTCGGCGATCATGCCGCGATCCGCGATTGCGCGCTCACGGCGCTGAGCCGCGCGCGCCGCGAGGGCGTGCGCCATTATCTCGACGCGGACGCTTTCGCGGCGGCGCCCTCGCTCCCGCTCGACATCGCGGTGATGGAGCGCACACGGCGCGCGGCGGTGGCGCCGTGCGACATCGGCTGGGCCGATCTCGGCGCCTGGGATGAGATCTGGCGGCTCGCGGAGAAGGACGCAGCCGGAAATACCGGCGCGCATGCGGCGCTCGAAGCGGAGCGCAATCTGGTGCGCGCGGCGGGCAAGAAGGTCGCGCTTCTGGGGGTCGATGATCTCATCGTGATCCTGGAAGGCGACACGCTGCTGATCGCGAAGCGAGACCGCGCACAGGATGTGAAGCGGATGATGACGGCGGCGCAAGAATAGCGCCCCCGCAGCTGCTTTGCCGCAGCAAATAGCCAGGATTGATCTGCACCGATCCCTAAACAGGGGGACAATCGCGATATAAGACAAGAGTGCGACAGTCGCGGACACACGCGCATCGTTCTATAGCGAGTTCATGAAGCTCCACCTCGTCCATGGCCACTCCGCAGGCGGCTCGCTTAGGCTAGCCACGCGAGAATTTGGTCTGTCCGGAAAAGTGCTTGTGATCGACGATTATCTTTCAATCGGGCCGCTTTGCGACGATCGCACGCGACATGAATTTTGGCGAAGCGTCTACGAACCATATCCCGAAGTGATACCTCCGGACTTGTACGAACAATGGCGCGAGATCAGCAAAGTCGTTGCGAGTGCAAGCGAAGTCATACTGTGGTCATCGGAATCAGCGTGCGGCTACGTCTTCGAACGCATGGCGGCATTCATACTCGGTGACCGCACGCCGCTTTGCCAAGTGCTCGCTCCAGCACATGAAGACCTTCATGGCGTAGAGTTCTTTGGACCAGCAGCGCTTGCAGACATGGAGGGGCGCAAGCGCGAGATCACGGGAACCGCAGTGTCCGAATGGTCAACTTCGTTCGAGAACCAATTGAGTCAAAGCAACGGAATAAGGGTACTACGGCAAGGCTCACTCGTGACGCTGCCATATAATGCGCTTGATGAATATCTTCTGGCTCGTTGCCCGCTCGAGTGGACGCCGTGGAACCGCCCGATCGCACAAGCAATGGCAGATTGCGACGGCCAAAATTTAATACATGATCCTTTTTTTTCGTGGCGTTTAGGCGTGTTGATTGAAGCGGGGCGACTTGAGGCAAAAGATCGTCAGGTGTCACCTGACGGACTCAGGAGGGGCTTGGTCCGTCGCGTTGAGGTAAACTGACCTTTGGCCTTCTCCGACAAGGGGAAAATGGTCGGATTCTAAAGCTGCGCCTTCGCCGCCTGCGCCGCCGCTTCGGCGGTAATGCCGAAATGCTCGTACAGCGCCTTGAACGGCGCCGAGGCGCCGAAGCTCTTCATGCCGACGAAGGCATGCGGGCCGACCCAATCGGTCCAGCCCTGCGCGACGCCCGCCTCGATCACGACCTTTGCCTTAGCCGCGCCGATCACGGAGGCGCGATAGGATTCGTCCTGCTCCAGGAAAAGCTCCACACACGGCACGGAAACGATGCGCGCCCCGATCCCTTCTTTCTGCAACAGGTCGCGCGCGGCGGCGGCGATGCCGACTTCGGTGCCGGTGGCGAACAAGGTCACCTGCGCGGCGCCGTCCGCCGGCATGATTTCATAAGCGCCGCGCGCGCTTTTGTTTTCAGCGGCGTCGCAGCGGATCGCCGGCGTCGATTGACGCGACAGCGCCATGATCGACGGCGCGGTCTTCAAGGCCAGCGCGAGCGCCCAGCATTCGGCCGTCTCCACCGCATCGCAGGGACGGAAGACGTAAAGGTTCGGGATCGCGCGCAGCGACGCGATGTGCTCCACCGCCTGGTGGGTGGGGCCGTCTTCGCCAAGGCCGATGGAATCGTGCGTGAACACATTGATCACGCGCACGCCCATCAAGGCGGCGAGCCGCAGCGCGGGGCGCGAATAATCCGAGAACGTGAGGAACGTGCCCGAATAGGGAATGATCCCGCCATGCAGCGCCATGCCGTTCATGGCCGCCGCCATGGCGTGCTCGCGCACGCCATAATGCACGTAGCGTCCGGCATAATCTGGCGCGTCTAACGGCTTCATGCCTTTGACGAAGGTGTTGTTGGAGCCGGTGAGATCGGCCGAGCCGCCAATCATCTCAGGCGCGTGGGGAATGATCGCTTCAAGCGCCGCGCCGGAATGCACGCGCGTGGCGTTGGCCGGCGTCGTCTCCGCCATCTTGCGCGCATGCGCGGCGAGCGCGGCTTTCGCCTCGGCGGAAAGATCGCCCTGGAGCGCGGCCTCGAACGCGGCGCGCTCAGGATGCGCGGCCAAACGCTGTTCCCAAGCCGCGCGCACGGTTGCGCCGGCGGCGCCGGCTTTGCGCCAAGCCGCGCTGACATCTTCGGGGATTTCAAACGGCGCGTAGGACCAATCCATGGCTTCGCGCGCGGCGGCGATCTCCTTGTCGAACAGCGCATAGCCGTGGCTATGCACATCGCCTTCCTTGGCGCCCGCGCCCTTGCTGATCTTGGTGCGGCAGGCGATGAGCGAAGGGCGCGACTGTTCCTTCGCCCAGGCAAGCGCCGCGCGGATCTGCGCTGGATCGTGGCCGTCTATGGCCTTGGTCGCCCAGCCGGCGGCGGCGAAGCGCGCCAATTGATCGCCGGTCTCGGCGATGGTCGCCGCGCCGTCGATAGTGACATTGTTGTCGTCGAACAGGACATGCAGCTTGGCGAGCTTGAGGCGCCCGGCGAGATGGATGGCCTCATGGCTGACGCCTTCCATCAAGCAGCCGTCGCCCGCGATCACCCAGGTGCGGTGGTCAACGAGATCGGCGCCGAACCGCGCCGCAAGGCTTCGCTCCGCCATCGCCATGCCGACGGCGTGCGCGATCCCCTGCCCAAGTGGGCCGGTCGTCACCTCCACACCCTCGGTATGGCCATATTCGGGGTGGCCAGGCGTCTTCGAGCCGAGCTGACGGAAATTCTCGATTTCGCCGATCGGCATGTCGGCGAAACCGCTCAAATGCAGCAGCGCATAAAGCAGCATCGAGCCGTGGCCGGCGGAGAGAACGAAGCGGTCGCGGTCCGGCCAATGCGGCGCGCCCGCATCGTATTTGAGACATTCGCTCCAGAGGATCGTGGCTACATCCGCCATGCCCAGCGGCATGCCCTGGTGGCCGGACTTGGCCTTGTGCACCGCGTCCATGGACAAGGCGCGGATCGCATTGGCCATGCGCGCTTCCAAACGCGCGTTTGCGTCGCTCATCTGAACCCTATCGTCACCGCCGAATCCGGCGTTAAGAGGTGCGCGTACCTGGAATAGGCTGGAGTTTCAAATGCGCATCTTCCTCGACAGCGCCGATGCGGGCGAGCTGCGCGCCTTGGCCGAAACCGGCCTTGTCGACGGCGTGACCACCAATCCCTCCCTGGTGGCCAAGTCCGGTCGGCCATTCCTGGAGGCGCTGGCCGAGATTTGCAGCTTCATCGACGGCCCGGTGAGCGCCGAGGCGGTGGCGCTGGACGCGGCCGGCATGATCGCCGAAGGGCGGAAGCTGCGCGCCGTGGCCGCCAATGTGTGCGTGAAGCTGCCGCTGACCATGGAGGGCCTCAAGGCCTGCAAGGCGCTGTCCGAGGATGGAATTCCAGTAAACGTCACGCTTTGCTTTTCCGCGGTTCAAGCGCTGCTGGCGGCCAAGGCCGGGGCGCGCTTCATCTCGCCGTTCGTGGGCCGGCTCGACGATAACGGCCAGGATGGCATGGAGCTGATCCGCGAAATTCGGGCGATCTACGACAATTACGGGTTTGACACCGACATCCTGGCCGCCTCGCTGCGCACCCCGCCGCATGTGCGCGATGCGGCGCTCGCCGGGGCCGATTGCGCCACCATCCCGCCCGCCCTGTTCAGGGCGCTTTACAAGCACGTTTTGACCGATGCCGGCCTCGAGGCGTTCTTGACGGATTGGAAGAAAACCGGGCAGTCCATCCTCTAGAGACACAAGCACGCCCAAAAAGGTCGCAGCCCCTGATTCGGGAAAAGCTTGCAACGGTTTGGCGACAAGCCTAGTGTAGGTCCACTTATGCTCACTTGTAGCATAAGTCGCTTTCGCGGACCCCTTGGTCCGACGTCAAAGCGCCCTACATATGCTCACACTGAGCATAAGGAGGCTCGCCATGGTCCGCATTATCGACGCGCCCCTCGTCCAAGGCGACGGCTGCGAAGCCCGGCCCGGCATCGGTCAATGGGGTCCGCTCGACGCTGCCGCCAAGCGCGGCCTCGCCTTCACGCCCGAGGTGAAGAAGGAGACGGACGCGCTCTACGAAAAGGTAGAGCATGTCATCCCGCCCTTCGAATGGCCGGCCTATGCGCCGCTGATCGCCGCGATCAATCGCCTGAAGCGCGAGAAGAACGCGGTCATCCTCGCGCACAATTACATGACGAGCGAGATCTTCCACTGCGTCGGCGACATACGCGGCGACTCGCTGCAGCTGGCGCGCGAAGCCGCCAAAACAGATGCGAAGATCATCGTGCAGGCCGGCGTGCATTTCATGGCCGAGACCTCGAAAATCCTCGCGCCTGAAAAGACCGTGCTCATTCCAGACATGCGCGCGGGCTGCTCGCTCGCGGCCTCGATCACCGGGGCTGACGTGCGCTTGATCAAGGAGCGCTTTCCCGGCGTTCCGGTCGTCACCTATGTGAACACGTCCGCCGATGTGAAAGCCGAGAGCGACGTGACGTGCACGTCCTCGAACGCCGTGCAGGTGGTCGAATGGGCGGCCAAGGAATGGGTCTCCGATCGCGTGATCATGATCCCGGACGAATTCCTGGCGCGCAACGTTGCAGCGATGACGAAAGTGAAGATCATCGCATGGCATGGGCGCTGCGAAGTCCATGAGCGCTTCACGGCGGAAGACGTGGCCGAACTGCGCGCGGCCCACCCGGGCGTGATCGTGCTGGCGCACCCGGAATGCCCGCCGGACGTGATGGCCGCGGCCGATTATGCGGGATCGACCGCCGCTTTGCAGAATTACGTGGTTAAGCACGCGCCGAAAAAGGTCGTGCTGCTCACGGAATGCTCGATGTCCGACAATGTGGCGCAGGCCGCGCCGCAGACGGAATTCGTGCGCCCCTGCAATCTCTGCCCGCACATGAAGCGCATCACGCTCGAAGCGATCTATGACGCGCTTTTGGAGATCAAGCACGAGGTCTCCATTCCCGAAGAGGTGCGCGTGCGCGCCAAGGCCGCGATTGATAAAATGCTCGCGCTGCCGAAAACGGAGACACCGCTCGATTTCGAAACCGGGTTGGGCGCGGCGGATGTGCTGGTGGTCTGAGCTCGCGGCGGCGCGCTAATGCCGCGCATTCCGACGACACGCATCACGCTTTATGCGGAGCGCGGCGGCGCGGGCGCGCCGTGCCTCTGGATTTCCGGCACTGGGCAGGATTTGCGCCAGCCGCCGCTGCTGCTTGAGACGCCGCTCGCGCGTGCATTTGATCTCATGGTGTATGATCAGCGCGGGCTTGGTCGCTCAGACAAGCCCGACGCACCGGCAAGCATGGCCGATTACGCCGATGACGCCGCCGCACTGATGGATGCGGTCGGCTGGGCGCGCGCGCACGTGATCGGCTATTCTTTCGGCGGCATGGTGGCGCAGCATCTCGCCATCCGCCATCCTGACCGCGTCGATCGGCTCGTGCTCGGCGCTACCAGCCCTGGCGGTGAAGGCGGCGCCTCTTATCCGCTTCAAACCCTCTACGCCCTGCCGCTTGAAGAGCGCATCCGCAGGCAGCTTCTGCTCGATGCGCGCATGGATGAAGCACGACTCGCCAATCCCTCGCCCGCGCTTTTGGCGCAAATGGAGATGATGCGCGCCGCCGATGCGCAACGCGCCGCTGATCCGGAAGGCGCGAGCGGACTTGCACGCCAGCTTGAAGCGCGCGCGGGCCACAATGCCTGGCCGCTTCTGCACACCATCCGTGCGCCGACCCTGGTCTGTGCCGGCGTGTTCGACCGCATCGCCGCGCCGGACAATGCGCGCAAGCTCGCCGCGCACATTCCGCACGCGACGCTGCGCTTCTATCGCGCCGGGCATGGCTTTCTGGTGGAGAAGCCGGAATTCCTGGACGATGCGATCGCGTTCCTGAAGGGCGCCGACGTCAGCGCGCGCAGCGAAGAAAGCGCGCGCCATGGCTGACGCGCCCATTCTCGTCGTCGGCGCGGGTCTGGCGGGCCTCTTCCTTGCGCTAAAGCTCGCGCCGCGACCGGTGCGCGTGCTCTCGCCCGCCCCGCTCGGCCGCGCCAGCGCCAGCGCCTGGGCGCAAGGCGGCATGGCCGTGGCGCTCGCTTCGGACGACGATCCCGCCCTCCATGCCCAAGACACGATCGCCGCTGGCGCCGGGCTCGTCGATCCGGTGATCGCGCGCCTCATCGCCGATGAAGGCCCCGCGCGCGTGCGTGATCTCCTCGCGCTCGGCGTGCCTTTTGATCGCAGCGCGGACGGCGCGCTGGCGCAAAGCCTGGAGGCGGCGCACTCGCGTCCACGCGTCGTGCGAGTCGCCGGCGATCTTGCGGGCAAGGCGATCATGGACGCGCTGATCGCCGCGGCGCGCGCGTCCGCGCATATCGAAATCGTGGAAATGATCGAGGCCGTCGCGCTTGCGCAAGATGCGAGCGGACGCGTGCGCGGCGTGATAAATGCGCAAGGCGACATGATCGACGCGCCCGAGACGATCCTCGCCACCGGCGGCGCGGGCGGACTTTACGCCGTCACCACCAACCCGAAGGAAGCGCTGGGCGCCGGCCTTGCGATGGCTTGGCGCGCGGGCGCGCTGATCGCCGATCCGGAATTCGTGCAATTCCATCCCACCGCGATCGCGGTGGACCGCGATCCCGCGCCGCTCGCCACGGAAGCGCTACGGGGCGAAGGCGCGCTCTTGGTGAACGCGGACGGCGCCGCCTTCATGTTGCGCCACCATCCCCAAGGCGATCTTGCGCCGCGCGATGTCGTCGCGCGCGCCATTCATCGCGAGCGCCTCGCGGGGCGCGGCGCGTTTCTGGATGCGCGCGCGGCGATCGGCGCGCATTTTCCCGAGGCGTTTCCGACCGTGTTCGGCGCCTGCATGGAGGCCGGGCTCGATCCGCGCCGGGAACTCATCCCAGTCGCGCCCGCCGCGCATTATCATATGGGCGGCGGCGTTTCCGATCTGTGGGGCCGCGCGACGCTGGAGGGCCTGTCCGTCGTCGGCGAATGCGCATCGACGGGCGCGCACGGCGCCAATCGTCTGGCGTCGAACTCCCTCTTGGAGGCTGTCGTCTTCGCGGACCGCATCGCGCGGCGCCTGCTCGATCAAACCTTGCCCAAGCCAGCCGCGAGCCTTGCGCAAAAGCCGCCGCCGCTCTTAAGCGAGGAAGCGCGCGCGCGCCTGCGCGCGACGATGCAGATCCATGTCGGCGTCGACCGCGACGCGCGTGGCCTGCAAGGCGCGCTCGAATTCATCGACAACGCCATCGCCGAACATGGCCCGGCCAATCCGTTGATCGCCGCGCGGCTCATCACCGAGGGCGCGCTCAATCGACGCGAGAGCCGCGGCGCCCATTTCCGGAGCGATTTTCCTGATGCAGCAGAGCCCCAACGCAGCTTCCTCGCCCGCGACCGCGATGCAGCCCCTGCCTGACGCAATCCTGGATCCCATCGTCACGCTCGCGCTCGCCGAGGATCTTGGCCGCGCGGGCGATGTGACGAGCGAGGCGGTAATCGAGGCCAGCGCGGAAGGTCGTTGGTCGATCCGCGCACGCCAAGCAGGCATTGTCGCGGGTCTCGACGCGGCGATGCTGACGAGCCGCAAGATCGATACACGTCTTGCGTGGCGAGTCCTGACGGAAGACGGCGCGGCCATCGCGGCGGGGGAAGCGATCGCGGAGATTGAAGGCCCCGCGCGCGCCATGCTGACGGCGGAGCGTACGATCCTGAATTTCATCGGCCGCCTTTCGGGGGTCGCCACGCTGACGCGCGCCTATGTCGATGCTGTGGCAGGAACGGGCGCGGCCATCGCCGGCACGCGCAAAACCACGCCCGGCCTGCGCGCACTGGAGAAACGCGCGCTGCGCCTGGGCGGCGCCCTTCCCCATCGCTATGCGCTCGATGACGCCATCCTGATCAAGGACAATCATATCGCGGCGGCGGGCTCGGTGCGCGCCGCCTTGACGCGCGCCCGCGCTTATGCGGGCCACATGATGGTGATCGAAGTGGAGGTCGATACGCTCGCACAACTCGAAGAAGCGCTGCCGCTCAAGCCCCATGTCGTGCTGCTGGACAATTTCGATCTCGGCGCGTTGCGCGCGGCCGTTCTGATCGCCAAGGGCCAATGCGTGCTGGAAGCCTCCGGCGGCGTCACCCTAGAGACAGTGCGCGCGATCGCCGAGACAGGCGTCGATGTCATCAGCGTCGGCGCGCTGACGCACTCTGCGCCAGCGCTCGATATTGGGCTCGACGCGCTTTAACGAAAGACCCGTCCTTATCCGAAAACCGCGTCGCACTTTTCGGGGACGGGTCTGCGCCTAGCCGAATTTCGCGACCGCTTCTTGCGCGGATGCGTCGCGCGCGGCGCGGAAAGCGCCGATGGCCTTTTGCGACATTTCCAAAACGTGCGGCGGCGCGGTCTCGGGACGGCCCGCATTGAAGGGCGGCGCCGGCGCATACTCGATGCCGAGCTGCACCGCTTGCGCATAATCGGGGCCTACTATTTCCGATACGACGGTGAGCGCCATATCGATGCCGGCGGTGACACCGCCGCCGGTGAACGTGTTGCCTTCGCGCACCACGCGCGCCGGATCCGGAATGGCGCCGAACACCGAGAGTTGGTCGCGCCAGCCCCAATGCGAGGCCGCGCGCTTGCCCTTCAACAGCCCTGCGGCGCCGAGCAGCAGCGAGCCCGTGCACACCGACGTGACGTATTTCGCCGTGCCGGCAAGGCGTCGCAATTGCGTGATGTATTCCTCATCGACCATCGCGTCGACCGTGCCGAAGCCGCCGGGCACGCAGATGAGCGCACAGCTTTCAATGTCGCGCAGCTTCCGCACCTTGGTGAAGGTCATGCCGCCATCGGCTTCGATCTCGCCGCCTTGGGCTGAGGCGAGAATCGCCTGCGCGCCGGGCAGGCGATTAAAAACCTCGTAGGGCCCGGTGAAATCGAGCTGCGTGACGTTCGGGTAGAGCGCGAAAACGACGGGAAATGGCTCGGACATGGCGGGCTCCTCTTTGAGATCGACATCATGACCGAAAAGGCCTATGGCTGAAATGACGTTTTTCCTACTTTTTCCGCCATGACCCGCACGATCGCGCTTCTCATCTTTCCTGAGTTTCAGATCTTGGACGCCGCTGGCCCGCTCGCCGCGTTCGAAATCGCCGCGCGCATGGCGCCGGGCGCCTATGATCTGAAGCTGATCGCGGCCGAAGCAGGCCCCGTACGCGCCACGTGCGGCGTGGAGATGCTGGCGCGCGCCTTGCCGGCCCCGGACAAGATCGACACGCTGATCATTTCAGGCGGAGAAGGCACGCGCGAAGTGATGTTGCGCGCGCGCATTCAGCGCTTCGTGCGCATTTGCGTGCGTGAATCCCGACGCGTGGCGAGCGTGTGTTCGGGCGCTTATGTGCTTGCCGAAGCAGGCGTGCTCGATGGCAAGCCCGCGACGACGCATTGGACCTTGAGCGAACATTTCGCGCGACGATATCCGCGCGTCCGTTTGGAATCCGATCGCATTTACACGCAAGCGGGAAAGGTGTGGACTTCCGCCGGCATCAGCGCCGGCGTCGATCTCTCGCTTGCGTTGATCGCGGATGATTTGGGCGAAGATGTCGCGCGTCGTGTCGCGCAAATGCTTGTCGTCTACAGGCGTCGTCCGGCCGGACAATCGCAATTCTCCGCCTTGCTCGATATTGAAAAACCGGAAGGACGTTTCAGCGCGCTGCTCGCGCAGGTGCGCGAGAATTTGCGCGCGCGTTGGGATGTCGAGCGCATGGCCGCGCAATGCGGAATGAGCGCGCGTCAATTCGCGCGCGCATTCGCCGCTGAAACTGGTGTGACGCCCGCCAAGGCGGTTGAAAAGCTGCGCGTGGAGGCGGCGCGCACGATGCTTGAGAGCGGCGCGACGCGCATCGAGGATGTCGCGATCAAGTGCGGCTTTGGCGATGCGGAGCGATTGCGCCGCTCGTTCGCGCGCTTGCTCAAAGCAACGCCCTCCGCGATGAAGCGAAGGGCGCGCTGAACTGATAAAATTGTAGCTTAGACGGGGATATCTGTCGCCGGCGCGGCGGTGACGATCGGCGCATCGCCCGTTTGGGGCGCGGCGTCAGGCTTCGCCTCCGCGCCCGCATCGAGGTCGATACCTTCCAGCGCCTGCCCAGGCAGCACGCCTTGGATGCGCTCGCCGGTCACACCGTCGATCAAACCCTCGACGTTCTCCTGAGCACCGGATGATGCGCGCGGACGATAGAGCGTCTCCCCGCGCTCAGCGGCGGCGGCGATCAAGCGCGCGCGCTCCGTGCGGTTCGGGAAACGGTAGAAGATGTGCTCGCCGATGCGGCCGGTCTCGACCAGCGTGGACGACCAGTACGGATCGACGGCGGTGGTGTGATAATGCGTGGCTCGGCCGGTGATGGCGCGCGTATAGCCGCCCATGACCTGACGCGCGACCGCCTGCGCCCGAGCCCAGCCCGGGCCGCGGGGCGTGCGGTTAAGCGAACCGTCGCAGGTGAAGGTGAATTGGCAGCCGGTGGAGCGGTGCGAGCCTTGATAGACGACGCCGCAGACGCTGTCGGGATAATGCTCGGAGCGGACGCGGTTCATCACCACTTCCGCGACCGCGACTTGGCCGCGATGGCTCTCGCCTCGCGCCTCGTAATAGACGGCCTGCGCCATGCAGCGCAGCTCGCGCGCATTGAGCGCCTTGTCGGTCTGCAGCGCGCTCTCCGGCGTCGGGCCGCGTAAAGCGGCCTGCACGAGCAGGGCATGCGTATCGACGCCGCTCAGCGGGGCCTGGCCCCGTGCGCGCAAGCCATCGCCCGCGCGTGTCGCCACCAGTTCGATCTGCGCCGGCTCGGCGCGCGCGAACAATTCGGAACCCACCTGCGTTTCATAGGCGAGCAGCCGCGCATCGGCCGCGCCGTCGCGCTGCTCGGCCGCGCGGTGCGCAATGACGGGCATCGCGACCGCGGCTGCGGCGATGCAGGCCACCGCGGCGGCGCCCTGGCGCACGGCCAGCGGGTTACGTTCGATCTCGACTGTCATTTGCGCCCGCAGGGTCCCTGCAAAGGTGGCAAGTCGAGCCCAGAGAATCCTCAAAAGCCTTAATTCCTTGTTAATGCCGGTGGGTAACCGCGTTGTTTTGTTTCAGATTGACCCACAGCAACGACCAAGTATGGCCTGGAAAGACTGTCTCCCGTACTTGCGGCCATACAGGCCGAACGCTCGAAGAGCGATTCACAATTTTTTAATCCCCACGAATCGGGGGCGTTAAGCTGGCCTGTGCGGCCCGGGCGCCACAGGAAACGCGCCTGCCGCGCCGTCACTGGCGGGCGGTGCGAAGATTATGCCGCGGTAAGGTTTGACGTTTACGGTTTCAGATTACCGTAAAGCCGCCTGGGCGGCGGACAACCTGGCGATCGGCACCCGGAAAGGCGAACAGGACACATAGTCGAGCCCGATCCGCTCGCAGAAGGCGACCGAGGCGGGATCGCCGCCATGCTCCCCGCAAATGCCGAGCTTGAGGCCCGCCCGGCGGGCCCGGCCCCGCTCGCTGGCCATGGCCACCATCTCGCCTACCCCATCGAGATCGATCGAGACGAAGGGGTCCTTCTCGAACACGCCCTTGTCGACATAGGCGTTCAAAAATTTGCCGGCGTCGTCGCGCGAGAGGCCGAGCGTCGATTGGGTGAGGTCGTTCGTGCCGAAGGAGAAGAAATCCGCCGCCTCGGCGATCTCGCCCGCGCGGAGCGCGGCGCGCGGCAATTCGATCATCGTGCCGACGAGATAGGAGATCGCAACGCCCGTCTCCTTCATCACCGCCGCCCCGACCGCCTCGACGCGCGCGCGGATCTGCGCAAGCTCGGGTTTGGCGATCACGAACGGGATCATGATTTCAGGTTCGGGCGCGGCGCCATTTTCCTTCGCATAGGCGGCGGCGGCCTCGAACACGGCGCGCGCCTGCATCTCATAGATTTCCGGATAGACCATGGCCAACCGGCAGCCGCGGAAACCGAGCATGGGATTGACCTCATGCAATTCGCGCGCGCGCTGCAGCAGCAATTTCCCATCGACGCCCGTGGCCTTCGCCACGTCCGCGACTTCCTCATCCGTGTGCGGCAGGAATTCGTGCAGCGGCGGATCGAGGAAACGGATCGTCACGGGAAGCGCGCCCATGATGCGGAACAATTCCAGGAAATCCGCGCGCTGATACGGCAGGAGCTTGGCGAGCGCGGCGACGCGCCCGGCCTGATCGGCGGCGAGGATCATCTCGCGCACGGCGGCGATGCGCTCGGCCTCGAAGAACATGTGCTCGGTGCGGCAAAGGCCGATGCCTTCGGCGCCAAAGCGAATCGCGGCGCGCGCATCCTCCGGCGTTTCGGCGTTCGCGCGCACCTTGAGGCGGCGGGCCGCGTCGGCCCAAGTCATCAGCGTCGCGAAATCGCCGGTGAGTTCCGGCTGCACCATGTCGGCCGCGCCGGCGAGCACTTGTCCCTGCGCGCCATCGACCGTGATCACATCGCCCTTCCGGATCGTGCGCCCACGCACGACGAAGGTCTCCGCGTCCGCATCGATGCGCAACTCCATCGCGCCGCACACGCAAGGCCGCCCCATGCCGCGCGCGACGACGGCGGCATGGCTCGTCATGCCGCCGCGCGCGGTGACGATGGCGCGCGCCGCGTGCATGCCGTGAATGTCTTCCGGGCTGGTCTCGTCGCGCACCAGGATCACGTCCTCGCCGCGCTGGGCGAGATCGGCGGCCTCGTCGGGATCGAACACCACCTTGCCCACGGCCGCACCGGGAGAAGCGGGCAGGCCCGTCACGATCACATCGCGCTGATAGCCAGGCGCGATGCCGGGATGCAGCAATTGATCGAGCGAGGCGGGATCGACGCGCAGCACCGCTTCGCGCTCGCTGATGAGGCCCTCGCGCGCCATGTCGACGGCGATCTTCAGCGCCGCCTTTGCGGTGCGTTTGCCGTTGCGCGTCTGCAGCATCCAGAGCTTGCCGCGCTCGACCGTGAATTCGATGTCCTGCATGTCGCGATAATGCGACTCCAGGCGCTGATAGACGGCGACGAGCTGGCCATAGACGTCCGGCAGCGCTTCCTCGAGGGACAAGCCCCCCTCGCCCATCTCCTCGCGCGCGGCCTTGGTGATGGGTTTGGGCGTGCGGATGCCGGCGACGACATCCTCGCCCTGCGCATTGATCAGATATTCGCCGTAGAAGCGCTTGGCGCCGGTCGAGGGATCGCGCGTGAAGGCGACGCCCGTCGCGCTCGTCTCGCCCATATTGCCGAACACCATGGCCTGCACATTGACGGCGGTGCCCCAGCTTTCGGGAATATCGTTATGGCGGCGATAGAATTTGGCGCGCTCGCTCATCCAAGAGCGGAACACCGCGCCGATCGCGCCCCACAATTGCTCCATCGGATCGTGCGGAAACGGCGCGCCGAGCTCGCGCTCCACGGCGCGCAGATAGAGCGCGACGACCTCTTCCCAATCATCCGCTGAAAGATCGGTGTCGGCGGTGAAATCGTGCGTGTCTTTGTGCTGGCCGAGAATCTCCTCGAAGATTCCATGATCGAGTTCCAGCACCACATCGGAATACATCTGGATGAAGCGGCGATAGGAATCGAACGCGAAGCGCCGATCGCCCGAGAGCTTGGCGAGGCCCTCGACTGTCTCCTTGTTGAGGCCGAGATTGAGCACGGTGTCCATCATGCCCGGCATCGAGGCGCGCGCGCCCGAGCGCACCGACACCAGAAGCGGATTGGCCGGATCGCCAAAGCCCTTGCCCGATTTTGCTTCCAGCGCCTTGAGCGCGATGCGGGTCTCGTCCTCCAGCCCCGCCGGATAGACGCGGCCGGCCGCGTAATAGGAATTGCAGGCCTCGGTGGTGATGGTGAAGCCGGGCGGCACGGGCAGGCCGAGCTTGGCCATCTCCGCCAGATTGGCGCCCTTGCCGCCCAGGAGATCGCGCATGGAGGCGTCGCCCTCCGTTTCGGCGCCGCCGAAGCCGTAGACGTAGCGTGTGTTCATGGCCCTCAGCCCTCGATTCGCGAAAAGTCCGCCACGGCGTGCAGCGCATCGCGCATGCGCGTGAGCAGCTTCAGACGGTTGAGACGCAGATTCTCCTCCGGCGCGTTTACGAGCACGCGCTCGAAGAAATTGTCCACAGGCGCGCGGAGCTTCGCCAAAGCGGCCATGGCGGCGGAAAAATCCTCGGCTGCGACGGCGTTTGCGGCGTCCGCCGCCGCGCGCTCGAGCGCCGCATGCAGCGACTTCTCCTCAGCCTCCTTAAGTTGAGCGGAATCGAACTCCCGATTCAGGAGAAGATTTTCGAGATCGGGGTTCTTCTTTTCTTCCGCGCGTAAAATGTTCGCCGCGCGCTTGTAGCCGGCGAGCAGATTGGCGCCGTCTTCGGTCTTCAAGAACGTGTCGAGCGCTTCGACGCGCGCGACGATCCTTACCAGGTCGTCATCCCGCCTATTGTTTCGATCGGGCGCAAAAACAGCATCGATTAAATCGTACCGCTTGCCACCATCCCTCAACTGAACACGAACCCGCTCGATCATGAAGCTGATCAGCCGGTCTGCGTTGCCAAAAACTGTCCCAAATGACGTAATGACAAGAGCGCTAAGATGGCCTTGAGCGTTCGCGAGCAAATCTTCAAGCGCTTTCCCGTCGCGAAGGGCGGCAGCAATTTCTGCCTGCGACAAAGCAAATTGTGCATCGGGAAATGTAGCACGCCACTGATGCTCATGCTGCTTGAACGCCAAGTCATAAAGCTTTGTCTGGGCCGCCCTGACATTTGCCGCGAGGACTATTCGTACCACCCCCAGCGCCGCGCGGCGCAGCGCATAGGGATCGCTGCTCCCCGTCGGCTTCTCATCGATGGCCCAGAACCCAACCAGCGTATCGAGCTTGTCCGCGAGCGCGACGCAGATCGCGACAGGATCGCTCGGCACGCGGTCGTTGGGGCCGAGCGGGCGATAATGATCCTCGATGGCGATGGCGATGCTCCGCTCCCCCTCGATGGGGGAGCTGTCATCGCGCAGCGATGACTGAGGGGGTGAGGCCCGCGACGATGGCGTTGACGCCTCATGCGGCTGATCGGACCCATCCGTGCGCGCACCCCTCCCCGCGCTGCGCGCGGCCCTCCCCATCGAGGGGAGGGCGGGAGCAAGCGCGGCTTCGTAAAGCTCTCGCCCCACATAGCCTTGCAATTCGGGAAATTCGCCGACGGTCTCGGTGACCAGGTCGGCTTTGCATAGGCGCGCGGCCTTGCGCACGAGCGCTTCATCGGCGCCGACGATCGGCGCGAGTTCAACAGCCAGCGCCTCGATGCGCCGCACTTTATCGCCGACGCTGCCAAGCTTCTGGTGAAACACGATCTCGTCGAGCTTCTTCAGCCGCGCTTCGTCCTCCAGGCCCTTCTTCAGATCGAGGTCCCAGAAGAAGCGCGCATCGTTGAGGCGCGCGGACAGCACGCGCGCATTGCCCGCCGCGATCGCCGCGCCGCCATCCTTGGCTTCGATGTTGGCGACCGTCACGAAATGCGGCGCGAGCGCGCCGGTTTTCGGATCGCGCACAGCGAAATATTTTTGATGCGTGCGCATGGAGAGACGAATGATCTCGCCCGGCAGATCGAGGAACGCCGGGTCCATGTCGCCCACGAGCACGACCGGCCATTCGGAAAGCCCCGCCACCTCCTCCAGGAGGCCTGCATCCTCGACAAGCTCCAGGCCCTTGGCCGCGCATGCCGCGCGCGCGTCGTTCAGGATTTTCGCTTTGCGCGCCTCGCGGTCGATCTCGACGCGAGCGTCGCGCAGACGCGCGGCATAATCGTCGAAGCGCTCCACCGCGATCGCGCCCGGCGCATGAAAGCGATGGCCCCAGGTGCGCGCTTCACTGCCCACGCCTGGCAGATCGATACGCACCGCCGCGCCATCGAACACGCACATCACATTGTGCAACGGGCGCACCCAGGTGAGATCGCTCACGCCGGAGCGCATGCTCTTGGGCCACGGAAACGCGCGCACAATGTCAGGAATGATCTCTTGCAGCAGCGTCGGCGTCGCCCTGCCCGCGCGCGCGATGCGGGCGACATAGAAATCGCCCTTCTTGTCGGCGACGATCTCGGCTTCTTCGATGCTGTTGAGGCCGGCGCTTTTGACGAAGCCTTCCAGCGCGGCCTGCGGGGCGCCGACGCGCGGCCCCTTCCTTTCTTCATTCACATCCGCCGTCTTGGCCGGCAGATCAGGCACAAAAAGCGCAAGCCGGCGCGGGCCCGAAAAAGTGCGCGCGTCTTTGACGTCCAGCCCCGCCGCTTTTGCCTTCTCCGCGAACAGACGCGCCAAATCCTCCTCCGCGCGCTTCTGCATGCGCGCGGGAATTTCTTCCGAGAAAAGCTCGATCAAAAGTTCAGGCATGACGCTATTTCCCCTCCCCCTCGTGGGGAGGGGCTAGGGGTGGGGGGCGTTCAGTATGCGGTGCGGCGGCGGAACGCCCCCCCTCCCTACCCTCCCCCACAAGGGGGGAGGGCGGGGCGGGAAGCGCCGCCCGAACCTCGTCTATCGTCGCATCTGGCGATGACCATACCTCTCGGTTCGTGAGACGCAGCAACCGAAAACTCTGCGAAAGCGCCCACGCCGTCTTGGCCTCATCGCGCAGCGCCACGTTGGCCAAAGCATGCACGCCGCCATCCAGTTCAATCAGCAGCCGCGCGCTCAAATCCGCGAAATCATAAACGTACGGCCCGATGGGCGCCTGGCGTCGAAAGTGCGCGCCTTCGCGATTGAGCATGCGCAATAGCTTCCAAAGAGCGCGCTCGGACCCCGTGGCTTCAGCGCGAAGCACTTTAGCGCGCTTTGCAGCGCGCACGAACGAACGCTGCCTCACGCGATCGTTGTTCGGCGTCCAGGGCATACGCCCCCCCTCCCTACCCTCCCTACCCTCCCCCACGAGGTGGGAGGGGGTTTTCTGAATCGCGCCGACGCGCATCACAGCTGATTGTGCCGCCCGTCGCACAGAGGCGCGGCGGCCGATTGCTTGCAGCGGCAGAAGAACACTTTCTTCGTCTCCGTCGCGGTCCATTCCATCGGGGCGAACGAGGTGGCCTTGTGCGCGCCGTCACAGAACGGCTGGCGCTTGGAGAGGCCGCAGGCGCACCACCAATAGGTCCTGCCGGCCTCGACATCGACGCCGATCGGGCTCTTCTCGGCGATATGGGGCGTGTCGCTCATGCTTGCTCTCCCTCTTCCCAGGCTTTCGCGCAGCCCTTGGCGAGTTCGCGCACGCGCGCGATAAAGCTTTGCCGCTCGGTGGGCGAGACGACGCCGCGCGCGTCGAGCAGATTGAACAGGTGCGACGCCTTCAGCGTGTAATCGAACGCGGGCAGCACCGCGCCCTCCTTTAGAAGGCGCGCAGCCGTCGCTTCCGCATCCTCGAACCAGCGCAGCGACATCGCCGGATCGCTCAGCTCGAAATTGAAGCGCGATTGCTGCTGCTCGTTCTTCAAGAACACATCGCCGTAGGTGACGGGCGAGGCGCTGTCGGGATCGTTGAACGGCAGATCATAGACGCGGTCGACCCCGAACACGTACATCGCCAGGCGCTCAAGACCGTAAGTGAGTTCGCCCGAGACCGGGCGCACATCGAGCCCGCCGACCTGTTGGAAATAGGTGTATTGCGACACCTCCATCCCGTCGCACCACACCTCCCAGCCGAGCCCCCAGGCGCCGACGGTGGGATTCTCCCAATCGTCCTCGACGAAGCGAATATCATGCAGCAAGGGATCGATGCCGATGCGCTCAAGGCTCTTGAGATAAAGCGTCTGCAGGTCCGGCGGGTTCGGCTTCAGGATCACCTGGAATTGGTAATAGTGCTGCAGCCGATTGGGATTTTCGCCGTAGCGGCCGTCCTTCGGCCGGCGCGACGGCTGCACATAGGCGGCGCGCCAGGGCTTGGGGCCGAGCGCGCGCAGCGTCGTCGCCGGATGCAGCGTGCCCGCCCCCACCTCGATGTCATAAGGCTGCAGGATCGCGCAGCCCTGCGCGCTCCAATAATCCTGGAGCGCCAGGATCACGTCCTGGAAACAGCGGGGCGCGGGCGGCGAAGACATGAACCGCTCCGCGTAAAGCGCGGCGGCCAAGCGATCAAGCGGCGCTGGGGCTTCTTGCGGGCGCCGCAGAATCCGGGAAGCTCGGGCGTTATGGCGATTTGCGGGATCGACGAGGCCGGCCGAGGCCCCTGGGCGGGGCCGGTGGTGGCCGCCGCCGTCATTCTGCCCGCCAAGGGCCGGCCCAAGGGCCTTGCTGATTCCAAGCAGCTTTCACCTGAGGCGCGGGCAGACCTCGCCGCTGCGATCGAGGCGGTGGCGATCGTCGGCGTGGGCTTAGCAAGCGTTGAGGAGATCGATGCGCTGAACATTCTGCGCGCGACGCAGCTTGCGATGCGCCGGGCGGTTGCGGCGCTGGCGGTGGCGCCCGTCGCGGCGCTGGTGGACGGCAACGCGCTCCCCCCACTCCCCTGCCCGGCTGAGGCGATCGTCGATGGAGACGCCCACGTGCCCGCGATCTCGGCCGCCTCGATTATCGCAAAGACCCGGCGGGACGCGCTGATGGGGGAGTTGTGCGCGCTCTATCCGGGTTACGGCTTTTCCCGCCACAAAGGTTACGGCGTGCCCGAACATCAGGCCGCCCTCGCGCGCCTGGGCCCCTGCGCCATCCATCGCCGGAGCTTCAAGCCGGTGCGGGAACTGCTGGGCGTCGTTCCTGCTTGACGCTGTAGCGCGCGGGGGACGCCGCGCCGCCGCGCGTCCCCCATCGCCGCCTCGCCTTAAGACGTCAGGAGCACGCCATGACCTCCCGCTTCTTTTCGCCGTTCGGCCCGAACCGTTTCGCCGGGAGCGAGCCCTTCGTCAGCCTTCAGCGCGAGATGAGCCGCCTCGTGGACGATGTGCTCTCCCCGCGCCTGCGGCCTGACTTGGCGTTCTCACCGGCGGTGGACCTGTCCGAAACCGCCAGGGAGGTCCGCGTCGTGGCGGATTTGCCGGGGGTTTCCGAGGATGAGGTCCATGTGAGCCTGGACGATGATCTCCTCATCATCCGCGGCGAACGCCGCCGCGATCGCACGCGAGAGAAAGACAATGTGCGCTTCAGCGAGCGCAGCTATGGCGGGTTTTACCGGGCGGTGCGCGTGCCCCACGAGATCGACGCGGACGCCATCTCGGCCACGTTTGAAAACGGCGTGCTCACCATCGTCCTGCCGAAGGATCCGCGCGCAGTGCGCGGGCGGCGCATCGAAGTTCAGGGGCGCGCAGGAGACAGCCAGGGCGGTGAAAGCGTCGTCGATCAGCAAACCGCGGCGACGCGGCCCCCGCCGCCGGACGAGGAGCGGGGCGGCTGAACGCGGGACGCGGGACGCGGGACGCGGGACGCGGCCCGTTCTTGATTCCTTTTTAACCGTCAAGCCACAATGTCCCCCGTCCGGAGGGCGGCGTGGCGCGCGGCAGGGGAAAAAACATCGACCATGTGGTCGTGGACGACTGCGTGGCGGGGCTGAAAGCCTTGCCGCCGGCTACGGCGGACCTCGTCTTCGCCGATCCGCCCTACAATCTTCAACTGGGCGGCGACCTTACGCGGCCGGATCAATCGATCGTCGACGGAGTCGATGACGATTGGGACAAGTTCGAGGATTTCGCCGCCTACGATTCCTTCACGCGCAGCTGGCTCGGGGCGGCGCGAGACGTCTTGAAGCCAGACGGCGCGATCTGGGTGATCGGCGCCTATCACAACATCTTCCGCGTCGGCGCGATCCTTCAAGATTTGGGCTTCTGGGTTTTGAACGACATCATCTGGCGCAAAACTAACCCGATGCCGAACTTCAAGGGCACGCGCTTCACCAACGCGCACGAGACGCTGATCTGGGCCGCCAAAAGCAAAACCTCGCGCTACACGTTTCATTATCACGCGCTGAAAACGCTGAACGACGATCTGCAGATGCGATCCGATTGGACGATCCCGCTCTGCACCGGCGCCGAGCGCTTGAAGGACGAAGCGGGTCGCAAGCTGCATCCGACGCAAAAGCCCGAAGCGCTGTTGCAGCGCATCCTATTGGCGACCACGAATCCAGGCGATCTTATCGTCGATCCCTTCTTTGGCTCCGGCACAACGGGCGCCGCCGCCAAGCGCCTCGGGCGCCATTTCATCGGCATTGAACGCGACCGCGCCTATGCCGCCGCAGCCAAGAAACGCATCAAGGAGATCGAGCCGATGGCCGCCGAGGATCTAGCGATCATGGGCTCCAAAAGGGACGAACCCCGCGTGCCGTTCGGCAGCGTTGTGGAAGCGGGCCTGGTGCGTCCAGGCGATATTCTTGTCTCACCCGATGGGCGCCACCGCGCGCGCGTGCGCGTGGACGGCTCGATCGTGGCTGGCGATTTCGCCGGCTCCATTCATCGCGTCGGCGCCCATGTCACCGGCGCGCCCGCCTGCAATGGCTGGACGTTCTGGCACAAGGAAAGCCTGGAGCGCGGGCCGGAGCCCATCGATCTTTACCGCCGCGAAATGCGCCGCATGATGGCGGGCGCTGGCGTTTAGACGCACCACGATTATTTCTGCGCGAGCGCGAGCAGAGCCGCCTTCTTGAACACCGTCGGCAGGCCAGCCGTCTCCAGCGCGCGCCATTCGCCGTCGCCATCGTCCGCCGCGAGAACAAAAACATCGAGCGTGAGCGCGAAATGCGTGAATACGTGGCGCACGCGCCCCGCGTCGCGCCAAGCGCCTTCGCGCGGCGCCAAGCGCAATGCTTCCTCCGCCATGAACGGCGTCTCGCGCCACGCGGTCGTCGGCAGCCCCGCCATGCCGCCGAGCAAGCCTTCGTCGGGCCGCCGCACGATGAGGATTTCATCGCCCCGCATCAGCACGAACACGGCGCCATGGCGCTGCGGGCGATCCGCCTTCGCGCTCTTGCGCGGAAAAGTCTCCGGCGCGCCTCCCGCATGCGCCGCACAGCCTTCGCTGAGCGGGCAGATCAGACATTTTGGCGCGCGGGGCGTGCAGATCGTGGCGCCAAGATCCATTAAGGCTTGCGCCCAATCGCCGGGCCGATCTGGCGTGACATAAAGCGCCGCCAGATCGCGCAGCGCAGCTTTCGCCGCCGGCAGCTGCGTCTCCACGCCATGTAGCCGCGCCATGACCCGCTCCACATTGCCGTCCACCACATTGGCCGGCGCATCAAAGGCGATCGCGGCGATCGCGGCGGCGGTGTAGGGCCCGACCCCCGGCAGCGCCCGCCATTCCGCCTCCGTGCGGGGAAATCCCGTGCGGGCCAGGATGGCCGCAGCCGCGTGCAGATTGCGAGCGCGGCTGTAATAGCCCAGCCCCGCCCATGCCTGCAGCACCGTCTCGCGCGGCGCATCCGCCAGCGCGGCGACATCGGGGAAGAGATTAAGGAAGCGGGCGAAATAGGGCTGCACGGCCGCCACCGTCGTCTGCTGCAGCATGATCTCGGACAGCCACACCCGATACGGATCGGGCCGAACGCCAGCCGCGCGGGCGATCGGGGTCACCCGCCAAGGCAGCTCGCGCGCCGCCGCGTCGTACCAGGCAAGCAGCCTGCGCCGACGGCTCTCGGGGCTATCCACAGGGGCGATTGAACGGGGACGGGTGCGACTCACTTCGACCTTTTACGCTGCCTTAACGCGGACTCGATTCGCTGGGGGTCATGAGCATGGCGGAAAGACTGCGCGCGCGCCTGATGGGCGCGCCCGAGCCTACCCCCGTCCGCCGAGAGGCGGACGCCGCCGCGCTGTTGGCCGCCCAGCGCGGCCGCGCCGCCATCCAACCCCCGCCGACGGCTGGCCGCACGGCGACGGCGGTCCTGCGGCCCATCCTCTCGGAAAAAGGCCTGGGACTGACTGAATTGAAGCGCCGCTGGGCCGATATTGTCGGCGAGGGCGTGGCCAAGGCTGCATGGCCTGAAAAACTGGCCGCCGGCGTGCTGACGGTAAAGGCCCACAGCGCCATCGCCCCCTTTGTGCAGCACCAGATACCACTTATTTTGGAGCGGTGCCGGCTGGCCGGCGCGTCCGTCAGAAGCGTCCGCATCGAGCAGGGTCAGGCGAAGAAGCCGCCGGCCAATGTCGCTCGAATCCGCCGCCGCCTGACGGCCGAGGAAGAGGCCGCGCTCGCCGCCGCGCTGGCCCGGATCGAGGCGCCGAGCCTCAAATCGGCGCTCCAAAGGCTGGGCGCTGCGGTCGCGCGCCGCTGAGCGCCGATCTTGGCGCGGCGGGCGGTTTGCGCTTAAGGACGCCGCAAGATTGGCCCTCTAAAGTCCGGGCGGCCCAGGGATAAAGCGATGATTCTGCCACGCCGCAGCGTACTTCTTCTTGGCGCCGCCGCCTTGACCGCCGCCTGCGGCGGGTCTGGAGGCGCCTCCAGCGAAGCGGACATGACGATCGGCGCGGCCGACGCCCCCGCCCATCTGATCGAATACGCGTCCACCACGTGTCCGCACTGCGCCCAATTCCACGCCGCCGTCTGGAATGACCTGAAGGCCAATTACATCGACACCGGCAAACTCAAATTCACGTTCCGCGAATTCCCGACCGCGCCCGCGCAGGTTGCGGTGGCGGGCTTCCAATTGGCCCGCTGCGGCGGGGCCTCTCCCGAACAATATCTCGCCCGCGTCGGCGTCCTCTTTGAACAGCAGGAGGAAATCTTCGCCGGCGGCACGTTCGAGAGCGTGCGTGCGAAATTCATTCAGATCGGCGATGAAGCGGGCCTGTCCGAAGAGACGGTGCTCGCCTGTCTCAACGATGAAGCCGGCGCGGAGCGCATCCGCGCCACCGTGGAATCCGGCCGCCGCGAGTTCAACATCACCGGCACGCCCACGCTCATCCTCAACGGCCGCAAGCTGGAGGATCCCTCAGCGCTGACCTATGCCGGCCTGACGCGCGCGATCGACGCCGCGATCGCAGGCTAAGACCCGGAGGCGCGGTGCATATCTCCGAACTGCGCCTCGCGGGCTTCAAGAGCTTCGTCGATCCCACCAAGGCGCCGATCGCGCCCGGACTCACCGGCGTTGTCGGGCCGAACGGCTGCGGCAAATCCAATCTTCTGGAAGCAGTACGCTGGGTGATGGGCTCGGCCAGCGCGAAAAGCATGCGCGCCGAAGACATGGACGACGTGATCTTCGCCGGCAGCGCAGGCCGCCCCGCGCGCGAGCATGCCGAAGTGACGCTCGTTCTGAATGATGCAGCCGACGCCGCTGGCGGCGTATTCGCGGGCGCGGACACGCTGGAGGTGACGCGCCGCATTCGCCGTGGGCTCGGCTCGACCTATCGCATCAATGGCAAGGAAGTCCGCGCGAAAGACGTGCAGCTGCTTTTCGCCGATGCCGCCACCGGCGCGAATTCGCCCGCGCTCGTGCGCCAGGGCCAGGTAAGCGATCTCATCGCCGCGAAACCGGAAAATCGGCGACGCATCATTGAAGAAGCCGCCGGCATAGCGGGCCTTCATGCGCGCCGACATGAGGCCGATCTGAAACTGCGCAGCGCGGAGACGAACCTCTCGCGGCTGGATGAAATCCTCGCCGAGATCGACGCGCAAGCCGCCTCCTTGCGAAAGCAAGCGCGTCAAGCCGAACGCTATCGCACGCTGGCGGAGACGATGCGCCAGACCGAAGCTCTCTTGCTGCATCGCCGTTGGAGCGAAGCGCGCGAGGCGGCGGCCGCCAGCGCGGAAGACTTGCGCGCCGCCGAACGCTTGGTGGCGGAAAGCGCGGCGCGCGCCTCCGAGGCGCAGCGCGCGGCCGAGACGGCGCGCGAAGCACTGCCGGCGCTGCGCGAGGAAGAAGCGATCGCGGGCGCCATTCTTCGCCGTCTCGAAGGCGTGCGCGTGGGATTGGAACGCGATCTCGCGGACGCCGAAGCGGCGCTCGCGCGCGCCGATGCGGATGCGCTGCGCGCGCGCGAGGACGCCGCACGCAGCGAAGCGCAGATTTTGGACTCGGACGCCGCGATGACGCGCCTGGCGGCCGAGCGCGCGGAGCTCGGAGAAGACACCGTCTCGGATCTTGAGACGCTGCAGGCCAGTGCGGTCGAGGCGGACGCCGCGCGCGCTGAAGCGGATGCGCTGCTCGAAGCGCGTGCCTCCGAACGCGCGGCGGCGGCGGCGCGCGCGGACGCGTTGCGTCAAGCGGCGGACGCGGCGCGCACGCGGCTGGACCGCGCCAAAGCGCGGCGCGAGGCGGTGAACGCGCAACACGCCGCCCTTCCCGATCTCGACACGCTGGCGCGCGAACGCGCCGAAGCATTGACCGCCGCCCGCGCCGCGCAGGAAGAGAGCGCCGCGCATCGCAAGGCGCTCGCCGCGCTTGAAGAAGCGCTTAAACATCGGGAAAGCGCGGACGAGAAAGCATGGTCCGCGCTGCGCGCCGCCGATAGCACGATGCGTGAAATCGAAGCGGAAATCCGCGGCCTCGATAAGCTCACGCCGCCGGAGGCCGCGAAATTCCCACCGGTGCTCGCCGCGCTCGATGTCGCGGACGGCTATGAACGCGCCCTCGCGGCCGCGTTGGGCGATGATCTTGAGGCGGCGCTGCATGAAGAGGCGCCGCTGCGCTGGGCCGGCGCGAAGCCGCGCGCGATCACATGGCCCGATGGCGTTGAGCCGCTCGCCCATCACGTAAAGGCGCCGCCCGCGCTCGCCGCGCGCCTCGCGCTCTGCGGCGTCGTGGAAGATGGTGCGGCGCTGATCGCCGGGCTCGGTCCAGGTGTGCGCCTCGTGTCGAAGGCCGGCGCGCTTTGGCGCTGGGACGGCTTCGTGCGCCGCGCCGATGCGGCGCTGCCGTCGGCCGCGCGGCTTGAGCACAAGAACCGGCTGCGGGCGGCGCGCAAGGAATTGTCCGCAGCGAAAACGCGTTGCGACGCGGCCAAGACGGCGCACGAAAGCGCACGCGCCGCGCGTCAACAGGCCGAGACCGCTCTGCGAGACGCGCGCGCGCAAGCGCCGCGCTTGGCCGCGCGCGCGGCGCAGGCGGCGCAAAACGAAGAGCGTCTCGGCGCCATGCTGACGCGCGCCGAAGAGCGCCGCGCCGAATTGGATGCGATGCGCGCGCAAGCGGAGCTTGAGGCGCAGGAGGCCGAAGCGGCTTTCGCCGCGCATGCGGACGATTCTGCGCCGGCCCTAATCGATCTTGCGCCGCTGCGCGCGGACGCCGAACGCGCTCGCACCGAAGCCGCCCGCGCGCGCGCTGCGCTGGAGGGCGCAAAGCGCGAAGCCGCCGCCAAGGCGGCGCGGCGCGCGGCGATCACTCATGAGGAAGCGCAATGGAAAGCGCGCGCCGAAGCCGCACAGGCTCTTTTGAACGCGGCGGAGAAGGCGGCCGAGGCCGCGCACGCCGCGCGCACGGAAGCGATCGAAAAGCCGGAAGCGGCGCGCGCCGCGCTCGCCAAGCTTGGCGAGGAAGCTGACGCGGCCGAAGCGCGCCGCAAAAGCGCAAGCGATGAAGCCGCGCGCGGCGAAACCGCCGCCCGCGAAGCCGACGCCGCGGCACGCGCCGCCGAAGGCGCGCACGCCGCTGCGCGGGAAGCGCGCGCGAGCGCGCAAGCGCGAGGCGAAAGCGCGGCCCAACGGCTCGCTGACATAGCCGCGCAAGCGCACGAAGCGACTGGGCGCGCGCCGGAAGATCTCATCGGTCTCGCCGGCGCCTTGATCACGGCGCCCTTGGCGCGCGCGCCGCTCGCCGACTTGGAAAAGCGGCTGGATCGCCTGCGCGCCGAACGTGACGCCGGCGGGCCGGTGAATTTGCGCGCCGAGGAGGAATTGGCCGAAACCGAAGCGCGCGCCTCAAGCTTGCGCGCCGAGCGCGACGATGTCGCGCAAGGCGTCGCCAAGCTGCGCGGCGCGATCACGCGCCTCAACAATGAGGGCCGCGCGCGCCTGATGAAGGCGTTCGAGATCGTGGACGCGAATTTCGCAAAATTGTTCGCGACCTTGTTCGAAGGCGGTCAAGCCGCGCTCAAACTCACGGAGAGCGGTGATCCGCTCGCGGCCGGCCTGGAGATTTTCGCCCAGCCGCCGGGTAAGAAACTCTCGGCCCTGTCTTTGATGTCCGGCGGTGAGCAGGCGCTCACGGCGACGGCCTTGATCTTCGCTGTCTTCCTGGCGAACCCCGCCCCGCTCTGCGTGCTCGACGAAGTCGACGCCCCGCTCGACGACGCCAATGTCGACCGCTTCTGCCGTCTCTTGGACGAAATGAGGCGGCTTACCGCCACGCGGTTCATGGTGATCACGCACAACCCGGTGACGATGTCGCGGATGGACCGCCTCTATGGCGTGACCATGCCCGAGCAGGGCGTGAGCCAGCTTGTCAGCGTCGATCTTGGCGCGGCGCGCGCCATGGCGGGGGTTTGATGCGTCCCGCATTGGCGAATTGCGCCAGCGTCATCCTGTCACGTTGCTGATTCCACACTGAAAAACCGCCCCTTCGTGCGCCTTGACGGGGGTAGCGCCCCTCTCTAGGTTCCGCCGCGCGCGGGACGGGGGGCATTCATGCCGCCCGTTTTCGCGTATCGACCGTTCGATGGCAGATCAGAATCAGCCGCCAGAGGACGACGCGCTCTCGAGCTTGCGGGGCCAGATCGGCGCCGCCCAAGCGAGGAACGCGCCGCCCTCCGCCACGTCCAATCAGAGCGCCGCTTCCTTGGCGTTCCGGTTCGGCGGGGAATTCGGCGCGGCGGTGCTGGTGGGCGCATTGCTCGGGTTCGGGGCGGATTATTTCCTCGGAACGGGCCCTTGGGGGCTCGGTATCGGCCTCAGCCTCGGCTTCGTAACGGGCATCGTGAATGTGGTGCGCGCGGCGCAATCCTATTCGCGGTCCCACCCGGTCGATCCCGCAACACCGCCCCTGCCGGACGATCCGGAAGATTAGGCGGCGAGCAAGACGCGTTGAGGACCAGGGCCAGTGGCGAACGACCCGATCCATCAGTTCCAGGTCGCAGAGATTGCGCCGCTCCAGATCGGCGGCCTCGACGCCTCGTTCACCAATGCGAGCTTGATGATGCTGGCCGGGGCTGGCCTCGCGGCTTGGTTCATGACGAGCGCGATGCGGCCCGCGGCGCTGGTGCCCGGGCGCATGCAGACGGCGGCCGAGGCCGCCTATGGCTTCATTCACGGCATGGTGCGCGACAGCGCTGGCGATGAAGGCGTCAAGCGCTTCTTCCCGTTCGTGTTTACGCTCTTCATCTTCATTTTCATGGCGAACATGCTGGGCATGTTCCCCTATTTCTTCACCCCGACGAGCCAGATCGTCGTCACCGCGACGATGGCGCTCCTGGTGTTCTTCACCGTCATCATTGTCGGCTTCGCAAAGAACGGGCTCGGCTTCTTCAAGCTCTTCGCCCCTTCCGGCGTGCCTGGCTACATCTTGCCCTTCGTGATCCTCATCGAGGTGATCTCGTTCTTCTCGCGCCCGCTGTCGCACTCGGTTCGTCTATGGGCGAACATCCTGGCGGGGCACCTCGTGCTCAAGGTTTTCGCCGGCTTCATCCCGATGATGGCGGAAGCGGGCCCTCTCGGCATGCTGGGCGCGGTATTGCCGCTCGCCATGACGGTTGGGCTCTACGCGCTCGAATTCTTGGTGGCGTTCCTGCAGGCCTATGTCTTCGCGATGTTGACCTGTCTTTACCTGAACGACGCCCTCCACCCCGGCCATCACTAGGCCATTCACGATCAATCGACGGAGATTAGGAACATGGACGCAGAAGCCGCCAAGTACATCGGCGCGGGCCTCGCTTGCTTCGGCATGGGCGGCACGGCCGTCGGCGTGGGTCTCATCTTTTCCAGCTTCCTGCAGGGCGCGCTGCGCAATCCGGCGGCGGCGGCGGGCCAATTCGGCAACCTGATTTTCGGCTTCGCGGTCACCGAAGCGCTCGGCATCTTCTCGCTGCTGGTCGCGCTGCTGCTTCTGTTCGCGCTCTAAGAGCGGACAGGCGCGATGGCGGCCACGCCCGAAACGGTTCCGCACGGCTACGAGCCGATGCTGCACGACGATGCGGCGCATGCCGCCGACGCGGCGTACGCGGCTGACGCCGCGCATGGCGCGGCGGACGCGGCGCACGGCGCGGGCGTGTTCCCGCCCTTCGACGTGACCACCTTCGCCTCGCAGCTTTTCTGGTTCTTCGTCGCGTTTGGCGTGCTCTATTTCGTGATGTCGCGCATCGCCCTGCCGAAAGTGCAGGCGGTGCTCGACATGCGCGCGGCCGCGCTGAAGACCGACCTTGAATCGGCCGCGCGCGAAAGCGCGGCGGCGGAGGCCGCGCGCGTCGAGATGGAGCGCACGGCCGCCGAGGCGCGCGCGCAATCGCGCAAGCTGATCGACGACATGCGCGCCAGCGCCCAGGCGGAACTCGCGGCCGAACAAACCGCCGCCGAACGCACGCTGACGGATCAGGCCGCGGCCGCCGACGCCCGCATTCAAGAGATGCGCAAGGGCGCGATGGCGCAGGTCGGCGCGATGGCGGATGAATTGGCGCGCGACATCGTCGCCCGCCTCGCGCCGGGAGCCCGCGCATGAGCTTCGACGCCACGTTCTGGGCCCTCGTCGGCTTCATCCTGATCGTCGTGCTGGCGCTTTATCTGAAAGTGCCCAGCATGGTCGCGGGCATGCTTGATCAGCGTTCGCAGGCGATCGCGAAGGAATTGTCCGAAGCGCGCCGCCTCCGCGAAGAGGCCGAGGCGCTGCTCGCCGAGTACAAGGCCAAGCGCGACGCCGCAAAGGCCGAGGCCGAAGCGCTGATCACGCTCGCGAAGGAGCAAGCCGCAGCGCTCGCCGCTGAAGCGCGCACACAGGGCGCCGAAGCCATCGCGCGCCGCCGCAAGCAAGCCGAGGACCGCATCGCTCAGGCGGAAGCCCAAGCCACGGCGGATGTGCGAGCCGCCGCTGCGGACGCCGCAATCGCCGCGGCGGAAAAAATTCTCCGCGAGCGCATGGACGGCAATGTGCAAAGCCAGCTTGTCAGCGAAGGCGTGGCGCAGCTGAAGCAAAAATTCGGCTAGAGCGCGTCGCCACGCGCCTCACGCCTTAAACGGGTCGCGCATCAAGATCACATCATCGCGTTCAGGGCTGGTTGACACGATCGCCGCCGGACAGCCGATCAATTCCTCGATGCGCCGAATGTATTTGATCGCGTTCGCGGGCAAATCCTTCGATGAGCGCGCGCCGCGCGTCGATTCCGTCCACCCCGGCAGCGTCTCGTAGATTGGCTCTACGCGTGCCTGCTCGCGCAAATTTGCGGGCAAATGATCGATCTCGCGTCCATCCAGGCGATAGCCGATGCAGATCCTGATCTCGGGAAAATTATCGAGCACGTCGAGCTTGGTGAGCGCGACCCCGTCAATCCCGGAGAGCGCCACGCTCTGGCGCACAAGCACAGCGTCAAACCACCCGCAACGACGCGGACGGCCCGTATTGACGCCGACCTCGCGGCCAATCTCGCCAAGTTTGCGGCCGATCTCGTCATGCAATTCCGTGGGAAACGGGCCTTCGCCAACGCGCGTCGTGTAAGCCTTCACGAGACCCAGCACATAGGAAATGGCGCGTGGGCCAAGCCCCGATCCCGCCGCGGCCTGCCCCGCCACCACGTTCGACGAGGTGACAAAGGGATAGGTGCCGTGATCGACGTCGAGCAACATGCCCTGCGCGCCTTCGAACAAAATCTTCTTCGATTGACGGCGCTGCTCCTCCAGAACCCGCCACACAGGCTTCGCGTAGGGCAGCACTTTGGGCGCCACATCCATCATCGCCGCCTTCAAGGCATGTGCGTCCACTTCCGGAAGATCGAGGCCGCGCCGCAGCGAATTGTGGTGTGCCAGCATGCGGGCGATTTTCCAATCGAGCGCCTCGCCATCGGCGAGATCGGCGACGCGCACCGCGCGGCGGCCGACCTTGTCTTCATACGCCGGTCCGATGCCGCGCCCAGTCGTGCCGATCTTGGCGTCGCCCGCAGCGCTTTCTCGCGCGCGGTCGAGATCGCGGTGCAGCGGCAGGATGAGGCTCGCATTGTCGGCCAGAACGAGCTTCTCGGGCGTCACGTCGATCCCTTGATCGCGGAGGCGCGCGATCTCATCGACCAGATGCCACGGATCGACGACGACGCCATTGCCGATGATGGAGAGCTTGCCTTGCACAAGGCCCGAGGGCAGCAGCGCGAGCTTGTACGTCGTATTGCCCACAACGAGCGTATGGCCGGCATTATGGCCGCCCTGAAAGCGCACAACGACGTCGGCGCGATGGCACAGCCAATCGACGATCTTACCCTTGCCTTCGTCGCCCCATTGGGCGCCGACCACCACGACCGCGCTGGACATTGGATATGGCTCTCCGCCTGCCTGGCGGACCCTGCGCGCCCTTCGACAGGACTCGGCGCGCGGGCTTTCTCGAAATGCAGCGCGCTTCTAGCAGGCGCGGCGTGGGTGCGTCAAAGGCGGCCTATTCGGACGCGTCGTGGTCGAAGCGAAACAGAAAGCGCACGCCGACCTCGTCCAGCGCCTGATTGCGGCCCTTGTCGAGAATCTGGCCGTGGCTCAAATGCTCGTAAAAGAGCTGTACGGCGGCGCGACGCCCAAGCTCGCGCTCAAGCGCCAAGGTGGTGCGAAACAAGTCGCGTGAGCCGAGCAATTGGTTCTCGCGCTCGAAGGCCGCGGCCTCGGGCGAACCATCCGGAAACTCACTTGGAATGTCGCGTTCGCCATTGTGAATGGCGTATCCGAAGCCCGGCTCGAACGCCCAACCTTCCGCGAACTCCCAGCGCCAATAGGCGCCGATCGCGGCGAAGCTCGTATCGCCATGCGTGTTCGCGGAAATCATGAAATAGGGCCGTGGCGAGCCGATCAGCTCGAAGAGCGCGGGACTGTCCCACACTGCTTCCAATTCGACATTGGGGCCGTCTTCCTTGGGAGTGACGAATTCGCCGTCCTCGTAGCGGATATTGTGCTCCACGAGTCCGATCCGAATTTCGTTGAGATCGGCATGCGCCGGCGCCGTTAGCAAGGCGCAGAGGCAGAGGGCGACGGCGAATCCTTTGCAAACCATGTGGCCCTCGCGAGCGCGCTTCTGCGCCGAGTGTCGCAACGCGGGAGTAGCGCCGCGGTTCCCGCGCGGCGCGATCCTTAAAGCGTGTCTTCAAACCATGTTGCGAACGCGCGCGCTTTAGCTGTCGGCAAACGTCCAGGCGGAAACACCGCCCAAAGCGCTATGGGCGCGAGCGACCATTCCGTCATCACGGGCGTCACGGCCCCCGAGTCCAGCTCGGGCGCCATCATCCAGCGCGATGCGATGGCGAGTCCAAGCCCTGTGATAACCGCGGCGCGCACGCCCTCGGCGGCGGAGCAGGCCAGACGCGGCGACACCGCAACGCTTTCGACGCGGCCTTTGCGCGCGAAGCGCCACTCATCCGCGTCGGCATTCTGCGTGTAGGAAATGAGGTCGTGCGCGGCGAGATCGCGGGGACGTTGGGGCCCGCCACGCCGCGCCACATAAGCGGGACTGGCGACGAGGAGACGCGGCGCCTCAGCCATCTTGCGCGCCGTCAACGCCGAGTCCGCCATGGCGCCAAGCCGGAAGGCCACGTCGATCGCTTCGCCGAGCATGTCCACCGGGCGGTCATCCATGATGAGGTCGAGGGCGAGTCTGGGGTGGCGCTCCAGAAACGCGCCGAGCTTGGGCGCCATGTGCAGGCGCGCGAACGTCACCGGCGCGCTGACGCGCAGGCGTCCCTCCAGAGCCGCGTCGACGCCGCGCGCCGCGATCTCGGCCTCCTCCGCCTCCGCCAAGGCGCGCAGGACGCGTTCGTAAAAGGCTTGGCCCGCTTCCGTGGCGGCGATGCGACGCGTGGACCGCGCCAAAAGCCGCACACCGAGCCGCGCCTCCAGTCCTGCGATGGCCTTCGACACGGCCGGCTGGCTCAGCCGCATGGCGCGCGCCGCGGCCGAAAGCGAGCCCGCTTCCAGCACGCGCGCATAGACCTCCATGGCCTTGAGGCGATCCATCTATTCATTCCAATCAAGAATAAGAACTATCGAAAACCGCAGACTAATCCAAGAATTCAGAATGAGCCATCTTCCCCTCGACGGCCCGACGCCGCCTCAGGAGATCGACAATGAAGAAAGCTCTGCTCGCACTCGCCCTCACCGCCGCGAACCTCGCGCCGCTGCCGGCGCTCGCGCAAGGCGGCGCCGGCGAGGCCGCCCAGATCACCGCCAGCGCCGCGCAGCCGGCCTATTTCACCGCGTTCCGCTCAGTGCGCATGGAGCGCGACTCGGCCGGCGTGTTGGTGGTGACGCTGCACACGAACGGAGGGCCGCTGACGTTCACGGCGCAGGATCACACGGACTTCGTCGAAGCCTTTTACCGGATCGCGCAAGATCGCGAGAACAAGGTGGTGATCCTCACCGGCGCGGGCGGCGATTTCATTCCCGGCATTGATTTCGCCAGCTTCGGCAACGTGGCGGACCCCGATGTTTGGAGCCAGGTGCATGACGAAGGCGTGCAGATTTTGGAGAACCTCGCGAATATTCGCGTGCCCGTGATCGCCGCAATCGAGGGACGCGCGCACGTGCACAGCGAATATGCGCTGATGGCGAATGTGATCGTGGCGGGGCGCTCGGCCAGTTTCAACGATCTGCCGCACTATGCGGGCGGCATCGTGCCGGGCGATGGGATCTTTCAGACCTGGAGCTATCGCGCCGGCCCCGCGCGCGCGGAGGCGTTCTTGCTCAATCCGCAGCCGATCAGCGCGCGCACGGCGCAAGAATGGGGCGTCGTGGCGGAGGTGGTGCGTGACGGCGAAGCGCTGAGCCGCGCCCGCGCCTTGGCCGCGATCTATTTGCGCGCGCCTGAAGTCACACGGCGCAACACGCGCATCCATTTCGTGCAGCCGCTCAAGGAACGCATCGTGCGCGAAGTCGGCTACGGTCTCGCGCTCGAAGGCGCCTCCGCCGCGGACCTTGTCGAAACGCTGAGCGCTGCGCAACGCTGAAGCCTTGCGGAGCGGCGGCGCCGAAGACGCAGCCGCTCCGCGCAGCTTCTAGAAGCGCAACACCTTCACGTAACGCACCTGCGGCAGCGCCCGCAGCTTCTCCTGCACCGCCTCCGGCACGGGCTGATCGACGCCGACGATCGCCACCGCATCCTCGCCCGGCGCGGTGCGACCGAGATGGAAGGTGGCGATGTTGATTTTCGCATCGCCCAACATGGCGCCGAGCGCCCCGATGAAACCGGGCTTATCGTTATTGTTCACGAACAGCATGACGGGATGGAACGCGGCCTCCAGCGCCATGCCCTTGATCTCCACGATCTTCGGGCTGCCCGCATTGACGGCGCCCGCGAGGGTGCGCCAGCGGCCGCCGGTCTGCACCTTGATGCGGATCAGCGAGCCATAGATCGGTGAGCTTTCGCGCTTCGATTCCGTGAGCGGGGCGCCCTTCTCCTTCAGCACCGCCGGCGCGGAGACCATGTTCACGTCCGGTATGAGCGGGCGCATCAGGCCCGCGAGCGCGGCGGCGGTGAGCGGCTTGGTGTTATAGCTCGCCACCTCGCCTTCATATTCGATCTCCACGGCCTCGATGCCGTCATCGGCGATTTGGCCGGCGAACACGCCGAGCTTTTCAGCCAGCGCCGCGAAGGGCTTCAGGCGCGGCGCCTCTTCGGCGCTGATCGAGGGCATGTTGAGCGCGTTGGTGACCGCGCCGGACATGAGATAATCGCTCATCTGCTCGGCCACTTGCAGCGCGACATTCTCCTGCGCTTCGGTCGTGGCCGCGCCCAGGTGCGGCGTCGCGATGAAATTCGGCGCGCCGAACAAAACATTCTCTTTCGCCGGCTCCGCCGTGAACACGTCGAAGCCCGCCGCCGCGACATGGCCGCTTTCCAACGCCGCGCGTAGCGCCGCTTCATCGACAAGCCCGCCGCGCGCGGCGTTGACAATGATCACGCCGCGCTTGGTCTTGGCGATCGCCTCGGCGGAAAGGATATTCTTGGTCTTGTCGGTCAGCGGCGTGTGCAGCGAGATAAAATCGGCGCGCTTGAAGAGGTCGTCGAGTTCAACCTTCTCCACGCCCAGCTCAACCGCGCGCTCCGGCGACAAGAAGGGATCGTACGCGATGACCTTCATCTTGAGGCCCAGCGCGCGCTCGGCCACGAGCGAGCCGATATTGCCGCAGCCGATGAGGCCCAGCGTCTTGGCATAGAGCTCCACGCCCATGAAGCGGTTCTTTTCCCACTTGCCAGCCTGCGTGGACGAATCCGCCGCGCCGATCTGACGCGCGGCGGCGAACATCAGCGCGATCGCATGCTCGGCGGTGGTGATCGAATTGCCGAACGGCGTGTTCATCACCACGATGCCCTTGGCGGTGGCGGCGGGAATATCGACATTGTCGACGCCGATGCCGGCGCGCCCGATCACTTTAAGATTGGTTGCGGCGGCGATGATGTCGGCCTTCACCTTCGTCGCGCTGCGAATGGCGAGACCATCATAATTGCCGATAATTTCCTTCAGCTTGGCGGCATCGGGGCCGAGCTGCGGCTGGAAGTCGACCTCCAGACCGCGCGCCTTGAAAATATCAACGGCGGCCGGCGAGAGTTCATCGGAGATCAGAACTTTGGGCATGGTTTGTTTCCTAAACAGAGATGCATGCCGTCATCCCGGCCGAGCGAAGCGAGAGACGGGACCCAGGGAATCGAAGGTCGATGGGTTGACCCTGGGTCCCGGATAACGCCTTCGGCGTTTCCGGGATGACAGCGTGTTATTTGGAAAGGTCAGCGACGAGCGTTTCAAAAGCCCATTCAATCCAAGGAATGAGGGCTTCGACGTCGGCGCGTTCGATCGTGGCGCCGCACCAGATGCGCAGGCCCGGCGGCGCCGAGCGATAGGACGCCGCATCGAGCGCGACGCCTTCCTTCTCCAGAAGATCGGAGAGCCTCTTTGCGAACGCGGCCTGGCCCTCTTCATCGAGTGCGGTCACGCGCGGATCGACAACCTTGAGGCACACGCCCGTGTTCGACCATGTCGCCTTGTCGTCCGCGAGCGTAGCGATCCAAGGCGTTTTGGCGGCCCAATCATAGAGCACCTTGGAATTGGCGTTCGCACGCGCGATCAGCGCTTCGAGGCCGCCGATGCTTTCGCCCCATTTCAGCGTGTCGAGATAATCCTCGGTGGCGAGCAGAGACGGTGTGTTGATCGTGGCGCCCTCGAAGAGCTCGTTGTCCAACTTGCCCTTCTTGGTCATGCGGAAGATTTTCGGCAACGGCCGATCCGGCGTGAAGCTCTCCAAACGCGCGACCGCGCGCGGCGAGAGAATGATCATACCGTGCGCGGCTTCACCGCCCATCACCTTCTGCCATGAATAGGTGACGACATCGCATTTGGCCCAATCGATCGGCTGCGCGAAGGCCGCGCTCGTCGCATCGTTTATGGTGACGCCTTCGCGATCGGCTGCGATCCAATCGAAATTGGGAATCTTCGCGCCCGAGGTGGTGCCGTTCTGCGTGAAGATGATGTCGGCGTTTTTTCGCGCCTTGGAAAAATCCGGCAGCGCGCCATAGGGCCGGCCCACGTGCAGCGCGGCGTCGATCTTGAGCGCCTTGGCGTCCGTCACCCATTCCTCGCCGAAGCTCTCCCAGGCGAACACGTCCACGGGGCGTTCGCCCAGCATCGACCACATCGCCATTTCCACGGCGCCGGTGTCAGACGCAGGCACGATCGCGATCTTGAAATCGGTAGGGACCTGCAGCAGCGCGCGCGTGCGATCGATCGCTTCCTTCAGCTTGGCCTTGCCGGCCTTGGAGCGATGCGAACGACCGAGCGCCGCGCCCTCAAGCGCGGATAGCGTCCAGCCGGGTCTCTTTTTGGTGGGGCCCGAGGAAAAACGGGCGTCGCCCGGCCGCGCGGCCGGCTTGGTCAAAGCACTCATATTTACTCCCATCCTCACAGATGGGCGTCCGCCGTTGGGAGCGGATGGCCCAGGCGGGACATGCGCGCTTTCGATGACGATTGCAAGCGCCAGTCAAAAGCGCCTGTTGTCGCAAAAATTGCAGCCAATCCACAGGCTTGCGATTGAAACAAATCGAATTCTGCGTCCTATTGTCACTGATTGCGGCGCATTCACAGCGCGCCAACGAGGGCGTGTTGAAGCACATTTTTTTGCTAACCCTCGATCTGTCCTTCGATCTGGCGCAATTCGTCGCGCCGCTCGTGGACGGCGATCTTGACGCCACGCTGATCCTTGTCTGCCTAGGCCGCCACGAATTGCGTGCGCGCGTCGGCCAACGCCGATCGGCCACGCCCATAAGCCGGCGCCAAATCGCGCAGCGCACGGGCCTCTCCAGGGAGGTGGTGCGGCGGCGCGTACAAGACCTGCTGGACGCCAATATTCTCGCGCGCGCGAAAAATGACGGCGTACGCCTCCAGACCTCGTTTTTGGAATCCCCCGCCGCCCTTGAGGCCGCAGCGCAGGCGGATGAGGCCGTTCGGCGCTACATCAAGCGCGCGGACACCTATCTGGCGACAAAGAACGCCCGCAAGGCCGCTGATTAAGACAGGCTTTCGCTCAGGCGGCCTCCCGCCGGGGGACGGCGCGCGGATAACCATTGACCATGTCGCTGCGCAGATCGAACCGTGTTGCGCGAGTCTTCAGGTCGAAACCGGATTCCACGACATAGATGGTCACCGGCGTCCCTAATTGTCGCCAATAATCCTCGATCGTCTTCTTCAGGGCTTGCGCGCCTTCGAACGTGCAATAATTCGGTTCGCCGCCGCCAAAAGTCTCAGCATTCAACGCGATGAGCATGACGTCTCCGCATAGTGACGTTATGCGACCACAGGATGTTTATCCGCCCTGATTCGGCAAGGGCTTTACTGGAGCGCGTGGCACGGTTTGGGTCACATTTCGTGCGAAAAGCGCGTGTATTTCAAGCGCTTGCAACCGCTACTCGTTCGCAGCCTGGGTGCGATCGGATACGATGCGGACGATCTCCTCCGTATGCGCGCTAGGAGCGGATTCAGGCGCCGCCTCGATCTCGTAAACTCGGATCGTCTCGCCCGCGCCGATCTCCGCCTCCTTGACGATCCGCACCAAAGTGTCCTCGTCCACGCGCGGCGCGCCCGGCTTCTGCTTGACGACGACGAAAGCGCTCGGATCGGCGTCGATGTCGGCGATCAGCGGCTCCTCAAAAATCGGCGCCAGCGCCTTGGCGGTTTTGCGGCGGCGGCGTTTGCGTTGCGGCGCTTCGAGCGGCTCGCCCGCGCGATTGTGCTGCCGGGCGACCGAGTCATCGAGCTCGCCGCGCAGATAGATCGCCACCTGGCCGAAGAGACGAACGCTCGACAGCGTCTGAATGGCGCGGGTGTAGCCGCCGCGCTTCGAGGCCTGAAAGCCGACGACGCTCTCCATGTCGAAGCGATCCAGCCAATAGGGCGCGATGTCGGCGAAGGCGGAGCCGGTGACCGGATCTTCCGGCAAGCCCATGCCCGGACCGAAGAAACGGCAGACGAAATCATAGGGCTTGCCCTCGTCCGCCGGCGCCGTGACAGCCAGACATCCCTGCCGTGGACCGCGCACGAGCCGCTCGATGGCCGCGAAATCTGGCTTGAGATCGCGCACGGCGGCTTCACTCTCGAGCACCGCGTTCGCGTATTCGCCGACGAAGGCGTCGACGATGCGCGCCCCGCCCAGCGCGGGAATGAGCTCGGCCGGAACCGTCCAAGGCGCGCGCACGCGGCGCGGCAAGTCGAGCGTGTAGCCCTCGGCGGTGCGCCGTACGATCAGGGCGCCGGCCTGGGTGTCGAACACGGCGACCTCCAGATCCGGTTCGATCTCGGACAGCAGCACAGCTCCGGCGGCGAGCGTGGCGTGCCCGCAGATCGGAACCTCCGCGGCCGGGGTGAACCAGCGCAGCTGATAATTGCCCTTAAGGCCGGTTGGCGCGAAGAACGCCGTCTCTGAAAGCCGGCTCTCCGCCGCGATGGCCTGGAGCGTGGCGTCAGGGAGCCAGCGCTGCAGCGGCACGATCGCGGCTGGGTTGCCGGTGAAGACCCGGTCGGTGAAGGCGTCGACGATCCAAAGGCGCATAAGGCGCGCTCCTGCCTCGATTTTCCGGTCTTTATGCCGGCTCGTTCGGCGGCTGGCGAGCGCCCTCGCCTTATCCGGGCGGGAAAGGCGGGATCGCCCAGCCGTGCGCCAGCGGGCCATGGCCCTGGCCCAGACCAGGCGCATGGCGAAGAGCCCCCAGGAGATAGGCGCGTGCGCGCGCGATGGCGGCCCCCAGCGGAAGCCCCTGCGCAAGACCGGCGGCGATGGCGGACGCCAATGTGCAACCCGTTCCATGCGTTGAGGTGGTTTGCAGGCGAGGCCCCTCGAACACCTGAAAGGCATCCCCGTCGAAAAGGACGTCGCGCACGACCTCCCCGTCGATGTGGCCGCCCTTCACGAGCGCCGCCCGCGCGCCAAGCGCGACGAGCGCGGCCGCGGCGCCCTTCTGACCCTCCAGATCCTCCACCGCCAGGCCCGTCAACCGCGCGGCCTCGGGCGCGTTCGGGGTAACCAAGGCGGCCATCGGCAAGGCCGCGCGCAGCGCGCCAAGCGCGTCCTCGTCAAGGAGCGCGGCGCCGCCCTTGGCGATCATCACCGGATCGAGCACCACCGGGAGCGCGCGGGCATGCACGCGCGCGGCTTCCGCCACGGTCTCGATGATCGCCGCCGAGCCAAGCATGCCGATCTTCCAGCAATCGGCCCCGATATCGCTCATCACCGCATCGATCTGCGCGCGGATGATGTCCGTGGGCACGGAATGCACGCCGCTCACGCCCAGCGTGTTCTGCACCGTGATGGCGGTGACGGCGTTCATCGCATAGCCGCCGAGCGCGGTGATTGTCTTGATATCGGCTTGAAGGCCGGCGCCGCCGCCTGAATCCGAGCCGGCGATGATGAGGACGCGGCCGCGTGGCGCGTTCATGAATCCGGAGCGCCTTCTTGCGCCTGCGGAGGAGGATCAAGGGTGACGCCTTCGTAGATCTGGCCAAGCACGATGCGAACATCGACAGCGGACAACTCGACAATGGCCTCCGGGCCGCTCAACGCTTCATAACGCCAGCTGTCCTCCATGCGCGTCCACAAGGAGCCGCTGATCACCCCTTGCTGCACATGCAGGATCGCATTGATGCTGGGGACCGATTGGTAGTCCGCGAGCTTTTCGCTGATATCGATTTGCAGCGTGCTTCTGGACAGCACTTCCACCACGATTGTCGGTTCGGCGGCGGCGACGTCCTCCGGCTTGCCTTCACCGCAATCGACCAGAACATCCGGATAGCGGACGTCACCCGCCGGTGTGATGACTTTCAGGGTCTCCATGAAGGGGCGGCATTTTTTGCCCTTCAACGCCGCTCGCAGCAGCATGAAGATGTTGCCGGCGATATCGCCGTGCCGGCGCGTGGCGCCGACCATGGCGCGGATGCGTCCGCCGACAAATTCATGGCGCGTCTCTTGGCGCGCTTCCCAGGCCAGGAACTCGCTCAAGGTTAAAGGGCGGCGCAGCGTGTCGGCCATGGCGCTATCCTAACATGCCGCTCGCCCGCCAGACAGTGAGCGCCTGCGCCGTCTCAGCAACGTCATGGACTCGCAACATCGCCGCGCCGTTTTGCGCGGCCCGCAAGGCGAGCGCGATGGAGCCGCCGAGGCGCTGGGCCGGCGTAGAGGCGCGCTCTTCGATCTTTTCGATGAGGCTCTTGCGCGACGCGCCGAACAGGATCGGCGCGGCGGCGGCTTTCGCCAGCGCCGGCAGGGCGGCGATCAGCGCCAGATTGTGCCGCAACGTTTTGCCAAACCCTATCCCCGGATCGACGCACACCACCGACGCGCCCGCCGCGCGCGCCGCCTCAGCGCGTTCCGAAAGGAAGGCGGCCACCTCCGTCACCACGTCGTCATAATGCGGCGCGGCCTGCATCGTGCGCGGCTCGCCCTGCATATGCATCAAGATCACCGGGGCCTTGAGACGCGCGGCCATGGCCAGCGCCCCGGGTGCGCGCAGCGCCATCACATCGTTCCAAATCGTCGCCCCCGCCGCGAAGGCCGCCTCCGCCACCTCGGGCTTCATCGTGTCGATGGAGATGGGCGCCGCGCTCACGCGCCGGACAGCTTCGATCACGGGGACGACGCGTGCGATTTCCTCGTCGGCGGCCACGGGGGCGGCGCCCGGCCGGGTCGATTCCCCGCCCAGATCGATCACGTCCGCGCCGGCCTCCGCCATGGCGAGGGCGTGCGCGGCGGCGCCTTCGCCGCGCCACACGCCGCCGTCAGAGAAGGAATCGGGCGTCACATTGAGCACGCCCATGATGTAGGGCCCGCCGGGGAGTTTGGGCGGCGGTAAAAAAGGGAGCTGCATGGGCGCCTCCGGTGCATTGAAAGCGCATCGCCCGCAAGCGGTGACGCCCGTCGCGAACATCGCTATCGCACGTCCATGAGCGTCTCTCTGCGACTACGCCTGGAGCCGGTGATCACGCCCGCCTTCCGGCTCTGGTGGCGCTTTTCGCGCGGCATGACGCTCGGCGTGCGCGGCATTGCGTGCGACGCGGACGGCCGCGTGCTCCTGGTGCGGCACACCTATCGCGATGGCTGGTATCTGCCCGGCGGGGGCGTCGATTCCGGCGAGACCGCTCTGGCCGCCGCGATCCGGGAAATGGCGGAGGAAGGCGCGATCGCGCCGACCACGCCGCCCGTTCTTGTGGGATTTTACTCAAATCACGCGGCGCACCGTAACGATCACGTGGCGGTCTATCGTTTTGAATCCTGGCGCCCGACAGCGCCGTTGGAGAATGGCGAGATCGCCGAGCGCGCCTTCTTTGCGCTCGACGCGCTGCCGCAGGGGATCACACGCGGCACGCGCCGGCGCCTGTCGGAAGCATTCGAGGGCGCGCCAATAGCCGAGGAATGGTGAGCATGAAACGTACGCGCGCCTGCAAAATCCTGGCGACGCTCGGTCCCGCGAGCGATGCGCCGGAACGACTCATGCAGATGATCGAGGCGGGCGTGTCCGCGTTCCGGCTCAATTTCAGCCATGGCGCGCACGAAGAACACGCGCGCCGCTACGCCGCCATCCGCGATGCGGAAAGGCGGAGCGGCAAATATGTCGCCATACTCGCGGATCTTCAGGGGCCGAAAATCCGCGTCGGCCCCATCGCCGGCGACGCAATGGTTTTGCGCTGGAACGAAACCCTCTTGTTGGAGGCGTCGGACGCGCCCGGCGAGGCAGGCCTCATTCGACTTCCGCATCCGGAGGTGCTCGCGGCGCTGCAGATCGGCGATGCGCTCAAGCTCGACGACGGACGCCTGCAACTCACGATCATCGGGGCCGAAGGCGCGCGTCTCAAGGCGCGCGTGGACATTGGCGGCGAATTGAAGAGCCGCAAGGGCGTGAACATTCCCTCCCGCCCCATCCCGATTTCGCCGCTGACGGCCAAGGACCGCGCCGATTGCGCCTTCGCGCTCGATCTGGGCGTTGACTATATCGCCCTCTCCTTCGTCCAGACACCGGACGACATGCGCGAGGCGCGCGCGCTCGTGCGCGAACGCGCGGGGCTGATCGCCAAGATCGAAAAGCCCGCCGCGCTGGCGCATCTCGATGAGATCGTCGCGCTCTCCGACGGCGTGATGGTGGCGCGCGGCGATCTCGGGGTCGAACTCGCGGCCGAACAAGTGCCAATCGCGCAGCGGCGCATCGTGCGCACGGCGCGCGCGGCGGGAAAGCCCGTCATCGTCGCCACGCACATGCTTGAAAGCATGGTCGATGCGCCCACACCCACGCGCGCGGAAGCCAGCGATGTGGCGACCGCGGTCTATCAAGGCGCGGACGCGGTGATGCTTTCGGCTGAAAGCGCGGTCGGGCGCCATCCGGCCACGGCGGTCGCCATCATGGATCGCATCATCCGCGCCGTGGAGGACGATCCCGATCATTGGGACAGCCTCATGCGCGACATCGCGCGCCCGGAACCGACGGCGTCCGACGCGATCGCGCTCTCGGCTCGCCATATCGCGCATGTGCTCGAATGCGCGGCCGTGATCGGCTACACGACGACGGGCTCCACCGCACTGCGGCTCGCGCGCGAGCGCCCGCGCTGCGGCGTCGTGGGCATGACTCCGCGCCTTGAGACGGCGCGCCGCCTCTGCCTGGCCTGGGGCGTACGCAGCGTCGTCACGGAAGACGCGACATCACTGGAAGACATGGTCGCGAACGCCGAGCGCGAAGTGCGCGCGCTCGGTCTCGCCGCCGCCGACGACCGGATCGTCGTCACCGCCGGGATCCCGTTCGGCCGGCCTGGCAAGACAAACACGCTGCGCATCGTGCGCCTCGAGTAACCGCCGATCCATGGGCGCGCGTACTGACGACGAGCACTTTGGGGGGACGACTTGATTAAGAACGTGGCCGACATCGCGCGGATCGCGCTTTCGCCAGGCGTGATGCGCCGCGCCGTCGCGATGGGGCTGATCGTCGGTTCGATCCAAACCTTGGTGAATCAGGGCGACGCTATTTTCGCGGGCGATGCGCCCAATTTTCTCAAGGTCGCGCTCACTTGCTTTGTCACCTATTGCGTTTCGACGCATGGCGGCGTCACCGCCCAGCTCAGCCTGATGCGCGCCAGCGCCTAAACGAGATTTCGACGCATCCGGCCGAGCCGCTCCACGCCGGCATCGATGGTGGCGTCGCGCTTGGCGAAGCAGAGCCGCACATGCGTGCGCGGCGGATCGGCGCCATAGAAGGCCGACAAGGGGATCGACGCGACGCCCGCCTCCTCCACCGCGCGGAAGGCAAAACTTTCATCGTCCAGCGCCACGCCGGAGCCGCGCAGATCGATGTTCATGAAATAGGTGCCGCCGGCGGGCGCGATGACGAAGCCTTCGGCGATCAGGCCCTCGGCCATGCGGTCGCGCGCGCGCTGGAGTTCGGCGCGCATCGCGGCGAAATATTCGGGCGGCTGCATAAGTCCGAGCGCCGCCGCGCGTTGCAGATTTGGCGGCGTCGTGAAGGTGAGAAATTGATGCGCCTTGACGAGCGCGCTGGTTAGCTCAGGCGCCGCGCACAGGAAGCCCACCTTCCAGCCGGTCATTTGAAACATCTTGCCGGCGGAGCCGATCTTGATCGTGCGCGACCGCATGCCGGGCACGGCCAGCATCGTTGCGTGCGACGCGCCGTCGAACACCACATGCTCCCACACTTCATCGCAGATCGCGACCGCATCATGGGCGATGCAATATTTCGCGATGAGCGCGAGATCATCCTGGCCGATCAAGGTCGCCGCCGGATTGATCGGCGAATTGACGACCACCGCCCGCGTGCGCGCGGTGAAGGCGGCGGCGAGTTCGGCCTCCTCCACGCGCCAGAGCGGGGGCTTGAGGCGCACGAAACGCGGACCCCCCCCGGCGCGGCGCACCAGGGGCAGATAGGCGTCATACATCGGTTCGATCAGGACCACCTCGTCGCCCGGCTCGATCACCGCAAGCAACGCGGCCGCGATCGCCTCCGTGGCGCCCGACGTGATCGTAACCTCTCGCGCCCAATCAAGGTCAAGGCCGTGATGGGCGTTGTAGTGCGCCGCGACCGCTTCACGCGTTTCCGGCAAGCCGCGCATGGGCGGATATTGATTGGGCCCCTCAATGAGCGCGCGCGCGGCCGCTTCGCGCAGGAAGAGCGGTCCGTCTTCCTCGGGAAAGCCCTGGCCGAGATTGATCGCGCCCGTTTCGCGGGCGCGCACGCTCATCACATCGAAGATCGTGTCGCCCAGCGCGGCGTAGACGCGATTCAAGCCGCGTTCCGCCGCCGCGTCACGGCCGCATAATCCTCGATCAGCTGGCTGGTAATGTCGCCGGGCTTATAGGCGATCCCGGCGATCTCGGCGACCGGCGTGATTTCGGCGGCGGACCCTGTGAGGAACACTTCGGAGAAGCCGGCCAGTTCGTTCGGCCAGATCGCGCGCTCGATCACTTCGATCCCGCGCTGGCGCGCCAATTGGATGACGGTCTGCCGCGTCAATCCGTTGAGGAAGCAATCGGGATAAGGCGTATGGATGGCGCCCTCGCGCACGAAGAAAATGTTCGCGCCGGTGGCCTCCGCCACTTGGCCGCGCCAATCGAGCATCAACGCATCCTGAAAGCCCTGCGCTTCCGCGCCATGCTTGGACAACGTGCAGATCATGTAGAGACCCGCGGCCTTGGCGTGACACGGCGCCGTCGCCGGCGAGGGCCGTTGCCAGGGCGCGACCGTGAGGCGGATGCCTTTCATCTTGTCGGGGAAATAATCGCCCCAATGCCAGGCGGCGATCGCGAGATTGATTCGGTTGGCCTGCGCCGAGACGCCCATCTTTTCCGAGCCGCGCCACGCGATGGCGCGGACATAGGCCGAGCCGAGGCCAGTGCGCGCCACCGTCTCGTTCTTGGCGCGCTCCAATTCATCGACGCTGTAGGGGAGTGTGAACCCCATCAGGCGGGCGGAATTGTGCAGACGCTCGCTATGCTCCCGCGAACGGAAGATCACGCCGTCATAAGCACGCTCGCCCTCGAACACGGCCGACGCATAATGCAGGCCATGGGTGAGCACATGCACATTGGCGGAACGCCAGGGCACGAATTCACCATTCATCCAGATCTGGCCGTCGCGGTCGTGATAGGCGGGTTCGCTCATGAGGTGACTCTTGGGGTGCTTGCTCTTGGGGCCGGACCCCGCCTTCCAATGGCGCGCTTGCCCTGACCTTCTCAGATGCGTCATTGTCGGAGCGGCAGGTTGCAAGTCAACTCATCTCATTCCATCGCTGGCGCATGGCTGTTCCACAGGTTTCGGCAGGCGGTCCGGAGGGCCGGCTCTATCTCAAGGAAGATGAGCTCGACCGCGCGGTCGATCTCGTGTTCGAGGCCGCCCGCGTGTTCTGGAAGAGCGCGGCGGGCGCGCTCGCCGCGCATGATCTTGGCCCGGCCCATTATCGGGCGCTCGCCGCGATCCGCCGGCGCGAGGGCCAACCCGTCTCCGATTTGCTGGCGCGGCTCGGCGTGCGCAAGCAATCGCTGGCGCGTGTGCTCAGCGAGCTGGAGCAGGCGGGGCTCATCGCGCGCGAAAAAGGCGCGGCGGACAGACGCCAACGCCTCATCGTCCTTACCGACACAGGCCGCGCCGCCGAACGCGAAGCATCCGCTGCCTTGCGTGAGCGCTTGGGGCAGATTTTTCGAAGCGCGGGCGCCGAAAACGTCTCCGGCGCACGGATCGTGCTCGCCGCGCTGGCGGCCGGCGACGAGCGCGCGCCATGAACACGCCGGCCTTCGACGCGTTGGACCGCGCGCCGCACATCCTCATCGTCGATGACGACGACCGCATCCGCGAATTGTTGAAGCGTTATCTGGCGCAAGGGGGCGCGCGCGTCTCCGCCGCCGAGGACGCCGAGGCCGCGCGCCGCCTGCTTGAATCGTTCGATTTCGATCTCCTCATCATCGATGTGATGATGCCCAAGGAAGACGGCTTCAGCCTCGCCGGCAGCGTGCGCGCGAAATCCAACGTGCCGATCGTGCTGTTGACCGCGCGCGGCGAGCCTGAGGACCGGATCAAGGGCCTCACCATCGGCGCCGACGATTACGTGCCCAAGCCGTTCGAGCCGGCCGAACTTGCCCTGCGCGTCAACGCCATCCTGCGCCGGGGCGCGGCGCGCAAGCCGGACGAGGCCGGCGAGGTGCGTTTTGGCCCCTTCGCGTTCAATCCGCAGCGCGGCGATCTTTCGCGCGAAGGCCAAGTGGTGAAGCTCACCGAAGCGGAGGTCGTGCTGCTGCGCGTGCTGGCCGCGCGCGGGGGCGAACCGATCAGCCGAGAAGACCTCGCCAAGCGTACGGGCGCGGGCCTTGAGCGCAGCGTGGACGTGCAGGTGACGCGGCTGAGGCGAAAAATCGAAACCGATCCGCGTATCCCGATCTTCCTGCAGACCGTGCGCGGGATCGGCTACCGGCTGGCGGTGGATTGATCATGCGTCTGCCGCATCGTCTGCGCGACATCATGCCTAAGGGCCTCTATTGGCGCACGCTGCTGATCATTCTGGCGCCGGCGGCGGTGCTGCAGCTGATCATCTCGATGGTGTTTCTCGACGACCACTGGCAGGCCACGTCCAAGCGCATGAGCCAAGCCGTGGCGTCGGACATCACCCTGCTGATCATGCTGCATGAGCGCAATCCGACGCCGGACAATCTCGCCGACATCCAAGTTCTGGCGCGCACGCTCAGGCTCGATCTCACGTTCGAGCCGAACGGCGCGGTGGAGATGGAGCCGTGCGGCGGTCGACGCGATCAGATCATCGACCGCTATCTCACGCGCGCCCTGCAGGAAGAGCTCAATCGCAATGTCTGGTATGATTCCAGCTGCCCTGGACGGCAAGTGATCATCCGCGTGCCGGCTGAAGGCGGCGTGTTCAACATCCTGGCCTTTCGTGACCGCGTGCAAGCGCGCTCGGGGCCGCTTTTCGTGGCGTGGATTTTCGGCGCGACCATCTTCCTCGGCATCGTATCGGTGCTGTTCATCCGCAATCAGGTGCGCCCGATTGAACAATTGGCCGCCGCGATGGAACGCTTCGGGCGCGGCGACGACGATCAAACCGTGTTTCGCGCGCGCGGCGCGCGCGAGGTGCGCCAGGCCACGCACGCCTTCTTCGACATGCGCCAACGCATCCGCCGCTTCATCGAGCAGCGCGCGCAATTGCTCGCCGGCGTGAGCCACGACATTCGCACGCCGATGACGCGCCTCAAGCTGCAATTCGCCCTCATGCCGCCCACGCCCGAATTGGAGGACGCCAAGCGCGATCTGGAAGACATGGAGCGTACGCTTGAGGAATATCTGGCGTTCGCGCGCGGAGAGGCCGCCGAAGAACCCGCGCCCACGGATGTGGGCCGCCTCGTCGGCGAGGTCGTGCATGAGGCGCGCCGAAGCGGCGCCGCCATTGAAATCGCCGCCGAGGGCGATTTGGCCGCAAGCGTGCGTCCGCGCGCCCTCAAGCGCTGCATCGCCAATCTTGTCGACAACGCCGCGGCCCATGGGGACCGGGTGCGCGTGGAGGCGCGGCGCACGCCTGGCGCGCTGCAGGTGACGATCGACGATGACGGCCCGGGCATTCCGCCGGAACTCTACGAGGACGCCTTTCGCCCGTTCTCGCGCCTCGACGAAACGCGCACCCGCAACGCCAAGGGTGTGGGCCTGGGGCTCGCCATCGCACGCGACGTGGCGCGCGCCCATGGCGGGGACGTAACGCTCGCGCGCGCGCCGCTGGGGGGCCTGCGCGCGCTCTTGCGCCTTCCCGCGACGGCCTAAAGCGCGCGACCTGTCGAAATGGGCCTCACTCGCGGCTCATGGGGTCGAGACGGGGATCGGCCCCGGCTGCGCTGAAAGACCCTTTCCATGAACCGCACGACCCTTCTTGCAGCGGCCTTCGCCGCCCTCGCCTGCCTCGCCACGCCCGCGCGCGCCGAGCCCTTCACCATCTTCGTTTATGAAACGCGCGAGGATTTCGCGCTCCGCGCCGATTCCGGCCCGGCCGGCCAAGCCTATTGGGCCGAATACGGCGCCTTCGCCGCCGCTTTGCAAAGCAGCGGCGCGATCCGGGGCGGCGCCCCGCTCGCCCTCCCTGGCGATGCCGTCACCATCGGCGCGCGCGGCCGCTCCAACGGGCCGGTGCGCGGCCGCCGGCTCGCGCTTGGCGGCTATTTCCAGATCGAAGCCGCCGACCGCGCCGCCGCCGAAGCGCTCGCCGCGCAAGCGCCCGCAGTGCGCCGCGGCGGTCTCGCCGAGGTACGCGCCTCTTATCCGGCGCCGACAATGACGCCGCCGCGCTGAGAACGAGGCTGCAACTTCCCCGCCGCCCACGCCGTATGCGTGGGTGGCGGGAGACTTCGATGGCCGACACGCGACCGGAAAAAACTGCGTTCGTGTTCGCCGGCGGCGGCAGCCTCGGCGCGATTCAGGTCGGCACGTTGCGGGCCCTGGTGCGCGCCGGGATCGAGGCGGACTTCGTCGTGGGCTCCTCCGTCGGCGCGCTCAACGCCTGCTTCTTCGCGCAACAGCCCGACCTCGATGGCGTGGCCAAGCTGGAGGACATCTGGCGCGGGCTCAAGCGCAGCGACGTCTTTCCCTTTTCCTGGTCGAGCGCGCTGAATTGGATGGCGCCGCATGGCAGCGTCTTTCCTTCGGACGGATTGCGCCGGATCGTGGAGACGCACCTCACGATCCGCAACCTCAAGGAAGCGCAAGCCCCCGTGCATGTGGTGGCCACCAATCTCTCAGGCGCGCCAGTGTGCTTTTCCGAGGGACCAGCTGTCGAAGCCGTGCTGGCGAGCGCGGCGATCCCGATCGCCTATCCGGCCGTGCGCATCGGAGAGGATCATTTCATCGACGGCGCGATCTCGGGCAACACGCCGATCCTGACAGCGGCGGAGCGCGGCGCAACGCGCATCATTGTGCTGCAGACAGGCTATGCCTGCGCGCTGAGCGGCCCGCCGCCGGGCGCCGTGGCGCGCGGCGTCCACGCGCTGACCTTGCTCATCTCAAATCAATTGGAGCGCGATTTGCGTCTCGTCGCCGGTCAAGCGCAAGTTTGCGTTGCGCCCCACCTTTGCCCATTGGATGTTTCGCCGTTCAATTTCGATCATTCCGCCGCCTTGATCGAGCGCGCCGCCGATATCGCCGAGCGCTGGATCGCGGAGGGCGGACTGGATATTTTCACCGCGCCGCACACCGCGACGCACCGCTGGCATTGAGGGCTGCTCATGGAGACAATGCCGATCCACTTCATCGGCGCCCAGGGCGACACGCTGGCGGCGCGGCTTGAACTGCCGGAGGCGCCGCCCAAAGCCTACGCGCTGTTCGCGCATTGCTTCACCTGCGGCAAGGATTCATCGGCGACCACGCGCATCGCGCGGGCGCTGGCGCGCGCGGGCGTGGCGGCCTTGCGCTTCGATTTTACTGGCCTCGGTCAAAGCGGCGGCGATTTCGCGAATACGAACTTTTCCTCGAATGTCGATGATCTCATCGCCGCCGCGGCGCATTTGCGCGCCGAATTCCACGCACCGCACCTTCTGATCGGTCATTCGCTGGGCGGGGCGGCGATCATCGCCGCCGCACACGCGATCCCCGAAGCGCGCGCGCTTGTGACAATCGGCGCGCCGAGCGATGTCGGGCACGTCACGCATCAATTCGGCGCCCATATCGAGGAGATCGAGGCGAAGGGCGCCGCGCGGGTCAATCTTGGCGGACGCCCCTTCACGGTGACGAAACAATTCATCGAGGACGCCTCGCGGCAAAATCAAGCCAAGCGGATCGCCGGCCTCAAGCGCGCGCTACTGGTCATGCACGCGCCGACGGATGCGGTGGTCGGCATCGAGAACGCGCAAGACATCTTCATCGCCGCCAAACACCCCAAGAGCTTCATCTCCCTCGACACGGCGGATCATTTGCTGTCGCGAAGCGACGACGCCGCCTATGCCGCTTCGATCATCGCCGCTTGGTCAAGCCGCTATGTCGGCGAAGCGTCCTCTTGAGGCTTGGCGGCGGCGAACCCCGCCCAGCGGCCGAACATTTCCTCCGCCCGGCGCAAATTCTTATCGAGGCTGGCCATGGTCTTGGCGAAATCGCCGTCGGTATCGGCGCGCCAAGCCGCGCGGGCCTGGCCGATGATGACGGCGAGCCCCTGCGCCCGCGCCTGTCCGGTCATGTGATCGGCCTCCAAGCCGGCCAACGCCAAAATCCAGCGCGCGCAACGCACATGGCGCTGGTGCGCCGCCCCGAGCGCCAGAGGATCGCGATCCTGGCCCGGCTCCATCGCCACGATCGCGGCGCGATGCGGCTCCATCGCCTCAAAGCGCTTCATGATCAAATCGAACAAACGATCGCGCACGCTCTGATTCGGATCGAGCGTGTCGAGGCCTTCCGCGATAGCGCGGTCGAACGCTTCTTCAGCGCATTCCACGGCCTCGCCCAGGGTGGCGCCGTAAAAGTCCGTGAGCGGACGGCCCGCCTCGCGCGCGAGATCGGCCAGCGTAATGTGCGCCCAGGGCCGCGCGCCCGCCACCGCCAGCGCGGCGCGCGCCAGGTCGCGGCGAACCGAAGCGTCGAGATTGGACATGACCTCTCCTCCGCTCGAAACCTAGCGCAAGGCCGCGCGCCGGACCAATCGACGTCTCGCCGCAGCGCGAGACCTCTGCTTTAAGCGGGCGATGGATTTTCGTTCCGATAACACCGCGCGCGCCGCGGATTCCGTGCTTGCCGCGATCGCCGCCGCCAATCGCGGCCCCGCAAGCGCCTATGGCGACGATCCCTGGACGGACGCGGCGAAGGCCGCGCTTCAGCGTCTCTTCGCTGCGACGCCGGAGATCATCTTCGTGCCCACCGGAACGGCGGCCAATGCGCTGGCGTTGGCGCCGGGCGGTGCGATCCTGTGCCATCGCGAAGCCCACATCGAAACCGACGAAGGCGGCGCGCCGGAATTCTTCACGGGCGGCGCGAAGCTCGTTCTGATCGACGGCGCCGATGCGAAGATCACGCCCGAAGGCCTCAAGGAAGCGCTCACGCGCAATCGGCGCGGCGTGCATTCCGTGCGCCCGAGCGTTCTCTCACTGACCCAAGCGAGCGAGCGGGGCGCCGTCTATACGCCAAGCGAAATCGCAGCCCTGGCGGAGATCGCGCATGCAGCGGGGCTCGCCGTGCACATGGATGGCGCCCGCTTCGCCAACGCCGTGGCGCATCTTGGATGCGCGCCGGCGGATATAGCGCAGCGCGCCGGCGTGGATGTGCTGAGCTTCGGCGCCACCAAGAACGGCGCGCTTGCGGCAGAAGCCGTGCTGGCGTTCGCGCGCGTGGATGGCGACGCGCTCGCACGACGGCGCAAGCGCGCGGGCCATCTCATCTCCAAGCATCGCTATATCGCGGCGCAATGGAGCGCTTATCTTGAAGACGATCTTTGGCTGAAGAACGCGACGCGTGCCAACGGGCTGGCCGCGCGCATCGCCGAAGCGGCGGGCGATTGGCTCTCCAGCACGCGGCAATCGAACCACGTCTTCATCAAGCCGGGCCCGGAAAAGCTCGCGGCGCTGCGCGCGGCGGGCGCGCAATTCTATGATTGGGGACCGGAAGGCTCCGGCGAGGCGCGGCTCGTGGTGTCCTGGGATCAGGACGAGCGCGACCTGGATGCGCTATGTTCAGCCCTAACGACATTGCGACGTTAGACTTGCCGCGTTTCGTATATACGTGTATATATTAGCTTATGCACGTAGTTCGCACAAAAACCTTCAAGAGCGGCAACAGCGAAGCCATCCGCCTGCCGCGCGAACTCGCCTATGGCGCCGACACGGAATTGGTGATGATCCGATCCGGCGACGTTTTGACGATCTATCCCGCAGCGAGAACTCTCTCCGACATGCTGACGAAGCTGAGGACGCTTCCAAAGCCCGATTACGTTGAAACGCGTGATCGAGACGACATCGCGGAGCCGAAGGGTCTTTAGCGCTTGGCCTATCTGTTGGACACGAACATCGCCATCGCATTGCGTGACGGCGTCGAAACCATTCACGCGCGTATAGGAGCGTTGGACGACGCCGTGTTGTTTTCAGCGTTAACGCGCGCCGAACTGGAGGGCGGCGTATATCGCGACCCCAGCCAAACGACCCGGCGACGCGCCTTCCTGGATACTATCCTCGAAGCGGTGCCCGTGCTGCCGTTCGACAATGCTTGCGCGGAAGAATATGGCCGTATCGTCTCGTTGCTCGGATATTCGCGTCGCCAGATGATCGACCGCATGATCGCGGCGCAGGCGATTGTCGCGCAGGCGACTCTGATCACGTTGAACAGCGCGGATTTCGAAGCAATTCCTGGACTGCGGTTCGAGTCTTGGCCGCTTGATTAGGTCTTGCCCAAATCGCGCGAGCGCTGCGCGGCCGCGCTGACCGCGCGACGCAGAAGCGGCGCAAGGCCGTCGGCGGCGGCGAGCACGTCGAGCGCCGCCTCGGTGGTGCCGCCGGGCGATGTCACTTGCTTGCGGAGCGCGCCCGGCTGCGCGCCCGGCTCCAGCATCAAGGCGCCCGCTCCGGCGACCGTGCGCTGCGCCAAGCGCTGCGCGACGTCCTTGTCGAGCCCCTCTTGCTCGGCGGCGGCGGCCAGCACCTCGGCGAGGAGAAACACATAGGCAGGGCCTGAACCGGAAACCGCCGTCACCACATCCATCAGCCGCTCTGCGGGGATCGGCTCAACCGAACCCAAGGGCTCCAGCAATTGCTCGGTGAGGCGGCGATCCTGCTCGGTGCAGGCGGACGCGGCCACATAGGCCGAAACGCCCTGGCCGATCTGTCCCGGCGTGTTCGGCATCGCTCGCACGACGCGCGCGACCCCCATGTCTTGAGCCAGCTTGGCGAGCGTCACGCCGGCCATGATGGACAGGATCAGCGTGTCGGGCCCGACGAAGGCCCGCACATCCCCGGCCGCCGCGGAGAATTGCTGCGGTTTCACCGCGAGCACGACGACATCGGCGGGACCAGGTTGCGGAGGGTTGAGCACCGCGCCCACTGCTTCGAGCTGACGCTCAAGCTCTGGATCGAAATTCGGTTCGAGGACGGTGAGCGTCAGCCCCCCGCCACGGCGCACCGCCTCGATCCAGCCACGCACCAAGGCGCGGCCCATGGCGCCCGCGCCGACCAGCGCGACGGAGGGCGCGTCGAGGCCGCTCATGCCTCTCCGGCGGTCTCGAACATGGCGGCGGCGACCGCCTCCTCCGGCGAATGGCCCTGTTCGATCACGAACTTGAACGCCGGATAGAAGCGTTCCGCCGCGTCGAGGCCTGCGGCGAGCAAGGCCTGCACCTCGCCGGCGGACAATTCATCGCGCCCGATCATCGGGAGCGAGTGGCGAAACACGATCGAGCCGTCATCCGACCACACATCGAAATGACCGAGCCAGAGATTTTCATTGATCATCGCCGCAAGACGCATCGCGTCGGTCCGGCGATCCGGCGCGGCCATGAGGTCGAAGCCAAGCGTGTAGAGCACCGCCGGCAATTCATCGCGCAGGCTGAAATAGCCCGCCGCCTCGGTCCATACGCCCTGGAAACAGAATTGCACGTCGCCGTCATCGGCGCGGGCCACGCTGAAGCGATCGTCGGAGCCCACGATCGCCTCGATCATATCCATCGGATCGGCGAGGACTTCTTCTTCGTCTGTGTGATAGAGCGACATGGCCTCAACGTCCCCTCAAGCGCCCGAGAGCAGCGCCGGTTCGCGCACCGGAGAAGGACCGGCGCCTTCGCTCCCCTTGAGGCCGCGCTTGTCGCGCGCGGTCGAATCAGGACCCCGCAAGCACGCTATGGGCGTTCGGGGGGCTCCGCAATCGCGGATTTGTCAACCGTTTTTTACGATTGAGGCCTCGAGCGCGGCCAGACGCGCCGACAGCGCCGCCGATTCCGCTTTCGCCTCTTCCGCGAGTTTCTTCATCGCCTCGAACTCCTCGCGCGTAACGAGGTCCATTTCGGCGATGAAGCGATCGGCCTGCGAGCGCATAAAGCTCTTGGCTTCGTCCTGCACGCCCTGCGCCATGCCCATGGCCCCGGTCATCAGCTTGGCGAGATCGTCGAATACGGAAGATGGCGTCTGCATGCGCCTGATCTAGGCGGCGCGGCGGGCCCGCGCAATTGGAACGCCTGTGTCTATTGGCAACGCCGCAAGGCCTCGCGTGCCGAAGCGGCCCGACCAGCGCAGCGAATCCGCCGGGGCGGCGAGCTTCATGCGCGGCCAGCGGCTCATCAGGCGCTCCAAGCCGACGAGCGCCTCCGCGCGCGCCAGTTGCAGCCCCAGGCACAAATGCACGCCGCCGCCGAATCCGAGATGGCGGTTCGGCGCGCGCGTGATGTCGAACCGCTCCGGCGCCTCGAAGACCGCGGGGTCGGCGTTGGCGCTGGCGAGGAAGCCGAGCACCATGTCGCCCTTCTTGAGCTCGACGCCGGCGAAACTCATGTCCGCGCGCGCATAGCGCGGCTTGGTGGATTGCACGGGCGAGCCGTGACGCAGCATCTCCTCCACCGCCAGCGGCGCGCGCGACCAATCGGCTTGCAGCAGCACGTTGATCAGGATTTTGCAGCAGCGTGTAGAGGCCGGTGGAGAACAGGTGCGTCGTTGTTTCATGCCCGGCGATGAACAAGAGGAACACCATCGCCAGCAATTCGTCTTCGCTAAGCTTGTCGCCCTCAGCCTCCGCCTGCACCAGCGCGCTGATCATGCCGGGCTGAGGATCGGCCCTGCACCGCTCGAATTCGGCGCGCAGATAGCGGGAGATTTTTTCGATCGCCGGCATCAGCTTGAACATCAAGGTGGCGGTGTCGGTGGCGGCGAAGGCATCCACCCAGCGCATGAATTTGCCGCGATCCTCAAGCGGAAGACCGAGCATTTCGCAGATGACCATCAACGGCAATTGACGCGCGAAGCCCTGGACGACATCGGGATTTTGCTCGCACTCCATCGCATCGATGAGGTTATCGGCGAGCCGCGCAATCTCAGGCTTGAGCGCCTCCACGCTGTTGCGGTGGAACACCGTGTCGACCAATTTGCGCAAGCGCCGATGCGCCGGATCGTCCAGCGTGAGCATGTTCTCGGTGAGCGCCCGCAAGCCGCGCGGCAGCCACCAAAGCCCCAGCGGGGATGCTTTTCCCGCGTTGCGCGCATCGGTGGCGAAGAGATCGTCCGCCTTCAAGAGCGCGGCGACATCGGCATGGCGCGTGATCATTCTCACGCGGCCGATCACGGGCAATTGCGTCTGCACGCCCGCGCCCGCCTCGATCAGACGCGCAAGCGTTGGGAACGGATCGCGCTTATAGGCTTGGCTGGAAACGTCGAAGGGATTCATGACGGCCTCCCGGCGCTTCCGAGACTCCGCCCGGCCGAGCCACGAGGCAAGCGAAATCGGTCGGCGCGGCGCCGATTTGGGGCCAGCCGCAGAGTGCGCTAAGAGCGCCCCGCCAGCCCTGGGGTGATCATGCTCGAAGCCGCTCTGACTTTTCCGAACATCGACCCCATCGTGCCCTTCATGTCGTTCGGGCCATTCGATCTGGGCGGCGCCCAGATCGGGCCTTTTCAGCTGCGCTGGTACGCTCTCGCCTACATCGCCGGGCTCGTGCTGGGCTGGCGCTACATGGTGATGCTGATCCGCACGCAGCGGCTCTGGACGTCCGGCGCGCCGCCCATGACGGCGACCGACGCGGACGATTACCTCTTCTGGGCCACGCTCGGCGTCATCCTCGGGGGGCGCCTCGGCTATGTGGCGTTCTACATGCTTCCGGTGGACAGCGAGCGCGCGCGCATCTTCGCCGATCCGACGACGATCTTGCGCGTTTGGGAAGGCGGCATGGCGTTCCATGGCGGGCTGATCGGCGTCATCTTGGCGACACTGTGGTTCTGCAGATCGCGCAAGGCGTCGTTGTTCAGCGTCGGCGATCTTGTCGCGGCCGCCGCGCCGATCGGTCTCTTCTTTGGCCGCATCGCCAATTTCATCAATGGCGAATTGTGGGGCCGCCCGACAGACGCGCCTTGGGGCGTGGTGTTTTGCAACGAGCGGCTTGAAGCCATGCATGGCTATTGCCCGGCGGGCGAGACGCCGCGCCATCCCAGTCAATTATATGAGGCGGCGCTTGAGGGCCTCGTGCTGTTCGGCGTGCTTTACGTGCTAATCCATCGCTTCGACGCCTTGAAGCGGCCCGGTCTGATCGCGGGCGTTTTCCTCGTCGGTTACGGCCTTATTCGCGCGCTTCTGGAATTGGTGCGCGAGCCGGATGCGCATATGCCCGAAGCCTTGCGCGGCCTTGTCACGATGGGGCTCCTCTTGTCCTTGCCCATGATCGCGGTCGGCGCCTGGCTGATTTGGCGCACGCGCGCGCAAGCGAAAGCGGCGTGACCGACGCCGAACTGAAGCGTCGCCTCATCCGCCGCATCGCCCTGGGCGGACCGATGCGCGTCAGCGAATTCATGGCGCTCGCTTTGCACGACCCCACGCACGGCTATTACGCGACGCATCCTGGCCTCGGCGCCGACTTCATCACCGCGCCAGAAACGAGCCAGATGTTCGGCGAATTGATCGGACTTTGGTGCGCGCACGAATGGGACGTTTTGGGGCGCCCAGCGCCGTTTCACCTTGTGGAGTTGGGCCCCGGCACGGGCGCGCTGATGCGCGATGCGCTGCGCGCCACGACGAAAATCGCTGGCTTTCATCAAGCCATGCGCCCGCATTTCGTCGAAACGAGCCCGGCCCTCCGCGCGCTGCAGCGCGAGATCGCGCCGCACGCGGAATTTCACGATGTGCTGGAAACGCTGCTGATCGGACCGACGCTTCTCATCGCCAACGAATTCTTCGACTGTCTCCCGATCCGGCAATTCGTGCGCGACGGCGCGTTTTGGCGCGAACGGGAGATCGGATTGGACGCCGCGCACGCCTTGCGGTTCGGACTTTCGCCGACGCCGATCGACAATGCGGCGCTGCCCGGACGCGCGCGCGCCGCTCAGCCGGGCGCGGTGTTCGAAATAGCGCCGACGTTAAAGACCGACGTGGAGGCGATCGTCGCGCGGCTTAAGCCCGGGCGCGCCTTGATCATCGATTATGGCGGCGACGGGCTGGGCGACACGCTGCAGGCGCTGCGCGCGCATGCCAAGGAAGACGTGCTCGCGCATCCAGGCGAAGCCGATCTCACGGCGCATGTCGATTTCGCCGCGCTCGCGGAGCATGCGCGCGGCGCCGGGCTGCATGTCAGCGGGCCGCTGGCGCAAGGCGCGTTCTTAAAGGCGCTCGGAATCGATCAGCGCGCCGAGGCGCTGGCGCGCGCCAATCCGGATCAGGCCGACAAGATCGCGCGCGGCCATGCGCGCTTGACGCATCACGACCAGATGGGCGCACTGTTCAAGGCGCTGTGCCTCTCCTCGCCTGGACTGCCGGAGCCCGCCGGATTTTGACCCATCCTCCTTTTCTCCAAGCCTCGCGCCTTCAGGATGCGCGCGTTCAGCACGGCTTCTTCGGCCGTGTCGGCGGCGTCTCCGAGGGCATCTATGCCAGCCTCAATGCGGGACCCGGCTCGAAGGACGATCCCCTGGCGGTGGAGGAGAATCGCCGCCGTATCGCCGCCGCCATGGGCGTGGCGCATCACCGGCTCGTCTCGATGTATCAGGCGCACACCGCCAACGCCCGGCTTGTGGAGCGGCCTTGGGCGGGGCGTTGGCCGGAGACGGACGCTATCGTCACCGCGACGCCGGGCCTCGCCTTGGCCGTTTTGACCGCCGATTGCGCCCCGATCCTGATGGCGGACCCGGAGGCCGGGATCATCGGCGCGGCGCATGCGGGCTGGAAGGGCGCGCTCGGCGGGATCATCGAGGCCGCGCTCGAGCGGATGGAGGAAGCCGGCGCCGCCCGTGCGCGAATCCAGGCCGCGATCGGCCCCTGCATCCAGGCGCAAAGCTATGAAATCGGGCCGGAATTCGAGGCGCGCTTCGCGGCGGAGGATTCCGAATCCGGCGCCTTCTTCCACACCGCCCCGAGCGGACGGCGCCATTTCGACCTGCCCCGCTATTGCCTGCACAGGCTGGCCCGGGCCGGCGTCATTGCGGCCGAAAGCCTGGGGCGCGACACGTATGCGGAGGCGGACGCCCTGTTCAGCCACAGGCGCAGCGTCCATGCCGGCGAGCCCGACTATGGGCGCAATTGCGCGGTGATCGCGCTAAAGCCCTGACTTGTGGCGCAAACGCCGCGCCGTCACGGCGATGTCATGAAGGCCTTGAACGACTCGGCAAAGCGCGTAGATGAGCCTCGGGCAGGCTCGGGGCGCGCGCTATGAAACTCATTTGCGGCAACGCCAATCCGCGACTGGCGCAGGCGATCGCGGACCATCTGGACACCCCGCTCGCCGAGGCCGAGTTCAAGCGCTTCAAGGACAACGAAATCTTCGTGCGCATCGCCGAGAACGTGCGCGGCGAGGACGTGTTCATCATTCAATCCACGTCGTTCCCCGCCAACGACAATCTCATGGAGCTGCTGATCGGGATCGACGCGCTGGTGCGCGCCTCGGCAAAGCGCATCACCGCCGTGCTGCCCTATTACGGCTATGGCCGGCAGGACCGCAAAGTCGGCGGGCGCACGCCGATCTCGGCCAAGCTTGTGGCCAATCTCATCGAAAAGGCCGGCGCGGACCGCGTGCTGACGCTTGAGCTGCACGCCGGCCAGATCCAAGGCTTTTTCGACATCCCGACCGACAACATGTTCGCCACGCCCGTGCTCGAGGCGGATGTGCGCGACCATTATGGCGACGTGGCCGATCTGATGGTCGTCTCGCCGGACGTGGGCGGCGTCATCCGAGCGCGCGCGCTCGCGAACCGGCTCGGCGCCGATCTCGCGATCGTGGACAAGCGCCGCGAAAAGGCTGGCGTGTCGGAGGTGATGAACATTATCGGCGACGTGGAAGGACGCCGCTGCCTCCTGGTGGACGACATCATCGACGGCGGGGGCACGCTCTGCAACGCGGCCGACGCGCTGATGAAGGCCGGGGCCAAGGCCGTCTCGGCCTATTCCACGCACGGCGTGCTCTCCAACGGGGCGATCAAGCGGATCGAGCAATCGGCGCTGAAGGAGCTCGTCATCACCGATTCCATCCAGCCCCGGCCGGAAACGGAAGCCTCTAAGAAGGTGCGCGTCGTCTCGGTGGCGGCGCTGATGGGCGACGCGATCTGGCGCATCGCCAATGAGCAAAGCGTTTCCGTTCTGTTCGAATAGGACTTGCGGCGATTCGGCGCGCGCCTCTCACTTTTGTGAAAGTCGTGTTATAGAGCGCCCATGCCTCCCCTTCCTGGACACCCCCGCATTTCCCGCGACCCTGAATTGGTCACGGGGATGCCCCGCATCACGGGCACGCGCATCGGCGTGGACCTGATCAAGCGCAACGTCGCCGCCGGCATGAGCGAGGATCTGATCCTCAGGGTCTACCCCCAGCTCACCAAGGAAGACGTGCGCGCCGCCCTGGCTTTCGGCGAACAGAAATAGCGCGCGCCGCGCCGCCGGCGCGGATCGTTTCGGCTGCCAAAGATCGCGCTGGCGCGCCGCCGGCCACGGATCAGTGCGTGCGTTCGAAGCGCACCACGCCCGCATCGCGGCTCACATACGCGACGCGATAGCCCGCCTCGCGCCATGAGCGCGCGTGGCTGTGATGGCCCGCCTCGTCATTGGCCCAAAACGCCGACCATTTGCGCGCGCTCTGCGGCAGCGCCGCGCCGATGATGGATTCGATTTCCTCGAAGGAGAGGATTTCGGGACGCCCGCGACGGCGGGTGAGATGAGCCCGAAGCGGCTCGTACTTGCCCATGTGCGACCTCCGCTTCCGCCGAGACGCACGATCCGCGCCCAGGCGAGCGGTGCGTGTGGATAAACTGATTTGCGGGGGGCGAGAAGTGCGGGGCTGCATCGCGTCTGGCGCAGCGATTCGCGCGGACTCTTTCGCCGTCAGGCCAAATGCGCGGGCGCCGCGACGCCGCAGCGCGCGGATTGCGCTTTCAATACCTTATCCCGCGTCCAAAGAGCCGCGCCCGGCGTCAACGCGGCGGCGGCGAGCAGATGGACATCGACATAGCTCAAGCCTGTCGCTGCGAGCGACCGCGCCTCGATGAAGGCCATCATCTCAGCATGCGTCGCCACTTGAGCAACGGGCAGATTGTCGAGATGGCGCAAAATCTCCAAACGCCGCCTCAAGCTGCCGAGCGCAAGCTCAGCGTTCACGCATGGATGCGTGAGTACGGCGCTCCCCTCAAGCAAGGCGGAGAGTTGCACGTCCGCGGCGCGAAAATGATCAATCCAGATGGATGTATCGACCAGGATCAAAGGGCGTCAGGCGGGCCGGCGACGCGGCGGCGCCTTCGCCTTCGGATCAGCGCCGCCAAGCCGTGCGAGACGGCGCGCCGATTCTCGCTCAATCAGCGCCTTAAGCGCTTCGCGCACGAGAGCGGCTTTCTCATCCACTCCCGTCAGCGCCTGGGCTTCGGCAACGAGATCATCGTCGAGAGCGAGAGTGGTGCGCATGAGGCACAATATTTGACATCAAACGATGTCAAAATCAATGCCAATCAGCTCCCCGCTCACCGCCCAAACTTCTGAAACTTGATTCGGTGCGGAATGAGGCTGTCCGCCCCCAACCGCCGCTTCTTGTCTTCCTCATAGCTCTCGAAATTGCCTTCGAACCATTCGACATGGCTGTCGCCTTCGAAGGCGAGGATGTGCGTGGCGAGGCGATCGAGGAACCAGCGATCGTGGCTGATCACGACGGCGCAGCCGGGGAAATCCTCCAGCGCCGATTCCAGCGCCTGCAGCGTTTCCACGTCGAGATCGTTGGTCGGCTCGTCGAGCAGCAGCACATTGGCGCCCTGGCGCAACGTCTTAGCGAGGTGCACGCGATTGCGCTCGCCGCCTGACAACAGCCCGACCTTTTTCTGCTGATCGCCGCCCTTGAAATTGAACGCGCTGGTATAGGCGCGCGTGGGCACATCGCGGCCATTCACCTCGATCACGTCAAGCCCGCCGGAAATCTCTTCCCAGATGTTCTTATTGGGATCGAGCGAGTCCCGCGATTGATCGACGAAGCCGAGCTTCACGGAATCGCCGATCTTGATCTCGCCGCCATCCGGCTGTTCCTGGCCGGTGATCATACGGAAGAGCGTGGATTTGCCCGCGCCGTTCGGGCCGATCACGCCGACGATGCCGGCCGGCGGCAGCTTGAAGGAAAGCCCGTCGATCAAGAGTTTGTCGCCATAGGCCTTCTTCAGATCCTTCACCTCGATCACGTTCTGCCCAAGGCGGGGGCCCGGCGGAATCTGGATGGTGGCGAAAGTCTGCTTTTCGCGCTCGGCGGCGGCGACCAATTCCTCATAGCGCGCCAGACGCGCTTTCGACTTGGCTTGGCGCGCCTTCGGCGATTGGCGCACCCATTCCAATTCGCGGCTGATGGTTTTCTTGCGCCCCTCGCTCTCGCGCTCTTCCTGCGCCACGCGCTTGGCTTTCGCTTCAAGCCACGCCGAATAATTCCCCTCGTACGGGATGCCCTTGCCGCGATCGAGTTCGAGCGTCCATTTCGTCACCTGATCGAGAAAATAGCGATCGTGCGTGACGAGGATCACGCAGCCGGGAAAGGCTTCCAAATGATGCTGCAGCCAAGCGACGCTTTCGGCGTCCAAATGGTTGGTCGGCTCGTCGAGCAGCAGCATGTCGGGCTTGGAAAGCAGGAGCCGGCAAAGCGCGACGCGGCGCTTCTCCCCGCCCGAGAGCTTATCCACCGGCGCATCGTCCGGCGGGCAGCGCAGCGCATCCATCGCCATGTCGATCTTGCTGTCGATGTCCCAGGCGTCAGCCGCGTCGATCTGTTCCTGGAGCTTGGTCATCTCCTCCATCAGCTCGTCGGTATAATTCTCGCCCACCTCCATCGAGACTTCGTTGAAGCGCGTGACGAGCGTCTTCTCCGCGCACCAGCTTTCAGCGTTCTGGCGCACATTCAGCGCGGGATCGAGCTGCGGCTCCTGCTCCAGATAGCCCATCTTCGTGCCGGCCATGGGAAAGGCCTCGCCGGTGAAATCCTTGTCCAGCCCGGCCATGATCTTGAGCAGCGTGGACTTGCCCGAGCCGTTGACGCCGACGACGCCGATCTTCGCATCCGGAAAGAACGACAGATGGATGTTCTCGAACACCTTCTTGCCGCCCGGATAGGCCTTGGTGAGGCCCTGCATCGTGAAAATGTACTGCGCCGGTTGGGGGGCCATGAGGTTCGCTCGCGACTTCTAGGAGGCGCGGGATATAGCGAGCGCCGGGGCGAAAAGAAACGCCCTTACCCCTCGGTCGGGGCGCGCGCGGCGCGTTCGGCGGCGCGTCCGCCCGCGAGGAGCGCGCGGCAATCGGCGTTCTCCGCAAGGCCAGGATCGATGAAGGGCAAAAGCGCGGCGAGCGGGGCAAGCACGCCCGCCAAGGCAGCCGCCGCGCCCGCCTGGCCGAGCGCGGGCGCCGCATCCACGCCAATCTCAGGCGCGCGCCATCGCCCGCCGATGCGGATGGGCGCCGTCACGCGGATGAGACGCGGCTCCTTGGGATGGCCCTGCAGCGCGAGATCGAAACGCTCCGCGCCGAGATCGACGGCGCCCTCGCCCACGATGAACACATCCTCGGTGTCGAACGCGAACACCCGGCGCGTGGCGGCGCCGTCGCGCACGGCGAATTCCGCCGCGCCGCATCGGATCGTGGCGCGCGTTTGATCTCCGCTCAAGAGCAGACCGAGCCCGCGCACGACATTGACGCCCGTGAGTTCGGCGAAGGCGCTGCGTATTTCGCCGGAGGGCACGACGAAGCTCACGCTGCCATTCGCGCTGGCGGCGGCGGCGCGCACATTGGCGCCCAGGCCGGTCAAGCGCACGCGCCCATGCACCACACCCGACAACGCGTTCTCAATCGGGACAAGGTTTTCGAGACGCGCATCGCGCAAACGCATGTCGAGCGTGACACGCGGCGTATCCTGCCGCGCGTCGATCACGACGCGGCCGGACGCCGCGCCGCGGGGCAAGGAGAGCACGAGCGGATCCATGGTCAGCACGCCGCGCTCAAGACGCAGCTCAAGCGACGCCGCGCGCAGGCGCAGCGGCGCATCGACCACGCGCGCGGCGCGATAAGTGAGTCGCGCATCGGCGTTGCGCACACGATCCAGATCGAGACGCGCATCCGGCAGGATGCGCCCCTGCCTTTCGAGCCGCGCGGCGATCACGCGCTGATCGTCCGAAACGGTCTCTTCAATATCGGGCGACCCGCCCAGCACGGCGGCGAGATCGTCGAAATCAAGAGAATTGGAGCGCAGATCGGCTTCGATGAAGGGCCGCGCGCGCGCCGTCTCCACGCCGAGGCGGCCGCTAAGATCGCTATCGCCCACACGCCCGCTAATGTCGGCGATATCGTAGCGGCGTTCGCGGCGCGTCAGCAGGCCCTTCAGATGATAAGGCGGCGTGTTGGGGAGCGTAAGGCCGATCAAGGTGTAGAGATCGGCGAGATCTGCGCCCGTCACGTCGAGCCGCGCCTCATAGGCGCCGAAATTGAACGGCCGATCGAGCATACCATTGGCGCGCACGCGCGTGGGCCCAGCGCGCATATCGGCTTTGAAGGGATAGGGCCGGTCGCGGCGCACGTTCACGAGCGGCCCGCCCGTCAGCACGAGGCTGAAGGGACGGTTGTTCAAGCGCCCTTCGCCATTCAAGCGGAACGCGGCGCGGCCATCCTGCCGCACATTTTCGTCGCTCTCGATCGCCGCCACAAGCTCCATGCGCCGGCGCGCGTCAGTAAGAAGGATCTGGCTGTCCGCGATCACGAAGCGGCGTATGAGCGGCAGGTCCAGCGGTTTGCGCGGGCCACGCGGATCGCGGGACCAGTTCGCGCGCCCTTGCCCGTCGCGCACCAGATTCAGCCGCGCGCCTCGTACATGCACATGGCGCAAGGTCCAGCCGCTGAAGAGAGAGCTCAGCTCGACACGTGTTTCCGCATCCGCGATCTCCGCGAAGGGCGATTCATCCACCGCCCAGGCGAGCCGATCGCGCCGCGCCCAGTGCGGATCGCCGATGACGAGATCGCGAACCCGCACGCGCGGGGCGAAGGAGAAGACGTCGACGTCCAAATCGCCGCGTATGGCGATGTCGCGTCCCACCATGCCGGAGGCGATGCGCGCGACCGGTCCGCGCAGCGCGTTCCAGTCCGCCAAAGCTAGAAAAAGAAGAAGCCCGGCGACCACCCCGCCCAGCACGCCGCCGGACCAGAGCGCGACGCGCGGCCAGCGCACGGCCGCCGCGCGCGCGCGCACCCATGTGCCGGCGCCAGCGAGCCGCGCGCGCACCTTGTCTCGCCAAAGGGGGCGTTCGGGCGTGTCCACATTTCAAAATGCCCGCGGCGCGGCGCCCGTTCCCCTCCGCCTGCACCCAAAGAAAAGCGGCGGCCGTTCCCGACCGCCGCCGCATCTTTTAATATCGAACGCGAAAACTACGCAGGCACCCATTGCCCCTGCGCGTTGCGGCAGAAGGTTTCGGGGGGCAATTGCTGCACGCCCGTTTGCGGGTCGCGCACCGTCGCGGTCACGCGCCGGCACTCGCCGCCCGGACCGGACACCGCCTGCGGCGCCGCGACCGTAAGATTGCGCGGCTGGCCCTGATCCGATTGCCAGCTATCGGTGTAGCCGCGCCCCGAATTGAGCGATTGATAATATCCCGCTTCCACGCGCTGCTGCTCGCGTGCGCTGAGATAGCGGCAGACGCCATAGGTGCCGAGCCCGCCGGCTGCGGCGCCCAGCGCGGCGTTCTCGCCGCGATTGTCTTCCGAGCCGATGATCGCGCCAGCGACCGCCCCCACGCCCGCGCCGATCAACGCTTGGCGCGTGCAGCGGGACAATTGCGTGCCATAGCCGCCGCCGGAATAACCGCCGCCGCCATACCCGCCGCCTCCATAACCGCCTGTGGTTTCGCACGCGCTGAGCGCCAAGGCGGCCGCGCCGACGACGCTTATGAGTTTCAACTTCATGGATGACTCCGCAGAAAGGCCTCGTCCCGGCCTTGCTTTAGGCCATGCGCGCGCGGCTAGAAAATGGCGAAGATCAACGCCGAGCCAAGCATACGCGTTCCCCACCGCCTGGGCGGACGAGGATGGCCTCCTCGCCCCTGCCGCGCAGCTCGACGCCTCCGGCCACGTAACGAAAGCCGGATGCGGCCGGCGCTGGGCTGAGGCGCAGCGCGGGGTAGCCCTCCTGCTCCAGGATCGCCTGATCGGGATCGCGGCTGAACGTGACGCTGAAACGCTCCCGCGTATCGCAGACATAGTCCGCGACGCGCGTATCTGGGCCGGAAACGGGACAAGGCGTGGCGCAGGCGGCCAACGCGAAGAATGCGGCGAGCATCAAGATCGAGCGCATGAAAGACCCCGCGAAGACTGCGCGCTATATTTCGTAATCGAGCGCGGACGTACGCGAGACCACAGCGCCCGCCTCATCGTACACGACGATCTCCACATCGCGTCCCTTCGCGCCGACGACGGCGAGATCGTCCGCGCGGGCGATCGCCTCGGCGCGGGTGTCGAAGCTGAACAGCGTCAGCGCCTCCAGGCGCACATGCCATTTGCCGGCTTCGGGCCGGATTTCGTAGGTGAGCCGTGTCATCGCCGCCAGATTAGCCGAGCCGGGCGACGGCGCAAATGGCTATCCGCGACCGATTGAATGCATTGCGAATACTGGAAAACAACTTGGATACCGCCGTTGTTCTCGGATTGACTTGGGCGAAACACGGGCGCGTGATGAACTGGGCAGGCGAACACATAAGGCCGCCGCCACGGGGAGGCGTTCATGGCGGCGTATCAACTTTTTTCGGACGAACTCATCGGGGTCTATGACCCTGTTGTCTTTCTGGCGAACGACGTCGCCTACATCGTCGTCAATCCGGATGGGATCACGTACACCGCCTTCATCGGCGAAGGAATCACGTACGATCCGATCACCGGCCGGCCCAATGGCGGCGTGATTTCGCGCGTCAATGTCGGCAACAATGTCGATGGCGGCGTGCTCTACGCCATCAGCGATGTGCACGTGTCGATGGCCGACGTGGCGGCGCTGGTGGATGAAATTCTGATCCTGCGCGATGCGATCACATGGACTGGCCTCATCGGCGCCGATCCGGACGCCACGATCGGCGCGACCGAGATCGATATCGCCAACACGGACGGCTCCTTCACCCGGCTCACGGGGGCCTTCGCGACCGTCAATGGCGAGCCGACCGGAACGGTCGACGAGATCGCGCATATCGCCAGCGACGGCGTCACCGTGCTGGCGGGGCCCATCGTCTATGCGCCGCCCATCTCACTCGATCTGGCGGCGGCGATCCTGTTGGAAAGCTCCGCCAGCGAATTGATCTATGACCTGCTCAGCACCGGCGACAATGTGCTCACCGGCGTCGACAACATCGATGTAGCGAGCAATCAATACGTCTTTCAATTGCTCGACCTTGGCGGCAGCGACATCTTGATCGGCGCCATTCCTGGAATGAGCGCCGATTTCAGCCTCTCGGGCGACGCGATTTTCTATATCGGCGCGATCGGCGTCGTCGCGCATGCCGGCGGAGATGTGGACCAGCTGGTCAACATCTACAACGTATTCGGATCGGAATTTGACGACGGCCTCGACGGCAGCGCGATAGCGTTCACGAACCAAATCCTGGTCGGCAATGGTGGCAATGACATCATTCGCGGCGGCGCGCTCAACGACCTTCTGAATGGCGGCGCTGGCGACGACACGCTGGACGGCGGCGCCGGATTCGACATCGCGGACTATCGGGATTTGGACGCCCCTACCGAAGTATCGCCGGGTCTTTTCTACGGCGCGTACATCGATCTTCGATTTATCGCGTCCCAGGATACGGTGTCATTCGGAAGCGACACGCTGACGAATATCGAAGGCGTTTACGGCAGCGGCTTCAACGATATCATCTTCGGTTCCGACGTGGACAATTCGCTCTGGGGTGAAGATGGCGATGACCTCCTGGTGGGATTACTTGGAACGGACCTGCTCTATGGCGGCGGCGGCGCGGATGTTCTCCAGGGTCACGACGGCGATGATACGCTCGACGGCGGCGCCGGCGCCGATGATTTGGACGGCGGAAGCGGAAACGACGTCTATTTCGTCGATCATTTGGGAGACACTTTGTACGAGGTCCTAGGCGATGGCCTCGACGAAGCGCGCATCAGCGCAACCTACACGCTCGCCGCGGGCGTCTATGTGGAGCGCCTCGTCGCCAGCGCGGCGAGCATCACCATCACCGGCAACGCGCTGAACAACACGCTTGTCGGCAATGGATCGAGCACGCTGCAAGGCGGGCTGGGCGCCGATCTCTATATCGTGTCAAGCGTGGGCGACACGCTGACGGAGGCGCCGGGCGGAGGCGTCGACCGCGTGGAAGCGTCGTTCACCTACACGCTGGCCGACAATATCGAGGCGCTCACGCTAACCGGCGCTGTCGCGATAAATGGAACCGGCAATAACGGCGACAATCTCATCATCGGCAACAGCGTCAACAACACACTGACCGGCGCGCAGGGCAATGACACGCTGATCGGCGGCCTCGGCGTTGATGCGATGTTCGGCGGCTTGGGCAACGATATCTTTCACATTCAAAACGTGGGCGACACCGCCAATGAGAATGCCGGCGAAGGCAACGATACGGTCAATTCCCTGATCACCTATGTGCTGCCGGCGCATATCGAGCGGCTGGTGCTGAACGGCGCGGCCGCGATCAATGGCACCGGCAACGCCCTCGCCAACACCATCACCGGCAACGGCGCCAACAATTCCTTGTTCGGGCTCGCCGGCGCCGACACGCTGAGCGGCGGGGCCGGAAACGACATCCTCGACGGCGGCGCCGGCATTGACGCCATGATGGGCGGCGCCGGGAACGACACCTATTTCGTGGACAATATCGCCGATTCACCGACCGAGAACGCCAATGGCGGGGTCGACATGATCTTCGCGAGCGTCAATTACGTGATGGGCGCGCATTTGGAGAACATCACGCTCACAGGCGCGGCCGCCGCCTTCGTCACCGGAAATTTTTCGAACAATGTCATGGCCGGCAATGGCGCCGCGAACGCACTCAATGGCGGTTTTGGCGCCGACACGCTTCTCGGCAAGGGCGGCAATGACACGCTCACCGGCGGCGCCGGACCCGATGTCTTCGTCTTCGACACCGCGCCCAATGCGCTCACCAATCGCGACACGATCGCCGATTTCGTCGTCGTGGATGACACGATCCGGCTTGAGAACGCGATCTTCAGCGCCTTCGTCGCTGCCGGGGCGATCGCCGCCGGCAATCTGCGCGCCGGCGCCGGCTTCACCACCGCGGCGGACGCGAACGATTTCCTCATCTACAACACGACGAACGGCCAATTGCGCTACGATCCCGATGGAAACGGCGCGGCGGGCGCCATCCACTTCGCCACGCTCAACGCCGCGCCGGCCGTGACGGCCGCGGATTTCGTCATCGTGTGATCGCCGCGCCGATCTCGAAGATGACGGAGACCTCCGCGGTGTAGAGCTGCGGCTCGGGCGCGACGGGCGGGGGCGTCACCACCTCGTCCGGCGCGATCGGCGCGCGCGGCGCGAACACGGCGCGATTGCCGCTCTGCACGATCATGCCGCCGCCGCCCTCCTCCACGAGCAACAGACGGCCCAGGCGAAAGCCCGCGCCCTCCACATAGGTCCGCGCCTTGTCCACGGCGTCGCGAATGGCCGCTTCGCGCGCGAGACGGCGGGCGCGCTCGGTGTCGCGGATGGAGAATTGCACGTCGTTGAAGGTGTCGGGACTGGCGTTCATCGCCGCTTCCATCGCGCGGCTGAGCAGCGCCAAATCCTTCACCAGCACGGTGACGCCGGCGGTCGCCTCATAGCCGGTGATGCGGTCGGGCCGCCGCTCGCCGCCGGCGCGCATCACGGGCGTCACCGACACGTCCGTGCGCTCCAGCGTGACATCGCGCGACCCGATGGCGCCGATGGCCTGCCCCAAGGCGTTGGCGCGCCCCGAGACGGCGTTGGTCGCTTCCGCGGCGCTGCGGCCGGGCGCGTAGAAGGATACGGCCACGCGCGCCTGATCGGGCGGGAGATAAAGCTCGGCGCGCCCGGCCACGCGCGCGATGGCCGGATCATAGGGCTTCAGCGGCGCGATGATTTGCGCCTGCGCCGGCGGCGCCATCGGCATGAGTGCGAACAGCGCCCCGACGGCCGCCGCCACGGCCAAACGAAATCCCCGCATCCTCTCCTCCCGCTCCCGAACTGTGTCCCAGGTCACCTCGGCCCGGGCCTGCCCCCGCTAGCTTCTCCTCAACGCAATGACGCGCCGCATCAAGGAGATACGCTCATGTTCCGCACCGAATACGCCCGCTTCGTGACCCCGACCGCCCCCGCCGGCGCGGCGCGCCCGCAACGGGTTTGGGTCAAGGTGGACGGCAAGCTGGAATGCCGCTGGGTGGCGACCGAGACGGTTGGCGCGCAAAAGGCGGCGTGACGCCGACGGGGAGCGGCCCGCCTGGCCAGCGCTGGAGAGCCCGTTGCGCAAGCGGCGGGCTTGCTCTAGCCACGGCCCGGGCCCGTAGCTCAGCGGTTAGAGCCGGCCGCTCATAACGGCTTGGTCGGGGGTTCAAATCCCTCCGGGCCCACCAGCGCCGCGTGGTGGCTGCAAGTGTCCGAGTGTTGAAGTCGGGCGTTCGGATTGGCGCCGATAACCGCCATTAACCCGCATCAGCAAAGAGGCCGAAACTCGCCGTAAGCGGACGTTCGCCTCAAGCACAAGCAGCTTGAATTATCGCCCACTGCTTAAACCGCAACGTCCTGTCTTGATCCGCCAAAGTCACGAAGCTGTCGACCAAACCGTGGATCGACGTCGTTGATGCCGCGAGCATGAAATTCATCTCGATGTGAACGCGATTGTCGTTCTCATAGGGGCCCAGCCCCATGTGCCGGACGGCGTCACAGCTAGCTCTCGGAAGGACGAAATCATACGTTTGAGTGAATTTTGTTGGTTCCTTGTCATCCGTAGAGAGGTAGCGGGCACTCGTGTGCGTAGAGACGATATCCAACCCTAGCGCCTTGTCGAACTCGTGCCCTTCGGTAAAAGGAGGGCGGGTAGTTAGGTGCAAACGAATTGCCTTATCGTGCGCTCTAAATATTTCGCCGCGCATGATCTGCTTTTCGCTTCCAATGATCTGATGCTGGATCGGCTCGGTCAGCTCTGTCTTTATGGCTCCGTTGGCTATCTTCATATGCGCCGGCAACCCAAGAGCCAAAGGCTCTTCGCGATCGAGCCGTATGGAGTGAAGTCCCATAGCATTCGAGAGCTCCCGCAGGGAAGTCCAGAGTGCTCTCCCTGTGAACTTGACGACATGCAAGGCCGATATCGGCTTGGGCAGCTGAGCGTCGATTGCAGACAGGTCGCAGTTATCGAGCAGAACCGGCACCACGCGGGGACGCTTAGAGAACAGAGCCGTAGAACGTCTCTGGGCGTGCGCGAGTTCGAGTCGCGCCACCGACTCATGTTTGGCCAGCCACGCGCTCGACAATAGAGGTACGAAGAAGTCGCATCGCTCAATTGCAGTTGCGATCTCATCTCGCCAGACTTTACCGCCTGCTATCCGCTCAGTGTCGAGCCAGACATCTACCCCTGTTCCGGCCAGCTCTGATGCGATCCAGTTCGCGGCAAGCGCGTCTTCCCTGACGTAGCTGACGAAGACACTGACCATGGAAAGTCCTTAGCACGAGCTGAGCACACCGGGCAGAGTCGGATGACGGTCAACGACCGCTTTAGGCCGATCTCCGGCGAAGGGAGACAAAGTTACGAACGCCCGCATATGGCCAAGACTAAGCCGATGAGTCTCGCCTTCTCCATGACGCCCGCTGCTGCTTGGGCGGCGCGGGCAGCATCAAAACCCAGCGCCCAGATTTGCTCTCCCGGCTCACTCAACGCCGCGCGGAGAAAGTGGCTTCAAGCGCTATCACAATTACGGCGCAAGCAACGGCGCCCAAGATATAGCCGCCTGCCAAACCAACGCCGGTCTCATTTGCGGTAAACGTTAGCCACCAAACCGCTGCACCTGCTGGTCCGCCAAGTGCAAAGGGCCAATCCTCTCTCAAATCGGGCAAGAAACCTGCACTCAGCGGCATCACAACAAGAACGGCGGCCAGAGGATAGAAGGCGGTGAGAATCCAACCTTCCAAGATTCTATATCTGCGCATTCCGGTCTCTCGTCGCGCACCTTGACCAGCAATGGCCCAAGGACCGTTAACACCTCTTCACCGCCCACCTCCAATCATGACCAGTGAATAGGGCGCCGCCCTCGATGTAACGAATCGCTGCACGCAGCGTATCAACGCCAATGACCCTGACACTCTACACCGCGCCCTATTCGACCGCGACTTTGACGGAAGCGGCGCTAAACGCCCTCGCTCTTCCCTATGAGCGGATCATTCTCGATATCGATGGTGGCGACACGCGCACGCCGGCGTTTATCGCGATCAATCCCAATGGGCGGGTTCCCGTTCTGGCGCACGAGGGCGCGATCCTTTGGGAATCAGCCGCTATCTTGATGCATCTGGGCGAGACTTTCGGCGTGGCGCGGGGCCTCTACCCCGCTCCGGGTATGGCGCGCGCCCATGCGATGAAATGGATCATATGGGGCAGCGCAACGCTTTCCGAAGCGGCCGGTCGCCTCGCAGGCGCGCTTTCACCCGATCAGCCCGGAGCGGTGCAAAGCGGATCCGTCGACTACGACGCGGATGCGCGGGACAAGAGCGCGATCCGCACGCGGGCCGTGGCCGATCTCGAATTCTTGCTCAACATACTCAATCAGGCGCTCGCGGCGGACGATTTCCTGATCGGCGAATATTCGTTGGCTGACGTGCACTTGGCCGGCATTGTCGGCTGGATCAGCGCAATGAGCACGGCGCCGGCGAGTTACCCCGCGATCATGGCATGGCTCGCACGCTGTGAAGCGCGCGCCCAGGCTTGAGGCGAAAAACTCAGAGCGTCGGATCGCGCCCCACGCGCACCACCGTCTTGCCGAAGGCCTTGCCCGATAGCATGTCGATCATGGCTTTTCCCGCGTTTTCGATGCCGTCGACGACATGCACTTTCGGCCTGAACGCGCCCGAGCGAATGAGCGCGCCGACCTTGGCCTGAAACTCCGGATAAAGACCCCAAAAGTCCGCGACCATGAGCCCCTTCACGATGAGGCGCTTAAGCGCGATCTCGCGCAGCAGTGTGGCCGAAAGGTCCGGACCGGGATCGGGCGCTTCATCATTGTAGCCGGAGACGAGGCCGCAAACCACGATGCGCCCTTGCGTGTTCATCGCCGCGAGCGCGGCCCAGAAAATATCGCCGCCGACATTCTCGAAATTCACATCGATCCCTTGCGGACACGCCGCCTTAAGCCGCCCCGCGAAGTCCGGCTGCGTGCGATCGATGCAGACATGATAGCCGAGAGCGTCCACCGCGTAGGCGCACTTTTCGGGCGAGCTGCTGACGCCGACCATGCGGCATCCCATGTCGCGCCCGATGGCGCCGGCGACGGAGCCGACGCCGCCAAGCGCGGCCGATACGAATATGGTGTTCCCCTGCTTCGCTTCGGCGAGACGCGTCAATCCGGCATAGGCGGTGAGACCGGGCATGCCCAAGGCGCCGAGATGATGCGCCGGCGCGCCAAGCGCTGGATCGACGCGGCGCAACATTTCGCCTGGCAATGCGCAAAATTCCTGCCAGCCGCCGAACGCGGCGACGAGATCGCCCTCCTTGAATCCCGCGTGACGCGATTGCGCGACCTCGAACACCGCCTCGCCGCCGATCGGCGCGCCGAGCGCCGTGCGATCGGCGTAGCCTTCCGCGAAACGCGCGCTCAGACGGGCGCGAATATAGGGATCCACCGTCAAATAGATCGCGCGGCCAAGCACCTGGCCCTCGCCGATCTCAGGAATTACGCCCTCCACCACCGCGAAATCGTCCTCGCGCGGCATGCCGTCCGGATATTTTCGCACCGTCATCTGGCGGTTGATCATGTTCATGTCTGCGTTTCCTCGATGATGGCGCGCGTCGGCGCGTTTGAAATTAATCCGGTAGGCGAACGTTCGCCTTGCCGACGAGCGGGCGATCGCTTTCGCCGCGCGCAAGCCAGATATCGCATTCCGCGATACGGCGGCCGGCTTCCTCACGCAGATCGATGACGCGCCCGCGCGCGGCGATCCTGTCGCCATCGAGCACCACCATCGGAAACGTCATGAAGAGGCGGGTGACGCATCCGGGCCCGGCCCAGGCATGCAGCATGTTGACCATGTAACTGAGGCCGAGCGGCCCCTGATTGATCGTGCGATGGCCAAAGCCGAGCGCGGCGGTGGCGGCGCGATCCCAATGCACCGGATTTGGATCGCGCAAAATGGCCGCCATGGTGCGCATGCGCGCATCGCTGACGCTTTCCATCACCCATTCGGGGATGTCGTCTCCCACGGCGACCTTCACGACACCTTGCTCCGCGAATAGCGCCAGATGATCGTCGTTCGCGCGGCCAAGGCGCCGTCCGGCTGGGTGATTTCGAACTCGAAAACAATGCGATCGAACGGCCCGCGCGGACCGCCCGTCATCCGCCGCTCCGCCGAGAGCACGCGGCCATCCACCCTATAGGCTATCTCCTCGCGCAGCGGCGCGAACATTTCCCAATCATAGCTTTCGATGCTGATGGAAAAATCGGATTCCGCCATGCCGAGCGCGAACATTTCCGCGATGCTGGTTCCGCTGCCCAAAATCGGCATGTGAAACAGAACCACGGGGTGCACCATGCCGTCCGGAAGCAGACCGGCGCCCGTGCATTCGGTCAGCAGAAAATTCTCCCAGTGCTGAACCACATAGGTCCCGCCCGGAAAACGGTGACCAACGATCGCTTTCAGATCGTCCCCGGATGGCGCCTTTGCACGATGTTCGTTCCGCATCGACGCCTCCTCCTAGCCGCGCGCACGCGGCGCCGGCAGCATGCTCGGAATCATGGTGCAGGTGTAATCGACGACAATGCGCTGACCGCTGATGAACTTGGATTCATCGCTGGCCAGAAAAAGCACTGTATTGGCGATGTCCTGCGCCTCGCCCAGCAAGGTCGGTGGCATTTGCGGCGTATCGGATGGGGGCAGCACACCCGCCGCGATCAATTTCGGCGCCATCGCCGCCACCATGGGCGTATCCATGCTGCCAGGATGCACGGAATTGCAGCGAATGTTCAGCTGGCGCTGGCTGCAATAGACGGCGACAGAACGCGTGAGCGCCTCCACGGCGCCCTTCGCGGACGAATAGGCGATGAAGTCGGCATAGCCGCGCAACGATGTCACGGAAGCCATGTTGACGATCGAGCCGGGGCCGCTCTTCTTCATCAGCGGCAACGCATACTTGCAACCGAAGAAGCACCCGTCGGCGCTCACCGCCATGACGAAGCGCCAATCCTCTGTCCGCGTCGTTTCGATATTGCCGATCTCGACAACGCCCGCATTGTTAACGAGCACATTGAGGCGCCCTTCTTTGGCGGCCACGTCGGCGATGATCTCTCCCCAGCCCACCTCATCGCGCACGTCCTGCCGCAGAAACCTCGCCGCCGCGCCGATCTCGGCGGCGACGCGCGCGCCATTGTCTTCATCGACGTCCGTCAAGATGACGCGCGCGCCCTCTTGAGCGAGCAGACGCGCGCTCGCTTCGCCAAGCCCCTTGGCGGCCCCCGTAACCAGTGCGACTTTGCCTTCCACGCGCTTCATCGCGCATCCTTCCTCTGAGCATGCGTGTCGTCACGCCGCCTTTTTGAACCGGAGATTAAGCGCGTAGAGACCGAGCATGATGCCGGGCTGATGCTCGAACGTATTGCCTTCGCCGTATTCGAGAGACTCGATCCGATCGAGCAAAACCGACCAGGCGATGCTCTGTTCAAGCCGCGACAAGCCAGACCCAGGACAGCCGCGCGAGCCTTGCGAGAAAGCAAGATGCCGCGTCAGATTCTTGCGGCCCAGATCCACCTCGTCCGGCCGGTCGAACTCGCGCGGATCGCGATTGCCGGCCGCCCATCGCAAATGCAGCACCGAGCCCGCCGGGACGCGCACGCCCTGGAATTCTTCCTCCTGTATCGTCATCCGCGTGGAAAGACCCTGCGTCGGCGATCGCAAGCGCAAGGCTTCCTCGATGAAGGGACGGATTTTCGCGCGATCGTCGCGCACAATCTTGTAGAGATCGGGGTCCTCGCAAAACAGCTGCGCCTGCTCGGCGAGCGCATATTGCGTCGTCTCAAGACCGCCGATCACCATCGCATAGACGATGCCGCAGATTTCCGTGTCGGTAAGCTTGCGATCGAGCGCCTGATACGTGACCTGCGTAAGCCAAGAGATCATGTCGTCGCGTGGGCTCTTGCGTTTTTCCCGCACCTTTTCCGCGACATATTCGCCAAATCCCGCAAGAACGTGCATCTGCTCCTTGCCCTGCTCGGGCGTCAGCACATTGCGATGCCCGCGCCCATGGACATAGGCCATGACCTGCGCCGCGCCCCATTGCTCAAGCTGAGCAATATCGGCGAGCGGAAAGCCAAGCACGTTCGCCATTACGCGCTGGGGAAGAACCCGCGCGAACTGCGAAACGAACTCGACCGATCCGTCATCGATCCAGGCTTGCACCAATTCGCTCGCCGTTCGCGTGATCATGTCCTTGTGTCGCGTCGCGCCGGGACCGACCCAAGGATCGGTCAATTCAGCCTTGTGCGCCCGCCACAATTCCTCATTGGGGCGCAGCGTCTGGATGGAATCCATCATCGGATTGAGACGCGGCATGCTCCCATCCGGCAGCGGCCTCGGCTTCTGCGTTAAAAAAGGCGGAAATCGCTCCGGATCGCGCACCACACGCAGAATATCGGCGTGCGCCGACAAGATGAGCCCATGCGTCTCCGGCGTCGTGCCTTCTCCCGGTAGGAGCAGCGCCGGCGCGTGCGCGTGGAGCAACGGATACGTGTCGTACCAATTCTCCTGCGCGCCCGGCGAAAACAAATCGACCTCGTTGAGCGTCTGCGGCGGCTTTAGGCGCGTGGTCGCCGTGCGCGGATGTGTGCGTGCCATGATCGTCAAATCCCGTTCGTCGCGAAGCGCCGCGAAGCGCGCGCGACAATTTTCATGCGTGACGGCTTGCCGCCGCGAACGCGGTCGCGAATAAAGGAAAAAACAAACGCGCTTTGTGGCGCGATGGGGAGATGGCGGCCATGCTCGATAAGTTTCGCCTCGATGGAAAGGTCGCCTTGGTGACGGGCGGCGGAAAAGGCATCGGCCGCGGCATCGCTCTTGGGTTGGCGGAATGCGGCGCCGATGTCGCGGTTCTGGCGCGCCGAATCGGCGACGTGGAATCCGTGGCGGCTGAAATCCGCGAGCGCGGGCGGCGCGCAATCGCCATAGCCGGTGACGTTCTGATCGAGGAGACGTTGCCCAACGCGCTGGATCGCACCATCGCCGAACTCGGCGCGATCGACATCATGGTCAACAATGCCGGGGGCAATCTCGATCGCAAGCAGCATCCGCTGCCGAAGATCAGCATGCAGAAATGGGATGAGCAGATTTCCCTCAATCTGCGCCACAAATTTCAAGGCGCGCAGCAAGCGGCGGCGCGCATGCCGAACGGCGGGCGGGTGATCAACATCGTGTCCGTCGCGGCGCTGCGCCCCTCGCCCGGCTTTGGCGCCTATTCCGCGGCCAACGCGGCTGTGATCGCGATGACGCGCACGCTGGCGGTTGAGCTCGGCCCGGCGGGCGTCACGGTGAATTGCATCGCGCCGGGCGTGGTGTTCACCGAAATGCTCTCTGAATCGCTTCATGTCGATGAAGCGGCCGCCGAGAAGGCGTTCGCGCCGACGATTCCGCTCGGCCGCCTGGGCAGCGCCGAAGATATTGCCGGCGCCGCGATCTATTTCGCCTCGCCGGCGGCCGCTTGGGTGACGGGCCAATGCCTCAGCGTCGCCGGCGGGCCATGATTTGTCGCTCGACAGAGGCAAGGCCCTCATCACCGCACCGGCCACCAAGCGGCGATTGAGACAGGCATTCGCGTCGCATACGCCTTCGCGAGCGCGCCGGCGTCGTCGCCGAGCGTTTGCGCGCGCGTCGGCGGCAGGGACGCCGCGCCTTGCACCGGATCGACCCATTCCAGCTTGATCGTATCGAGCGCCTCGCTCAACGCAGGCAACGCGCCTTCATGATGCGCGCTCGATTGATGCGCCATGAAGGCCGCGTAATCGACGAAAGAAAGCAAACAATAATAAGCGCCCGCCGCTTCGCCGCGCCAATATTCGTAGCGCAACAAGCCCTTCTCTTCGGCATGGGAGCGCGCGTGGAGCGGACGCACAGTCTCCTCGAACAGGGCTTCCTTGCCGGGCTTGACCCTTATGTGGGCGAGAATGGTCGCCATGGCGCGCTTCCTCTGCGCCCCGCGCCGCGGCATCGAGCGCATTTATTTATTATGCACCCATGCTGGATTTTTTTTGTCCGCGTTTCAAGCCCAATTTGAGGCTTCAGCGGGGCGGAACATGCCATCCCGGATCGGCGGGGCCATGCGCGCCGCGCTGCGGAGCGGGCGTCTCATAAAATCCCGCGTCGGCGGAAGGCGTCAGGCGCTGCCAATCATGCACGCCGATACGGCTGGCGATTTTCCAAACGCCGTCGCGTCGCTCGAAGCGATCGATATAGCGGCCCCCGATGAAGAGATCTTGCGGCACGCCGACGCCCGCGAACAGACCGCTCAGCTTGGTGACTTCAGGAATGCGATGATAGGCGGTGAAATAGGTCTCGACGTGAGCCAAATCGCCCTCGACGCGTATGAGCGGAGCGGAGAGATGATGATGGGTTTCGCCAATCGCGCCCAATAGATCCACGGCGAAGCCGACGAATTCGCGGCTGGGGCCCTCAAACGTGCCGTGACGATGCACGGAATCGGCGTGAAAGCAGTGCGCGAGAAGCTCGGGATCGCGCCGGTCGAGCGCGTGGCAATAGCGCGTCAACACCGCCATGATCTCAAGCTGATCTGCAGCGAGGGCCAAACGCGCCGCGCTCACGACCGGGCTCCCATCATTTCTTCCTGCGTGGGCAAACGGCGCAGATGGCCCCCGCCGCTGACGCGGAGAAGATCGCCCGTCATCGTGCATTCCTCATCCGCAAGCCATAACGCGCCGGCGGCGACGTCCTCGGGCGTGCACAAGGCGCCGAGCGGCGTCTCATACGCCATCGCCTTGACGATGCTCGGCACGTCGAAAAGCCCCGCGGTCATGGGCGTTTTCACGAGCCCCGGCGCGAGCGAGTTGATCCGCACGCGCTGCGGCCCATATTCGACGGCGGCGATCCGCACCACCTTATCGACGCCCGCCTTCGCGCCGGCATAGGCCGCGAGCCCCCCGCCCGTGAGCTCAACCGTGAGCGAGGAGAGCGTCATGATCGAGCCGCCGCCGCTCTTGGCCATGGCGTTGGCGCAATGCTTGATGAACATAACTGGGCCAAGATAATGCACGGCGGTCTCGCGAAGCAGGCCGTCATAATCGAGCGCGCTCACCGGCGCTGGAATGTAATCGCCAGCGGAATTCACCGCCACGTCCAGCCGCCCGAACCGCCCAAGCGCGCCGCCGACCAGCGCGGCGATCGACGCCTCATCGACAATGTCGCAAGCGATCGCCTCGCCGTCGATCTGCGCGGCCAGAGCCTTCAGCGGCTCCAATCGGCGCCCGGAAACGACGACGCGCGCGCCCTCCCTGGCGTAACGCCGCGCGATCGCTTCGCCCAGACCGCCGGGCGAGGAAGCGCCGACCACGATCGCGACTTTGTCCTGCAAGCGGCCCATTCGGCGCCTCCCTAATGCGTGTTCACGAGGCGGGGAGAGCCGGCGCCGCCCGCTTCTTGACCGCCAATCCGAGATGCGGCTTGTGTGCGCCGCATTCGAGTAGGACCGCGCCCCCCGATAATGCTAGTGTAAACGGAAAATTCTGCAATCATGCAGAATATTTGAGCGGATGGGGCCGAAGCCGGAGGGCTGACGCAGCGACAATGCCAAACGCATCTCTGAAGCCCGCGCCACGAAAAAAGGCGGCCAAAACCGCCGTCACGCGCACGCCGACCGGGCGGCCCAGCAAGCGCCATGCGACGTCCAAAAGCTCCGAGACGCGCACGGCGATCATCGCGGCCACGCTGCGCTGCTTTCACCGCGACGGCTATTTCCGCACCAACATGTCGACGGTTGCTAAGGAAGCGAACGTCACGCGCGGCTGCATGCAATATTATTTCCCGAGCACGGAATCGCTCCTGGAGGCGGCCGCTGAGCAGCTGGTGGAGCAATTGTTCGGCAGCATGACGCGCGCCGCGCACAATGCCCCGCCCGGAACCAATCTGCTTGAGCATCATGTCGATTTGGCGTTCAACGCGGCGCATTCGCGCCAATATCAGATCCTGATCGAGCTGATGGCCGCCGCGCGCACCGAGCCCATGCTCCGCCCCGTGCTCGAACGCGTCATGCTGGTGTTCGACCAGTTGCGGATCGGGCTGTCCAAGGAGCTTTTCGGTGATGAGCGCAAGGCGCAGCTTGCGCATTATCGCGCCGCCGCCGACCTCGTGACGATCATGGCGGCGGGCTCCACCATCTTCATCCTGCCGCAAAACGCGCAGGCGCGCCTGGAGGCGCTGCGCGAGCCCTTGAAGGATCAAGTCTTCAAATTGTGGGGCCTTCCGCGCAAGAGGCGTTAGGCCGCGCATTCGCGCGCTCACGCGGGCACCACGCCCTGCGTGATGGATGAGGTGTTGTCGACCACGATGGCCTGGCCGCTGATGAAGCGGCTTTCATCGCTGGCGAGAAACACGACCAGATTTGCGATGTCGATCGGTTCGCCCAGGCGATTGCCCGCGTTCGCCGCCGATTGGCGACCCGCGGGAGACCCGGCCGCGATCAGGGCCGCCATCCGTTCGGGCATGGAGCGGACCATCGGCGTGTCGATCCCGACGGGATGGACCGAATTGGCGCGAATCTTGTCCTTCAGCTGCGCGCAATGCACGGCGACGGCGCGCGTCAGCGATTCTACCGCGCCCTTGGCGGCGCAATACGCCGCGACCGTCGCCTCGCCTTGCACCGATGCGATGGACGCCATGTTGATGATGGAGCCGCCGCCGGAAGCGCGCATGGCGGGAATGGCGTGCTTGCACCCCCAGAACGTACCGTCGGCGCTGACCGCCATCACGAAGCGATAATCCTTTTCGTTGGTGTCTTCGATCGTCCCGGCCTCGACCACGCCGGCATTGTTCACCAGCACGTCGAGGCGGCCGTGGCGGCGCATCACCTCCTCGATAAGCGCCGCCCATTCCGCCTCGTGCCGCACGTCGTGCCGCATGAAAGCAGCCGCCTCCCCGATTTCGGCGGCCACGCGCTCTCCATTGGCGACGTCCACATCCGTGATGATGACCTTCGCGCCCTCGGCGGCGAAGAGGCGCGCATCCGCCTCGCCAAGACCTTTCGCGCCGCCCGTTATGATCGCGACTTTACCCGCAAGCCGACCCGCCATGAATCTCCTCCCTCTGACGCCGCCCTCATCGTCCCGGCGCGGCGTTCCGCTCCTTAGGCGCACGATAACTCATTTGCTCCACATGGAGAAAAAGATGGGCTGCAGCAGCGCTGCAGCCCAGTCTCCGCATGAATGAACCGCACTGAGGGGTGATACGGTTCAATCCCGTCGCTCCTGCTCGCGCGGGAGAAATCAAAAGCTCGCGGAGAACTCAATTCCATACGTCTTGGTGGCCACCGGGATGGCGAACACGAACACGCCGACATCGAGAGTCGCTGCGATGCGGGCGTCTTCCTCGGCGAAAGCGTCCTTGACGAAGCCCGTAACGCGGAAGGATTGCCCGTTGGACGATTCATGATTGTAGGTGACGTTGAAATCGGCGCGGCCATAAGCCTCGATGATGTGCCGATTGAAGGGGTCGCGGAACAGGCTCGAATAGGTGTCGTCCTGCCAGGAATAGGTTCCGTTGAAATTCAGCGAACCCGCATCGCTCACCGGCACGACATAATCGGCGACGATCGAGGCGTTGTATTTCGGGGCGCCCCGATAGAGCCGATCATTGGCGACATCGATGATTTCTCCCGTGCCCAAATCGGGAATTAGGAATTCATCGTACGAGGCGTCCAGATAGCCGAAGGCGCCGCGCAGACTGAATGCTTCCGTCACCGCCCATTGCACTTCAAGCTCCACCCCGCTGATGGTCGCGGAGGCCGCGTTCTGGACGACAGTTTCGGTCGCCGTTCCGGCCGCGTTCGGACGCAGGAATTCCGCCTGCTGATCTTCATAGCTGGCATGGAAGATGGTCGGGTTGATCCGCAAGCGACGGTCGAACAAATCGGCGCGGATGCCGAATTCGAAGCTGTCGACATATTCGGGATCATAGGGACCCAGCGCCGTTTCGCGCGTGCCGCGCCCGTTCCATCCTCCTGACCGGAAGCCGCGCGACCAGCCGCCATAGAACAGAAGATTGTCCGTGGGCTGCCAATCCAGAATGATCCGCCCGGTGGCCGCGCCCCAGCTTTCCGAGCCTTGGAAGAAGAAAATGCCTTCCGGATCAGGCGTGGTCGTGCCGGGAATATCGCCGCCATAACGGAAATCGGAAAAGAAATCCTTGGTCTCATAGGTATAGCGCGCGCCGATCGTCAGCGACCAATCTTCCGCGAACTTGAACACGCCTTCAGCATAAGCGGCCCAGCTATCGAGCTCCTGACCCGCGAAGAAAATCTGCGCGGGCGCGCCGAACGCGTAGGTCTGCGCCGGCGGCAACAGGCCCGCGATCGGCACTTCGGCGGGCATCTGTCCCGGTGAAATCGAATATTCGGTGTTCAGATAATAGAGACCATAAACGATCCCCATCGTCTCGCTGGGATCCCAGCTGAACCGAAGCTCTTGGCTGTATTGCGTGTATTCCTGATCGCGGACGGCGACGAAGATCGGCAGCAAGCCGCCTAGGAAGCCTGGCGAGCCGATATTGTCTTCACTCAGCAATTCATCGCTGTCGCGATAGCCCGTGATGGAGGTCAGCTTCAGCGTGTCGCTGATCTGCCAATTCGCCTCGAGCGTGAAATTGACGCCGTCGATATAGTTTCGGAACGGCACAAGAGCATTATACGTATCGAGTCCCGTGGCCTCCGCCTCCTGAATGGTGCCGAATCCGCAACCTGACGTGTCGCTGAAGATGATCACGCCGAGATCGCAGAACGTGAGGCCCGCGCCGGTGTCGGCCCCAGGCCGCGTGAGGTTCACCGGCGGCACGAATTGACTGCGATCCGTGTAGAAATCGATCGTCCCTTGCGCGTTGAAATCGCCGCTGGGATGGTCGTAAGCGAGCGTCATGCCGCCCGAGAAATTATCCAGCCCTTCGTCCTGATCGGACGGCCGCTGCAGATTCTCCGCGAACAATTCGCTTTCGCGGTAAAACGCGAAAAATTTGGCGGCGAATTGGTCGTCGCCAAAGGACGGCGTGTTCACCACGAGCTGGTAATCGCGCGCGCCATAGCGCGCGATACGGGCCCCGAGGCGCACGCCTGCCTCTCCGGTCGGCCGCGACCGACGGATATTGATCGTGCCGCCGATCGTGTTGCGGCCCGCGAGCGTGCCCTGAGGACCGCGCAGAATTTCAATGCTTTCCACGTCGAAAACGTCGAAGGACGCCGTCGTGCTGGTGCCAAGATAGACCCCGTCGATGGCGACCCCGATCGCCGGCTCGAAGGACTTTTCAAGGTCGGCGAAGCTAATGCCGCGAATGCCGGCGTTGAGCGCGTTGCCGGCGAAATTGTTGTCGCCCAGGGTGACGTTCGGCGCGTAGCGCGCGAAATCCGAGATCGTGGTGGGAACGGCTGTCTCGATGAAGGATTCACTGAACGCCGTAATCGCCAGCGGTACGTCCTGGATCTGCTCGGCCCGCTGACGGCCCGTAACGACGATTTCGCTTTCATTTTCCTGCGCGGCCGCCAAAGTCGGCAACAACGCGAAACTCGACCCGGCGAACAGAATCGTCGCCAGGCGACGGCCAGCGGATGGCGCCACGTTCAACATGCAATCCTCCCCGCGCCCTTATTTTTGGGCTTTTGTGCGCCGCTTGCCTGAGCCGCAGCAGGGGCATTGGCGGCGCACTTCGAAAAAAAGTCAATACTGCTGAAAATTTTGTTGTGCTTCGCGAAACCGCGCGCCAGTCTTCGGTGCGCGGCTCCATGCGCCGCGATCGAAGGTAGGAAATGCCCGACAGCCCAAGTCTGCCCGGCCACGCCGATGTCGTCGTGATCGGCGCGGGCGCATCCGGTCTTGCGGCGGCGCTCGCCGCGCACGCGGCCGGCGCCTCCGTGCTGGTGCTGGAAAAATCCGATCAACTCGGCGGAACGGCGGCGATTTCGGGCGGCATCATCTGGGCGCCGAACAATCCGCGCATGGCCGAAGCCGGGGATGCGGATTCGCGCGACGAAGCTCTGGCGTATTTCGAGGGACTCAATCACGGCGACATTCGCCGCGACATGATCGCAACTTTCATCGACGAGGCCGCGCCTGCCTTGTCGTTCCTGGAAAGCGTCACGCCGCTGAAACTTGAGATATTGCCGGGCTATCCGGACTATTATCTCGATCGGCCCGGCGCGCGCCCTCACGGCCGTGCTTTGGATTCAGGTCTGTTCGCCTACAGCGAATTGGGGCCTTGGGCCGCGCGCATCGTCAATAACGGACAGCCCGCGCCGATCAAACTCTCGGAGACGCCGCTCGGCGGATTCATGGGCCAGCTCGATCCCGCCATCATGGCGGAGAGGTTGCGCGTGGATGCGCGCGGTTGGGGCCAATCGCTGATCGCAAGCCTGCTGCGCGGATGCCTCGATCGCGGGATCGAGCCGCGCCTTGGCGTGCGCGCCGCACGCCTGGAGCGGCAAGACGATCGCATCGTCGGCGTGCACACGGCGTGCGGCGCCTTCATCGCCGCGCGCAGCATCATCCTGGCGACGGGCGGCTTCGAACACGATCGCGCGCTCGTACAGACCTTCCTCAAGGGTCCGATGACGGCGCCGGCTTCCCCGCCCACCAATACCGGCGATGGTTTGCGCATGGCGATGGCCGCGGGGGCGGCGCTGGGCAACATGACCTCCGCCTGGTGGATGCCCGTCATCGAGACGGGCGAGACATGGTTTGGCGGCGCACGCCGCGCCTTTCCCGTGCTGCTGGAGCGGACGCTTCCAGGCGCCATCCTCGTCAATCGCGCCGGCCGACGCTTCTGCAACGAAGCGGCGAATTATTCCGCCCTCGCCGGCGCATTTCATGCCTTCGATCCGGCGCGCTACGATTATGTGAATCTGCCGGCCTATCTCATCGTCGATGGCGCGTTCCGCGCGCGCTATCCCATCGCCAGCGCCGCGCCCGGTCAGAAACGCCCGGACTTCATCATTGAGCGGGCGACGCTTCCCGAACTCGCGGAGGCTTTGCATATTCCGGGCGACGCGCTCGCCGATACGGTCGCGCGCTTCAACGCGTTCGCCGAAGCCGGCGCCGACGCTGACTTTGGGCGCGGCGAAAACATCTATGACCGCTTCTATGGCGATCGCTCTCGCCCCGGCGCCTTCGCCACGCTTGGTCCGCTCAAGGAGCTGCCGTTCAGCGCCGTGGAGATCAAGGTTGGCGCGCTGGGCACCAATGGCGGCGCCTTGACAGATACGCAGGCGCGCGTGCTCGATCATGAGGGAAAATCTATCCCAGGACTCTATGCGGTCGGAAATTGCATGGCCGGCCCAACAGGCGGCGTCTATGCCGGGGCCGGCGGCACGCTGGGCCCCGCGCTGACCTTTGGCGTCATCGCCGGCCGCCACGCCGCGAAACGCGCGAACGATACGGGGCTATCATCATGACGACCGTTCTGGTGTTCGGGGCGACGGGCGATCAAGGCTGGCCCTTGATGCGCGCCCTTTTCAAACACGGCTTTCATGTGCGCGCCGCGACGCGCCAGCCGAACGCCTTTCCGCGCGATCATTTTCCCGAAGCGGAGATCGTGGGCGCGTCCTTCGAAGATGTCGCCAGCCTCATTGCGGCCTGCAAGGGCGCGGATGCGATCGCGATGAATCTGCCTTTCAGCTTCGACCGCGCCTATGCGCGCATGATGGGCGAAAACATCTGCAAGGCCGCGCTGGCCGCCGGCACAGTGCGCAAGGTCGTGTTCAACACCAGCTGCGTCATCGCGCCGAAGGATATCGGTCTTGCCGCGCATGATGGGCGGCGCGACATCGAGGCCGCGATGGCCGCGTCCGGCCTTGCCTGGGCGTCCATCCGCTCGGTCGTGTTCATGGACAATATGATCCGCGCTTGGGTGAAGCCGGCCATTGTCAATCATGGCGTGTTCGCCTATCCCGCGCGCGACGATCTCAAGATCAATTTCGTCTGCCTTGACGATGTGGGCGCCTACATGGCCGCGGCCGCAGCCGAACCGCGCGTGACGGCGCACGCCTTCTCCATTGGCGGGCCTGAAGCCCTGACCGGCCATGAAGCCGCCGCGCGCCTGTCGGTGGCGTTGGGCAAGCCGGTGCGCTTTCAAAGCCTGAAGCCCGAAGAATTCGCGCGCGGCATGGCCAAGTTGATCACGGGGTCGGACCATGTCGAGCCGAATTCCATGTGGAGCCGCGTGGCGCAATTCTATCAATGGTACAATGATCAGCCTGAAAGCCCACTCGTGGTCGACCTGCGCCCCGCTCTGGCGCTCCTGCCGGTGCGGCCGACGCCACTGCTGGTATGGGCCAAGGGCCAATCCTGGACAGCTTGATCCTAGAGGCGGCGCAGCGCCTCCGCGTTCACGCGCATCTGCATGACATCGCCCACACGCACGAGACGGCCACGTGCGAGGATCGGGTCGGCGACATAAGGCAGGATCGCGCGCCCATGTGGTCGGCCCGCCTCATTCAGGAACAGCGGCGCCTCGACGGCATCGCCGCATGATCCGATTTCGCAGAAAGCCAGCGGCAGGCCGCCGCGCGCGCACAACGCGGCGCAACTCTTATGCGTCTTGCCAAAGCCGGGCCGCATCGCACCGAACCAGCATTTCGCGTCGAGAATTTCGCCGGCGCGCAGCACCTCGCCCAAATCCTCCTCGGGCCAATGGGTGAGCCCGTCCGCATCGAACCGCGCGGGCGCGATCCAGTCCGCCTTGGCGTCGGTCGCCAGCATGGCGTGCGCGTCGCGCGCGATGAGGCTGCCGCGCACGCGCACCGCGCCCGCCAAGCCCACGGGAAGAGCGACAGCGTTCTTGCCGGACGTCGCCAGGAAAATCGTGCGCGGCGCGCCAGCCGCGTCACGTGTGCGCAGCGCGGGATAGGGCGCGCGCACGAGCCAGCCCTGATAATCGTGCACGTCGTTCTGATTCCAGGCGCCGTCTCCCGGCGCGCGATGATTGAGCGCAAGCGCGCCCGCGAGCGCGCCGAGCCCGCCGATTGTCACCGCAGCGCCTGCGATAAAGCCGCGCCGGGTGGCCTTGGACGGCGCCGCCCAGCCGACGAATAGATCATTCCTCGCCATCAGACTGCGCTCGCATGCGGAGCGGCGCCGACATACACGATCCCGCCTTCAATGCGTGTCGGATAGGTTGCGACGCGCTCGGTGAACGGCGGCGGCGAGGCGCCGTCCGCGCGATACTGAAATCCGTGCCACGGACAGGTCACGCAGCCGTCGATGATGCGGCCCTCTCCCAACGGGCCGCCCTGATGACGGCAGACATTCGAAAGCGCAAAGACGGCCGCGCCGTCGCGAAACACCGCGATGCGCTCGCCGCGCGGCGGCGTGACGATGCGCGCGCACTGGTCCATGATGGAGTCCAACGGCCCGACCTCGATCCAGCCATCGGCTGAGAGAGCGTCGGCGCGGCGATCCTTGATCGCCTCTCGCGCGCCGGCGCTCCAATGCAGCGCCACAATCGTGAATGCGCTCGCGCCGACCAAGGCGGGATAGAGCGCGACTTTCTCGGCCTGCACGGCGCCAAGCATGATATGCGCGACCAACAGCACATAGGCAGCGTAGACCAGCATGTGCAGCGCCTTCCAGAAGCGCGGGCCGAGATTGGCGTTCCAGAAATCATGGCTGGTCGCGGCCATGACGAACAGAATCAAGAGCGCGGCCAAGCCGAGCGATTCGAACGGAAAGCCCGCCAGCGCATCGTAACGCGGGTTTGAAATCAGCAGCGAGATGAAGGGATTGATGTCGGAAAAGCCGTGATACCAAAGGATCACCAGCCCCGCATGGAGAAGCGCGAGCGCGAAGCACGTGACGCCGAAATGGCGACGATTATAAAGAAGCGGCAGGAAGATGCGCGGCGCGAGCCGCGCCAAGGGGCCGATCGCCAAGATCAATGTCAGCAACGCGAACGCGGCGGCGCCGGACGCGCGGATGAGCACTTGAATTTCGCTCGCGCGTCCCTCCGCCGGCGCGACCGCCAATGACACGACGACATAAACCGCCAGGAATACGACGACGCCCGCGAGCAATGCGCCATCGACGAGTTTCTTGAACGGCGTCCACGTGACAAGGCGATAGAGGTGCGCCATCAGCGCGGCGCCACGAACGCGGCGGCCGCATCCGCGATCCGCGTGCGCTCATACAGAGCACCGATCATCACCAGCGCGATCACCACGCCGATCAGCGGCCACGCGCGCGCATGCGCCCGCCTTTGGCCGCGAGTCATGACGCGCTGTCCTCCATGGCGCGATCCTCCCGCGGGCGCGCGCCAAGGAAGCGCGCGATCATCCAGGGCCAGAGTAGCGCCGCGCCGGGCAAGAGCAAAAGCTTCACACGCCAAGGAGCGGCGGCGGCGTTCGCGTCGAAGCGCTTGAACCCGCCCAGCGCCAAGACCAGCCAAACAAGCGCGCCAACGCCCATCCAGGCCAAGAAGCCCAGCCAGGCAACAGCAGCCGCGATCACCTCCGCGCGCATTTCCCCTCTCCGCCCACCCAAGGAGATTACGCGGCCCGCGGGTGCGCGGTTACGCGATGAACAGGGCCGCGCACGCCTCGATGATGGCGTCGGCGTCAAGCCGATAGGCGCGATAAAGGTCAGGCAGATCGCCGACCTGGCCGAACGTGTCGATTCCGAGCGGGCTCACGCGGTGGCCCAGCACGCCGCCAAGCCAGGAGAGCGCGGCGGGCGAGCCGTCCAGCACGGTGACGAGACCCGCGCTGGGTGCGAGCGGCGCTAAAAGAGTTTCGGCGTGGCTCTTGAGGGCTGGGCCCCCCTTCCACCGCTGGCGCCGCGAGGCGATCCAATCGCGGTGCAATAGCCCGGGCGAGACCACGTTAAGGACACCAAGGCCCGGCATGTCCTCCGCAAGCGCGGACGCGGCTTCCAGCACTTCCGGCGCGAGCGCGCCACAGAACGCGATCGCGCATTGCGCGCCCGGCGCCGGCGGCTGCAGCCAATAGGCGCCCCTGAGCGCGTCGTCGCGCCACGCATCGTCCGCGCGCGCCGGCTGCGTGATCGCGCGCGTGGTGAGGCGCAAATAGACCGACCCGCCCTCCTCATCCTGCATGTGCTCAAATGACCAGCGCATCAGCTCCGACAATTCGTCCACGAAGGCGGGCTCGATATAGGTGAGCTTGGGCTGGCCGATTCCGATCAGCGGCGTCGAGATGGATTGATGCGCGCCGCCCTCGGGGCCAAGCGTCACGCCGGATGGCGTCGCCACCAGCATGAATCGCGCGTCCTGATAGCAGGCATAATTCAGCGCATCGAGACCGCGCGCGATGAACGGGTCATAGACGGTGCCGACAGGAAGCAGGCGCTCGCCCCAAAGCGGCGCCGAAAGGCCGAGCGCGGCGAGGGCCAAAAAAAGATTGTGCTCGGCGATGCCCAATTCGACGTGCTGGCCAGCGGCGCCGCCCTCCCATTTCTGCGCGGAGGGGATTTTGGCGCGGCGAAACACGTCCGGCAGGTCACGGCGGCGGAACAAACCGCGCTGATTGACGAAGCCGCCAAGATTTGTGGACACCGTAACGTCGGGCGAGGTCGTGACGAGGCGCTGCGCGATCGGCAGATCGGATTTCGCGAGATCCAAAAGAATGCGCCCGAAGGCCGCTTGCGTGGATTGCAGCGCGCCATCCGGCTGCGGAAACGCCCCGCGCGCGGGCACGGCGATGCGCGCGGCCTCAAAGCGCCGCTGGCGCTGTTCGGCGAACGGCGCTGCCTCCACGAAACGCCGCGTCTCCGCCGCCTCGTCGGGCGCAAGGCCGCCATAGGGCGCCCATTCAGCCCCCGCGGGCACGCCCAGCGCATCGCGCAAGCCTTCGATCTGCGTGGGCGTCATGAGGCCGGCATGATTGTCCTTGTGGCCTTGCAGCGGCGTGCCAAATCCCTTGATCGTGTAGGCGATGATCAAGGTGGGCTGGTCGTCCTGCGCCTCGGCATAGGCGTCGAGCAGCGTCTCCACGCAATGCCCGCCCAGCGTGGTCATCACGCGATGCAGATGCGCGTCGTCGAAGCTAGAGATGAGCGCGAGCGTCTCGGGCGCATCGGCCAGATCGCGCGTGAGCCGCGCGCGCCAGGCAGCGCCCCCGCCATAAGTCAGCGCGGCGAATTCCGCGTTTGAACACGTTTCGATCCAGTCTCGGATCGCAGCGCCGCCCGCTTGCGCAAATGTCTCGCGCTGCAGCTTGCCATGCTTCAAGGTGATGACGCGCCATCCCATCGTGCGGAACACGTCGTCGAAGCGATTGAACATGCGGTCGGCGGTCGTCGCATCGAGGCTCTGGCGATTATAATCGATAATCCACCACGTATTGCGGATATCGTGCTTGTAGGCCTCGATCAGGCATTCATAGATGTTGCCTTCGTCGAGTTCGGCGTCGCCCAAAAGCGCGATCATGCGCCCCTTGCGCGCCGGATCGAGCCAACCATGCGCTTCCAAATAATCCTGCGTCAGCGCGGCGAACGACGTGATGGCGACGCCGAGGCCCACCGAGCCAGTGGAAAAATCGACGTCGTCGATGTCCTTGGTGCGCGAGGGATAGGATTGCGCGCCGCCAAAGGCGCGGAAGCGCTCAAGCTGATCGCGGGTCTGACGGCCATACAGATATTGGATGGCGTGAAAGACCGGACTCGCATGCGGCTTGACGGCGACGCGATCCTCCGGACGCAAGGCGTCGAAATAGAGCGTGGCCATGATCGTGGTCATCGATGCGCACGAGGCCTGATGACCCCCAACCTTCAGCCCATCGCGGCTTTCGCGCAGATGATTGGCGTTGTGGATCGTCCAAGCGGACAGCCAGCGCAGCCGCGCCTCGAGCTGCGTGAGGCGCGCGACGCGCTCGGCGTGAATGTTGGAGCGGGCGGGCGCCGCGGCTTCAGTCAAGGCGGTCACGAACAAGTTCCGTAAAGAGGTTAGGTTACATATCGCGCCGCAACGGGAAATTGTTTTCGTTGTTGCCGCGCCGCGCCAGAAACCGGCCAATAAAGGTCGTGAATTAAAGCCAGGCGGAGGAAAATATTGCGTCCGCCCGCGAAAGCACGCATGGAGAAACGGCATGCACGCGCACGGCCACGCCCATGATCACGGCCCGCACGGCCACCATCATCACCATCCCCGCCCCGGCGCCGCCCTTACGAAACGTTATTCCATAGCGCTCGCGCTCAATCTCGGCTTCGTCGCGATCGAGACGGCGGCGGGCTTCTACGCCAATTCGACGGCGCTTCTCTCCGACGCGGCGCACAATCTTTCGGACGTGCTCGGCCTTGCCTTGGCGGGCGGGGCGGCATGGCTCGCCGCGCGCGCCGCCGGCGCGCAGCGCACCTACGGATTTTCCAAGGCCACCATTCTCGCCGCGCTCGCCAATGCGTTGTTGCTGGTCGCGGCCAGCGGCGCGATCGCCTGGGAGGCGCTGCGCCGGCTCGCCGCGCCGGAGGCCATCGACGCTGGGCTGGTGATGGCGGTGGCGGCCGCGGGCGTCATCGTCAATGGCGCGACGGCGCTCTTGTTCCTGCGCGACCAGGCGCACGACATCAATGCGCGCGGCGCCTTCCTGCACATGGCGGCGGATGCGGGCGTCTCGCTGGCCGTGATCGCGGCGGGCTTTCTGGTTTGGCGCACCGGCGCGGCCTGGATCGATCCTGCGGTGAGCGTGGCCGTGGTGGCCGCGATCTTGTGGAGCACGTGGGGCCTGTTGCGCGATTCGCTCGATCTTGCGCTCGACGCTGCGCCCGCGCGCATCCGCGTGGAGGATGTGCGCGCGCATCTGGCCGCGCTCGACGGCGTGCGCGCCGTGCACGATCTGCATGTATGGGGCATGAGCGCGACGGAGACGGCGCTCACCGCCCATCTGGTGCGCGAAGCGGGCGGCGACGATAATTTCCTGCGGGCCGCGCGCGAGGGATTGAAGGCGCGCTTCGGCATCGGCCATGTGACGCTGCAGATCGAGCGCGAGGATCGCGCCGATTGCACGCATTGCTGAGTGCTTAGACCTCTTCCACCCATGCCTTGAGGATCTGGTGCGCGATGGCCATGGGCGGCGGCGCCCATGCGCCGTCGAACTTGCCGTCCAGCATCAGCCGCACCTCCGCGCGGGTGAACCAGCGCGCCTCGGCGATTTCCTCGGGATCGATGTTGATCGTTTCGTCCTCCACTTCGCACAAGGCGCCGATCATCAAGGAGGACGGAAACGGCCAGGGCTGGGTGGAATGAAAGCGCACGCTGGTGACCTTGAGGCCGACCTCCTCCAGCACTTCACGCGCGACGGAATCCTCGATGCATTCGCCAGGCTCGATGAAGCCGGCGAGCGCGGAGAACATGCTCTTCGGAAAATTCGGGCCCCGACCGAGGCAGACCTTGTCGCCCTTGATGGGCGCCATGATCACGACGGGATCGACGCGCGGAAAATGCTCCGTCTTGCAAGCAGGGCACACGCGCTTCCAACCCGCCTCCAGCATCGCGGTGCCCGCGCCGCAGGCCGCGCAGAAGCCGTGGCGCTTGTGCCAATCGAACAGCCATTTCGCGCACCCGAGCACCGCCAGATCGCCCGCCGGGATCGAGGCGGACGCCGCGCGCAAATCGAAGAAGCCGCCCATGTCCGCGAGCGGAAATTCAGCGGGGTTCATGTCGTCCGGCGCCTCGACGGCGAAATGCGGCGCCTGATCGGCGTCGAGCCCAAGAAATAGCACGGGCCCCGCGCCGGCGAGCGCGGTGCGCGCATGCGCGCCCATCCAGCCGACGCTGCGCGCGCGTCCCTCCTCCAGCAGAAAGGGCTGCAGACGATGGAAGATGACGACGCGCGCCGCCTCGCTCTCCAGAGCGCTCCTGATCCAGGCCGCGTCGCGGCGGTGATGGGCGGCCCTGTCGAGCGGGTAATTGGCGAACGCGTTGGGATTGGTCATGCGCGCGATGCTAAGGCGCCTTTGCGCCCGGTTGCATACGCCGACCCCAAAAAATCTGCGCTCAGCGGGCGAGCGTGACGAAGACCGGCCCGTCCGCTTCCGCCAAGACGAGCTCCGCGGCGCCGTCGGTGAGGCCCGCGGGGCGCACCGGCGCGCCCAGCATGGAGCGCGCGCTCACGAAGCCGGGGACGCGGATCGTCTGCCGCGCGCCGAACGTCTCGCACCAGAGCACGGCCACGACATCGTCCCCGCCGCGCAGCTTCAGCCCGCGCACGCCGCCGGGCATGCCGTCATACGTTCCGATCAGGCGACGTCCACGCGCGACCTCATCGAAGGTTCGCGCAGCGTAATAGGCGGGCTTGGGCCGCTCGCCCGCCAACAGGCCGAGATTGGAATCGCCGTGGCGCGCATCGCCCGATCGATCCTGCAATTCATACCAGACCGTGCGCTCAAGCCCGGTCTGCCAAGCGACGAGAAATTGCCGCGACAAAAGCGCGGCCTGGCGCTGGCGATTGTCCTCGGCATGGCCGTCCAGGCCTTGACCGAGATCGGGCAATTGCGCGGACGAATAGCCCCATTCCGTGTTCCACAACGGCTTGTCGCCGAACACGGGGCGCAAGCGGGCGCGCAGAAGCGCGATATCGTCGATCGCGGTTTCAGGCCGCGTCGACCGATAAAAGTGCATGCCCACCGCATCGACGTTGGGACGGCGACGGCCGAAACGCGCGAGCATCGGATCGAGATAGGCGAAATCGACCCAGGAAAGCCCACCGCAGATGATCTTGGCGTCGGGATCGGCGCCCCGCACCGTCGCGGCGGTGGAGACGACCATGTCCGCGAAGCGTGCCGGAGGCAGGAACGCCTTTTCCTCCACGTCCGGTTCGTTCCAGATTTCGTAATCGTAACCGCGCCCGCGATACCGCGCGACGACCGCGCCGGCATAGGCGTTGAAATGCGTGAGCGCTTCGGGATCGTCGCCGTCGAGATTGGGATGATCTGGATGGCCGTAGGCGAGCACGTAAAGAACGCCGAGGCCGCGCGCGGCCATCAGCTCGGCGAAGCGATCATAGATCGCGAAATCGTATTGCCCGCCGCGCTCGAGCTGATGCCAGAAGATATCCGCGCGCAAAAACGAGAAGCCCGCGCCGCGCGCGTGATCGAACGCGGCTTCGTTGCTGTGCTGATGCGTATTGATCCCACGCATCGGCGCGGCGAGCGCGCGCCTGATACGGCGCGCACGCGGCAAGACATTTGTACGCTCAGCGGCGCCGGCGCGCGCGCAGGAGGCGAGTGCGAGAGCCCCGGCGCCCGCCATGAGCGAACGGCGGGAGGGGTGGTGTGTCATGCGTTCTGCCTAGCACGACTTGCGCGCGCGGCCTAAACAGAACCCCCGCCCTCATCGGTTTTTTCAAGCGCCGCGGCGGTGGAATGCGCTTCCGTGGCCGGGCTCATGCCGGCATTGCGCAAAGCAAAGCTCCAATAAGCGAAAGCAAGCATCGCCAGGAGGATGATCGCGTTCAGTATAAAGGGCGCCGCGCCGAACCATTGATACAGCAGAATGCCGATCAAAGGCACGAGGATCACATTTCCGCCATTGATCGCCGAAATGGCGCCCGCGACGCGCGCCTGCTCGTCCGCGCCGACCGCGAGCGACAAGCCCGCCGAAAAGCCGGGCCGCGCGAACGCGTAGCCAAGGCTCGCCAGCGCATAGCCGATGACGACCGTCCAATAATCCGGCGCGAACGCGGTGATGAGATTGGCGGCCGCCGCGAGCCCCGCGCCGATGCGCAACAGCGCGCGCGGGCTCATCCGGAACATGCGGATGAAGCCCCATTGGCCAAGCAGGCCGGCCACCGCGCCGGACATCATGGCGACGGCGGTGAAGCCCTGCGCCTCGATCGGCGGCAGGCCCATCTTGTCGATGATCATGAAGCCGAGCGTCTGGCCCTGCACGGTCTGGCACGAGGCGATCAGAAACGAATAGATCAGAAACGGCAGCACGCGCCGGTCGCGCCAGAGCGCGAGCTCGCCGCGAAACGAGGCCCAGCGCGAGCGCGGCGCATCGCTTGGCGGCGCCGCCGCGACCACGGGCGGATCGTCCGGCAGGCCGCGATGCGCCCACCACAGCATTCCCGCCGCCATCAGCGCGAACGCGAACATCGGCCCGGAAAACGACACGAAGGGCAGCACGAAAAATGGCGCGATGGCCGGACCGATAATGGTGCCCAGGCCGAACGCGCCGGCGAGCATCGCCATCGCCTCTGTGCGTTCCTCGCGCGAGGAGCGCTCGGCCACGAAGGCCTGCATCGCCGGATTGGAGGCCGAGCCGATGCCGCCGAACAACGCGCGCGCCAGCAGGAAGAAGATGAAAATCACCACCGGCGCGGCGAGGTGGGCAAGGCCCGCGGCGACGACGAGGCCGCACCCCACCATCGAGGCGAGATAGCCCCACAGGCCCAGCATGATGAGCGGCTTGCGGCCCTCCCGGTCGCTGCGCCGCGCCCAATAGGGGCTCATCACCGCCCAGAGCAGCGCCGAGAGCGAAAAGATGGAGACGACCAGCGCATCGGGCATGCCGATCTCGCGCCCGATCGCCGGCAGCACCGATTGCATGCCGGTATTGCCGATGGCCGTGACCATGGAGACGCCGAACACGATCGCCATCGGCCCGCGCAGGGCCGTTCCGGAGGAAGTGGTCACGTTGGGGAAGCTCTCATCGCGCGTCGGCGCTGGGATGAAGCGCGCCCGCGTGGCGCCGTCAATGGCGCGTGGAGCCTGCGATTGCCTCCGCCCCACGCGCGCGCTTAGAGTGCGTTATAAGTTTATGGGGAGTGAGAGACATGAGCCGGCTTCGCTTCGGGACGTTCCTGGCGCCGCATCACCCGGTCGGTGAAAATCCCTACACGCTGTTCCGGCGCGATCTTGAGTTCGCCGCCCTGCTCGACAAGCTCGGCTATGACGAATTCTGGTGCGGCGAGCACCATTCCAGCGGCTGGGAGATGATCGCCTCGCCGGAAATGTTCCTCGCTGCCGCGGGCGAGCGCACGCAGCGCATCAAGCTCGGCACCGGCGTCGTCTCCTTGCCCTATCACCATCCGTTCAATGTAGCACAGCGCATGGTGCAGTTGGATTGGATGACGGGCGGACGCGCCATGTTCGGCTCCGGTCCCGGCGCGCTGCCGTCCGACGCATACACGCTCAACATCGATCCGATGACGCAGCGCGATCGTCAGGACGAAGCGCTGGGCGTGATCCTGCGGCTCTTCAAGGGCGAGCGCGTCACGCATGAGAGCGATTGGTTCACGATGAAGGACGCCAAGCTGCAACTCCTGCCCATGCAGGAGGAGATGCCGTGCGTGGTGGCCTCGCAAGTGAGCCCGTCCGGCATGACTCTCGCGGGCAAGCATGGCGTGGGCATCATCTCGCTCGGCTCGATGCAGGCGGGCGGCCTCACCGCGCTCAAGACGCAATGGGGCTTCGCGGAGGACGCGGCCGCCAAGTCCGGCAAGACGATCGACCGCAAGAATTGGCGCGTCCTGATCTCCTGGCACGTGGCCGAAACGCGCGAGGAGGCGCGGCGCGAAGCCGGCAAGGGCCTGATGCGCTGGCACAACGAATACACGCTCGACACGCTGAAGCGCCCCGGCGCGGAGCGCTTCTCCTCGCCAGACGAGGCGGTGGAAAAAACCGCCTGGATCGACGGCTCCAGCGCCGTGATCGGCACGCCGGACGATCTCGTCGCCATGATCAAGAAGATCGTCGATCTTTCCGGCGGCTGCGGCGCGGTGATCGGCTTCGCGCACGATTGGGCCGATCCGGCCGCGACCTTCCGCTCCTGGGAGATGGTGGCGCGTTACGTCATTCCGGAAATCAACAAATACACCGAGAATCTACGCATCTCGCAAAAATTCGTGATGGACAATCGCGAGAGCTTCGAGCGCGCGGGCCAAGCTGTCATGGCTAAGATCATGGAGAATGAGCGCGCGGTGAAGGCGCTCTCCGAAACCATGCAGGGCGGCAGCCCGATCCCGACGACGAACGCGCCCGATCTCTCCAAGGCCAAGAAGAAGGCGAGCGCGGAGTGAGCCTTGTCGCGCTCCCCGCGCAGCCGGCGGGGACGCCTTGGCCCACTTATGCCTGGCCGGAAGGGCCGCTTCCCGCGACGCAGGATCGCGCGCGCTTCGACGCGCTGGTCGATGCGGCGTTCAAGGCCCAACCGACAGAAGCGTTCGGCGAAACCCATGCGCTGGTGATCGTGCAGCGCGGGCGGCTCGTGTTCGAAGCCTATGGCGCGGGCTTTGGGCCGGGAAAGACCTATCCTTCCTGGTCCAAGGCCAAGAGCGTCACGCAGGCGCTCGTCGGCCTCATCGCGGCGGACGGAAAGATCGACATCGCTGCGCCCGCCGATGTTCCGGAATGGAGCACGCCGAGCGATCCGCGCCGCGCGATCAGTCTCGACATATTGCTGCGCATGTCGAGCGGGCTCGCCTTCAACGAGGATTACGCGCCGAGCTCGGGCTCCGACGTGATCGAAATGCTGTATGGGCGCGGCAAAAGCGATGTCGCCGCCTTTGCCGCCGCCAAGCCGCTCGCACATGCGCCCGATACGGTGTTTTCCTATGCCAGCGGCACGACCAATATCGTCGCGCGCTGCGCCGCCCGCGCGCTCGGCGCGGACCGCGCCGACTTCGAACGCTTCATGCGCGCGCGCCTGTTCGATCCGCTCGGCATGACCAGCGTGAAGCCGAAATTCGACGCGGCGGGCACGTTCATCGGCTCGTCCTATTGCTTCGCCAGCGCGCGCGACTTCGCGCGCTTCGGTTTCCTTTATCTGCGCGGCGGCGTTTGGGAGGGCGCACAGCTTCTGCCGCGCGCTTGGATCGATTATGCGCGCACGCCCACGCCGACGCTGGGTCCCAACGACGCCGAAGCCTATGGCGCGCATTTCTGGCTTGGCATGGCGGGGCACGGCAGCTTTTCCGCCAACGGCTATGACGGCCAATACACGCTGATGGTTCCCCAGCGTGATCTCATCATCGTCCGTCACGGCAAGACGCCGATCGAAAAGAAGGATGCCGTGAAAGCCTGGATCGCCGCGCTCGCAGCGACCTTCCCCGCTGCTTGACCGCGCTCGGCGCGGGTCCTACGCCAGGGCGAACGATATAAGAGGAGCGCGCGATGGATCTCGCTTATGGGCCCGCCTATGAAGCGTTCCGCGGCGAGGTGCGAAGCTTTCTGGAAGCGCATCGCAAGCACGCGCCCAAGCGCGGCGCGCGCATGGAGGACATGCGCGCCTGGCAGCTTCTGCTGATCGAGAACGGCTATGCCGCCCGCACGATCCCGAAGGAATATGGCGGCCATGGCGCGGCGCCCGACATTCTGAAAAGCCGGATCATCGCCGAGGAATTCACCGCGGCGGGCCTGCCGATGGGCATGGCGAACCAAGGCATCTCCATGCTCGTGCCAACGCTGCTCGAGCTCGGCACGGAAGAGCAGAAGCGCCACTTCATACCGCCCACCATTCGCGGCGAGATCATCTGGTGCCAGGGCTATTCCGAGCCCGGCGCGGGCTCCGACCTCGCCAATCTGCAGACGCGCGCGAGCGAGGACGGCGACGATTTCATCATCAACGGCCAAAAGATTTGGACCTCGACGGCGCAATTCGCCGACATGATCTTCTGCCTCGTGCGCACGGAGCCGAACGCGCCGAAGCACGAAGGCATCTCCTATCTGCTGTTCTCGATGAAGACGCCGGGCATCGAGGTGCGCCCGCTGATGACCATGACGGGAAACGCCGAATTCAACGAAGTGTTCTTCACCGATGTGCGCGTGCCGAAATCGCAAATCGTCGGCAAGCGCGGGCAAGGCTGGATGGTAGCGAACGCCACGCTCACGCATGAGCGCGGCATGCTGGGCGATCCCAACGCCGCCCATGCCCGGTTTCGCGCGCTGGTCGATATCTTGAAGCACGAGACGGTGGACGGCCATCGCCTGATGGACGATCCAGTCTGGCGCGATCGTCTGTTGAAGCTGCAGGCGCGCGTGCTGGCGATGGAATATCACGGCCTGCGCCTGCTCACCTCGGCGTTGAAGAAGGAGAGCCCGGGATTGGCCGGCCTCATCGTCAAGCTGCAGGGCTGCGAACTCAATCATCAACTCGCCGCGTTCGCCATCGATGCGCTGGGCGAACTCGGCATGCTCTATGAGGGCGGCGAGCATCTCCGGCGCGACGGCGTATGGCAGCGAGACTACATGTTCGATCTCGGCCTCATCATCGGCGGCGGCACCGCGCAGATCCAGAAGAACATCATTTCGGAGCGCGGCCTTGGCATGCCGCGCGAACCGAAGCCGGCGGCTTGAAGGAGGCGAGGCATGGAATTCGCGCTGAGCCAAGATCAGAAGTTGATGACGGAAAGCCTCGCCGGCGGATTGAAGCGCGCCGCGCCGCTTGACCGCGTGCGCAAGGCGGCGGCGGCGCCGGATGAGCTTCCAACAGATGTCTGGGCCGCGCTGGTCGACCTCGGCGCGGCGGGCGTGCTGATCGCGGAGGAACATGGCGGCCTCGGCCTCGGGCTTCTCGATGCCGCCTTGATCAGCGAAGCTCTGGGCTATTCCATCGCGCCCGCGCCATTCGTCGGCGCCTGCGTGATCGCCCCGCTCGCGCTGCGCGCGGCGGGATCGCCGGCGCAGCAAGGCGCCTATCTGCCGAAGATCGCCGCCGGCGAACTCATTATCGGGGCCGCCCTCAGCGAACATGCCGGCGGCGCGCGCGACGGCGCTGCGATCATCGCCGCCAATGGCAGGCTGAGCGGCAAGACGCTGGCTGTGCTCGATGCGCGCGGGGCGCACAAATTCTTGATCGCCGACGCGACGGGCGCGCTCTTCCTGGTCGATGCGGGCGATTGCGACATCATCGCCATGCCGACGATCGACCGCACGCGGCCCATCGTCGAACTGCGCCTCTCCAACGCGCCGGCCGAAGCGCTGACAAGCGGCAATCCTAAAGCGGCGCTGCGCGAGGCGATCGATGCGGGCCGCGTCGCGCTCGCCGCCGATTGCCTCGGCGCCGCGCAGGCCATGCTCGATCAGGCAGTGGCCTATGCGAAGGAGCGCAAGCAATTCGGCCGCGTGATCGCCTCGTTCCAGGCGGTGAAGCATCTCTGCGCGGAGATGGCGGCCGAGCTTGAGCCGTGCCGCGCGCTCCTCTGGTACGCCGCGCACGCGCATGGCGCTGCGCCCGATCGATTCACCGCGCACGCCGCGCATGTGAAGGCGCACCTCAGCGAAGTGGGCACGTTCGTCGCGCGCACGGCCACGGAGGTGCATGGCGGCATGGGCTTCACCGATCTTCTGGGCCTTCATTATTGGTTCAAACGCATCGGCTTCGATCGCCAGATGCTCGGCGGACCGTCACGCGCGCGCGCGGACGCCGCCATCGCGCAAGGCTGGATCGCGGCGTGAGCGGCCCGATCTGGACCGGCGCGTTCGATGCGGAACGCATCGCCGCCTGGATGGACGGCGAAGGCCTTGAAAGCGGGCCGATCACCGATATCGAGCCGCTCGCCGGCGGCACGCAAAACGTGCTGATCAAATTCAAGCGCGGCGCGCGCGGCTTCGTGTTTCGCGGACCGCCGCCGCACGTGCGCGCCAATTCCAACGAAACCATGCGGCGCGAGGCGCGCCTTCTGGCCGCGCTCGCGGGATCGGACGTGCCCCATCCCGCCTTCATCGCAGGCTGTCCGCGCGAGGACGTGATCGGCTGCGCCTTCTATCTGATGGCGCCCGTGGAGGGCTTCAATCCGCGCGTGAAGCTGGCGACGCCTTATGTGCAGAACGCATCTTGGCGCCATGCGATGGGGTTGGAGATGGTCGACGCGATCGCCGCGCTCGCGCGTGTCGATCATGTCGGCGTCGGCCTCGCCGATTTCGGCAAGATCGACGGCTATCTTGAGCGGCAGGTTCCGCGCTGGCGCGCCTGGCTCGACGCCTACAAGGAATTCCCGGGCTGGCCGGGTCCGGATTCCATTCCTGGCATCGAACGCGTCGCGGACTGGCTCGCCGCCAATATCTCGAGTGATTTCCGACCCGGCCTCATTCATGGCGATTTCCATTTCGGCAATGTGATGTTCCGCGCCGATGCGCCGAAGCTCGCGGCGGTCGTGGATTGGGAATTGGCCACGCTCGGCGATCCGCTGGTCGATCTGGGCAATCTCCTCTCCGGCTGGCCCGACGAGAGCGAGCCGCAGACCATGCTGTCACTGCAGCCGGGCGACGGCTTTCCAACCCGAAGCGAACTCATTGCGCGATATCACGAGCAGACCGGCCGCGACGTCTCCAGCGTCGACTGGTTCGAAGTGCTCGCCTGCTACAAGATCGGCATCATCCTGGAAGGCACGTTCGCGCGCGCCTGCGCCGGCAAGGCGCCGAAAGCGACGGGCGATCAATTGCACGCGCACACGCTCGCCCTTTTCGCCCGCGCCAATCGCAAGATCACATCAGGAGGAACCCAATGAATCCGCTCGATTTCAGCGGCAAGACCGTGCTCGTCGTCGGCGGCTCGAGCGGCATCGGCAGTGGCATTTCTCAAGGCTTTCGCGCCGCCGGCGCGGACGTGCATGTCTGGGGCACGCGCGCGAAGGCCAGCGATTACAGCATCGAGGACGGCTCCGATCTTAGCGGCGTCACCTATACACAAGTGAATGTCGAGCATGCGGAGAATGTGGCCAAGGCGCCGCTGACCTTCGCCAAGCTCGACGTGCTCGTGCTCTGCCAAGGCACCGTGATCTACAAGCGCGGCGAGTTCGAAATGCCGGGCTTTGAAAAAGTGGTGGATGTGAATTTGAACAGCCTCATGGCCTGCGCGCTGCGCTGCCATGAGATGTTGAAAGCCGCCAAGGGCGCGATCATCACGATCAGCTCCACCGCCGGCTTTCATTCCACCATGGGCAATCCCGCCTACGCCGCCTCGAAGGCGGGCGCGGTGGGGCTGACTCGCACGCTGGCGGTCGCATGGGCGCGCGACGGCATTCGCGTGAACGGCATCGCGCCGGGCCTCGTCGACACCAAGCTCACCAAGGTAACGACGCAAAATCCCGAGCGGCTCGAAGCGAGCCTTCGTCGCATTCCGGCCGCGCGGCTTGGCCTGCCGGAGGACATGGCCAATGTGGCGATGTTCCTGGCCTCGCCGCTCTCCTCCTACATTTATGGGCAGACGATTCCGGTCGATGGCGGCTTGATCGCGGTGTGATTGCCAGCGCGCGCGCAATATGGCACTAATAATGCCAATATTGGGAGGCGCGCATGCTTGTTTCCAACGCGGTGAACCCGACCGGGGCGCAATTGCAGGCGCTATTGTCACTGGGCGTCGCCGGCCCGGTGACGATGCTCAATCTCCTCAAGTTCAAGGACAAGGCTGCGTATGACGCGCCCGGCGAGCCGGAATTGAGCGGGCGCGAGGCCTATATGCGCTATGGCGAGGCGATGATGCCCTTCGTCATCCAAAACGGCGGACGGATTTTGTTCAATGGGCCGGCGCATGCGCTCATTATAGGCGCGGTGGAGCCGGTGTGGGATGCGATCGCGCTCGTTGAATATCCGTCCGCAGCGGATTTCGTGCGCATCGCCACCTCGCCGGAGGTGGCGGCGATCGCGCATCACCGCAAGGCCGGCCTTGAAGGCCAATTGCTGATCTGCACGAGCGCCGCTTGAATACCTAGATCGTGCGGCTCACCACTTCCTTCATGATCTCGCTCGTGCCGCCATAGATGCGCTGCACGCGCGCATCGCGCCACAGGCGCGCGATCGGATATTCGTTCATGTAGCCGGCGCCGCCATGCAATTGCAGGCTCGCGTCGCACACCTCCCATTGCAGTTCGGTGTGGAAGAGCTTGGCGGCGGAGCCCTCGGCCGCCGTGAGCTTGCCCTCCATGTGGCGCTTCAACGCCCAATCCACATGCGCCCAGCCCACTTGCAGCTTGGCCTGCAGCGCCGCCAGCGTGAATTTCGTGTTCTGGAAATCGAAGATCGTCTGCCCGAACGCCTTGCGCTCCTTGGTGAATTTCACCGCCTCATCGAACGCACGCTGCGCGCCTGCTTGCGCGCTGATGGCGATGCCGAGCCGCTCCTGCGGCAGCTGACTCATCAGATAGATGAAGCCCTTGCCTTCCTCGCCGAGGCAATTGCTGGTCGGCACGCGCACGTCATTGAAGAACAATTCGGACGTATCTGCCGAGTTCTGGCCGATCTTGTCGAGATTGCGCCCGCGCGCGAAACCGTCGCGATCGGATTCCACGAGGATCAGCGAAATGCCTTTCGCGCCCGCATTCGGATCGGTCTTGGCGACCACGATCACGACATCGGCGTTCTGGCCATTGGTAATGTAGGTCTTCGACCCGTTGATCACGTAATGATTGCCGTCGCGCCGCGCCGTGGTTTTGACGCCCTGCAAATCCGAACCCGTGCCCGGCTCCGTCATGGCGATGGCGGTGATGCATTCGCCGGAGATCATTTTCGGCAAGAAGCGCTCCTTCTGCTCGGGCGAGCCGTAGGAGACGAAGTAATCGGCCACGATATCCGATTGCAGCGTGATGCCGGCCGACGAGCCGGCATAGGCGAGTTCTTCATCGATCACGGCGTTGTAGCCGAAATCGAGGCCGAGCCCGCCAAGCTCCTCCGGCACGGTGGGGCACAAAAGCCCCGCCTCGCCGCACGCGCGCCAGAATTTGCGATCGACGATGCCCTCCTCCTCCCAGCGATCGAGATTGGGCACGAGTTCGGCGTCAAAGAATTTGCGCACGCTGGCGCGGAAAATCTCATGATTTTCGGTATAGGACGTGCGGCCCGACGTGTTCAGCATAAGCGCGTGGCTCCGATCAGATGCGTTCGATGATGAGAGCGGGCGCCATGCCCCCGCCCGTGCACATGGTGACGAGGCCGGTGGAGAGGCCGCGCCGCTCCAATTCGTCGAGCACCGTGCCGACGAGCATCGCGCCGGTGGCGCCGATCGGATGGCCGAGCGCCATGGCGCCGCCATTCACGTTGACCTTGTCCGGATCCATGTCGAGATCGCGCATCACCTTGAGCGGGATCGCGGCGAAGGCCTCGTTGATCTCGATGAGATCGATGTCCTTCAAGGTCATCTTCGCCTTTTTCAACACCTTCCGCACCGCCGGGGTCGGCGCGGTGAGCATGAGCGTGGGCGAATCGCCTGCGTTCGCCGTCATGATGACGCGCGCGCGCGGCTTCCAGCCTTGCGCCTTGGCGTAGTCGGGCGAGGCGAGCACGACGCCCGAGGCGCCGTCCACCACGCCCGACGAATTGCCCGCATGGTGGATGTGATTGATGGCGACGCCCGGATAGACCTGCTCCACGAGCGCCTTATAGCTCTCGCCCGCTTCATTGAGCGCGACGCCATACATGCCCGCGAAGGAGGGCTGCAGCGACGAAAGGCCTTCCAGCGTCGTCTGCGGGCGCGGGAATTCTTCCTTGTCGAGCGCGAGCCTGCCATCGGGATGATAGACGGGCACGACGCTGTTCTTGAAATAATTGTTCTTTATGGCGATGTCGGCGCGGCGCTGGCTTTCCAGCGCGAGCTTGTCGGCGTCCTCGCGGCTGATCCCGTCGAGCGTGGCGATGAGATCGGCGCACACGCCCTGGTGCGGCTGCGGATAGCGCGCGCGCAGATCGGCGTTGTCGCCATCGAGGAAGGGCGAGCCCGCGCCCGGCACGCGCATCGACATCTGCTCCACGCCGCCCGCGACGACGAGGTCCTGCTGACCCGACATGATGCCCATGGCCGCGAGATTGACCGCCGTCAGCGCCGAGCCGCAGAAGCGCGAGAGCTGCACGCCGGGCGCATCGACGCTGTAGCCCGCATCGAGCGCGGCCATGCGCGCCACGCACCCGCCCTGCTTGGAAATGGGCGAGCCGCAGCCGGCGATCACGTCGTCCACCTCGGCGGTGTTCATGCCGTTACGCTCCGCGAGCGCCTTGAGCACCGTGGACAGAATCCGCTGGGGATGAACCTCGGACAGCGCGCCCTTGCCCGGCTTGCCAATGCCGCGCGGCGTGCGCGCCGCGTCAATGATCCATGCCTCGCCCATGTTCGGCTCCTCCCGAAAAGATTTGACGCGACCATGCCGCGCACGCGGAAAAAAAACCAGCGCGCCATCGCCGCTCCCGTCGCGGCAGGCTCATGCCCCCTCCGTCGCCTTCGGCGACACCTTCCCCGTAAACGGGGAGGAAACCGCACCTTGCTCCCCCGCGCGCGGGAGAGCTGTCGCGCGAAGCGCGACTGAGGGGGCGAAAAACTCTTAGACGCGAAGCGCCCGCGCCAGATCATCCCGAAAGGCCGGCGCGGCGATGGCGATCAAGGCCTCGGCGCGCTCGGCCGGGCTCTTGCCGATCAGTTCGGCCACGCCATGCTCGGTGACGATGGTATCCACGTCCGCGCGTGGGATCGACGCGGTGGGGCTGGAGAGGCGCGCCACAATCCGACTCACTTTGCCGCCCTGCGCCGTCGCCGGCAACGCGATGATGGCGCGCCCGCTCTTCGATCGCCGCGCGGCGCGGGTGAAATCGGGCGCCCCGCCGACGCCGCTCACCAGCGTCTCGCCGCGCCATTCGATATTCGCCTGCCCGAAAAGATCGATCTCGAGCGCGGAATTGATCGCGGTGAATTTTTCCGGCGCGCCGAGACCCGGTCCGTGCGTTTCATGCGCGTCCGCGAAATGCACGAGATCGGCGTCGCGCAGAAAATCGTAAAGGCCGCGCGATCCGAAGGCGAGGCCGGTGATATGCCCGTCCGTCGCGAAGGCGCCCGCCTCCGCCAACACGCGATAGCCGTCCGTCACCATGCCGGAGCGAATGACGAGCCCGCGATGATCCTTGAGCAAAGGCAGCGCCGCCGCGGGCGCGCCGCCGACGCCGGTTTGGATCGCGGCGCCCTCTGGCACCAGCGCGGCGATTTGGGCGGCGATGGCGCGGAGGTCTTCGCTGGGCTCGGCTTCATTTGTTTCAATCAGGGGATCATCCGTCTCCACGATCATATCGCAGGCCGCGCGGGGTAGGATTGGGCCGCGCTTCATCGCCGGCATCCGCGCATTGAGTATGGCGCAGACGCGGGCGGCGTTCTTCCAGACGAGAGGGCCGAAATCGGCGGCGATCCCGAAGCTGAACGCATCGCGGCCGGGCGCCACATGGAGAACCGCGAGATCGAAATCCTGGCGCGAAAACCAATCGGCCATGCCGGAATAGAACATGGGCGGCACGCGCGTGCGCCCTTCCTTGATGGTCGCCGCGCAGGCGGCGATCGGCATGAACGTCGTCAGCCGCGTGGTCGGCGTGAGCGCGGCATAGTCAAAGGCGTTCATGCCGGGAATGAGCCCGGACACGAATTCGACGCCCGCCGCCGCATCCGGCGCGGCCTTGAGCGCCGCGATGAGGCCGAGCGATTCACCTGTTCCGCCTTGCACATAGACGCGCAAGCCGGGCTTCAGCTGATCGAGGAGCGCCTTCACGCGCGTTCGAAGATCGCGGCGATGCCTTGGCCCCCGCCGATGCACATCGTCTCAAGGCCATAGCGGCCTTTGCGGCGATGCAATTCGCGCATCAGATTGGCGAGGATGCGCCCGCCGGTCGCGCCGATCGGATGGCCGAGCGAAATGCCCGAGCCGTTCACATTGAGGCGCGCGCGATCGTCCCAGCCCCAGCCCTTCAGCACGGCCAGCACTTGCGGCGCGAACGCTTCATTGAGTTCGACGAGATCGATGTCGTCCCAGCTCATGCCCGTGCGTTGAAAGAGGCGCGCCACCGCCGGCACCGGGCCGATGCCCATGCGCGCGGGATGGCAGCCGGCGGCGGCCCAGGAATGAAACCAGCCCATCGGCTCAAGATTCAGTTCCGCCAGCTTATCCTCCGCCACGACGAGGCAGCACGCGGCCGCATCGTTCTGCTGGCTGGCGTTGCCGGCGGTGACGACGCCGCCCTTCTCGATGGGCTTTAGGGCGCCGAGCGATTGCGGCGTCGCATCCGCGCGCACGCCCTCGTCCTCGCGGAACATGATCATGTCGCCCTTCTTGCCCTTGATCGGCACCTCGACGAGCTCGTCGTCGAACTTGCCCTCGCGCCACGCGGCGGCAGCGCGCTGATGGCTCATGGCGGCGTACTCGTCGCACTCCTCGCGGGTAATCTGATAATCCTTGGCGAGATTTTCCGCCGTTTCGATCATGCCCGTGATGATTCCGAAGCGCGCGATCGGCTGGCTCATCACACGCCCGCGCGCCAGACGATCATGCATGATCACCTCGCCCGCGCGCGCGCCCTGGCGCATCGACGTGGTGTAATATTCAGCTTGGCTCATGCTTTCGACGCCGCCGGCGATGACGACATCGGCCGCGCCTGTTTCGATCATCATCGCCGCGTCGATGATGGCTTGCAGGCCCGAGCCGCAGCGGCGATCGAGCTGATAGCCGGGCACCTCGATCGGAAAATCAGCCGCCAGCAGCGACCAGCGCGCGATGCAGGGCGCTTCGCCATTGCCATAGCCCTGGGCGAAGATCACCTCGTCGACGCGGGCGGGGTCGATCCCGGTGCGCGCGACGAGCGCCTTGAGCGCGATTGCGCCCAATTCCCCCGCCGGAATGCTGGAAAGCCCGCCCAGATATTTTCCGACCCCGGTGCGGATCGGCGAGACGATGGCGGCGCGACGGGCGGCTTTGGGCATGGGCGCGTTTCCTCTTTCAGCGCCGCCTTGATGGCGCGGCGTCCCGCCCGCTGCAAGCCGCGCCGTCTCAACGCGGCGGCGGCGTGAAGCCGTAGCGGGCGAAGATCGCCTGGCACTCCGCGCCGCGCAGGAAGGCGGCGAAGGCCCGCGCCTCGGCGGCGGCGGGCGCATCGCGCACCAGCGCCATGGGATAGGAAATCGGGGGATGCGTGCTCGCGGGGAACACGCCAAGCACGCGCACCGCGTCGGACGCCGCGGCGTCCGTCGCGTAAACGATGCCCGCCCCCGCCTCGCCCAGCTCGACGAAGCGCAGCGCCGCGCGCACATTTTCCGCGCGCACGACATTGCCCGCCACGCCGGCCCAAGCGCCAAGGCTTTCCAGCGCAGCCTGGCCGTAACGCCCCGCCGGCACGCTTGAAGGATCGGCCATGGCCAGCCGCTCGCGGCCCAGCGCGCCGGCCAGATCGAAGCCCGGCGCGATGGCGACGCGCAGGGCGGAGACTTTCGGCGCAATGAGAACGAGACGATTGCCAAGAAGGCGCACGCGCGAGCGCGGTTCGATCAGATTGCGTTCGGCCAGATAATCCATCCATGGCTCGTCGGCGGAGATGAACAGAGCCGCGTCCGCCCCCTGCTCGATCTGGCGCGCCAAGGCCGAACTCGCCGCGAAGCTGAAGCGCGGCGCTGGCCGGCCGGTGCGCGCGGCATACACCTCGCCCGCATCGCTCAACGCATCGGTCAAGCTCGCGGCAGCGAACACGATCGGCCCACGCTCCTGCGCGATGGCCAACGGGGCAAGCATCGCCAAGGCGAGCACCACGAACACTCTGCGCAGCATTGGCGGCCTCCGTCGCGTCGTCCCCGGAAGGCGTTATATTCATTCAAAGATAGCGAGCAAGGCGGTTGCTATTTCAGCCGCTTGAGGAGCGCGCGCGCCTTCACAGACGCCGCTTTCTCCACCGCCTCCTGCAGCGCGCGATAGAGCGTGAGCACGGCGCGGCCCTCCTCGGTCAGCTGCGCGCCGCCCCCGGCCTTACCCCCGGTCGACAACAGCACGAGCGGCTTCTTGAAGGCGGCGTTCATTTCCGCGACCAGCTTCCACGCGCGGGCATAACTCATGTCGAGCGATTTGGCGGCGGCGGAGATCGACCCTTCAGAGTCGATGCGCTCCAACAAGTCGGCCTTGCCGGGACCGAGCGCGCGCATGCCCTCCACGATGAGGCGCGGCTTGAGTTCGAGGCGCGCCTTGCTCATGAGGCATGCGCCTTGAACACGGCCCACGCCGCCGCGCCGGGCGCGAGCTTGAGATCGGCGGCGGCGTCCGCGGTGATGCGCGACAAGAGCGCGCCATGCGCTGTGTCGAGCGAGACCAACACCGCGCCGTCCGATTCGCGGGTCAAGGCGCGCACGGCGCCTCGCCAGATATTCCGCGCAGACAAGCCCTCCGGCGCGCGCGCGGCGAGCATCACGGAATCGGCGCGCACCCAAATGTGCGCGGCGTTCCCCGCCGCCGCGCTGCGCACGGCCGCCGCCGGCAAGGCCGCGCCCACATCATGCGCATCGAGCAGCGCTTGAAACGGCGCGGCTTCGGCGAGAGCGCCAATCGCGCCTTCATGCGCGACGCGCCCCGCTTTCAGCGCCACCATATGATCGCCGAGCATGGCGGCGTCCTCGATCTGATGGGTGACGACGATCATGGGCAGATGTTCGCGCGCATGCGTCTCGCGCAGAATAGCGAGGAAGGCGCGGCGGCGCGCGCCGTCCAAGGCCGCGAAGGGTTCATCGAGCAGCAACAAGCGCGGGCGTGAGAGAATCGCGCGCGCCAGCGCGACGCGGCTTTTTTCGCCGCCGGACAGCGTGCGCGGCGCGCGATCCAACAAGGCGGCGATGTCGAATTGCGCCGCGACCTCCGCGAGATCGCGCCCGCCTTCCGGTGCGCGCTTGGCGGCGTAAGCGAGATTGCCGCGCACGCTCAGATGCGGAAAGAGGCGCGCATCCTGAAACACAAGGCCGATCTCACGCGCATGGGGCGGGACGGCGATATCCGCGTCGTTGAGCACGCGATCCGGAAACGCGATCCGTCCGCGCCGCAAGGGCCGAAGGCCCGCGAGCGCGGCGAGCAGCATGCTTTTTCCCGCGCCCGACGGGCCGAACAGGATCGTCACGCCATCGAGCGGCGCGGAAAACTTCGTCTCAAGCTCAAAGCCGCCGCGTTCCAAGGCGAGATCGACTTGAAGCGCGCTCATAAGCCCTGCCGCGCGCGCGCCCAGCGCGTCAGCGCCTCCGCCGCCGCGAGACCGGCGATGGCGAGCGCGAAGGAGAGACCCGCGAGCCGCAGCGCCTGCGCCTCGCCGCCGGGAATTTGCAGCGCGCTATAAATGGCGAGCGGCAAGGTCTGCGTTTCGCCCGGCACGTTGGAGGCGAACGTGATGACCGCGCCGAACTCGCCAAGGCCGGCGGCGAACGCCGTCACCGCGCCCGCGAGCACGCCCGGCGCGGCGAGCGGCAAGGCGATGGAGAAGAAGCGATCGAGCGGCGCGGCGCGCAGCGTCGCGGCCGCCTCCATGAGCCCGCCCTCGATCGCCTCGAACGACAAGCGAATCGCGCGCACCATGAGCGGAAAGCTCATCACGGCGGTGGCGAGCGCGGCGCCCTCCGCGCTGAAGGCGACGCGGATGCCGAACGCATCGTCGAGCCAGGCGCCGATGGGGCCGCGCCGGCCGAACGCCAGGAGCAGCAGAAAGCCGATCAAGACGGGCGGCAGAACGAGCGGCAGATGCGTCAGTCCATCGAGCAGACTCTTGCCCGGAAAGCTGGGGCGCGACAGCGCATAGGCGACCACAATCGCCAGCGGCAGCGCGAACACGATCGCGCGCACGGCGACGCCAAAACTCGTGGCGAGGATGGTGATTTCTTCGGCGGTGAGCATGGGCGCGCTGCGCGCCAAGCTCTAGGCGTTGGCGTGCGCCCGCGCCAGTGCGCACAGATGCCGGGCGTCGTCGCGGGAGAAAAGTCGCCTGATTGGACGACGCGCAGCCCATTTCGCGCCGCCAGCGCTGCGCCGGCGGCGTGAAGGCGCGCCATATTCGAGACGGGCGCCGCTTCAGGACGTGTTTCGCCGCCCCAGCAGCCTGTCGCCCATCGCCTTGAGCGCGCGATAGGCCTGGATATGGCTCCGCTCCAGCCGATAGCTCTGCGGCGCAAGCCGTTTCGGCAGCGGCGCGTGCAGGAATGATTGCGGCGCAAGCCGCATCGCGGCGAGCTTGCGCGCGAGGGCGGCGATGGCGCGCTCGGGATTTTCGCCGAGCCGGCGCAGCGCCTCGAGCCGATAGGCGAGCGTGCGCGCGCCCGCGCCAGCGCTCTCAAAATTCTTCGCGCGCCCGCCATGATCGCGCTCCTTGCCGCCGCCGCCCTTGAACGCCGGCATCGCCATGATGACGCGCCAGCGCGCGGGGTCTTCGCTCCAGCGCGGCGGCGCGCGATACGATTCGGCGGCGTGCGGCGCGTAAGGCGCATAGACGAAAGCCGCCACGCGCGGCGCGGCTTCGATGAAGAGAAGACGCAACGCGATGCGCTCCAGCATGAGAATGGAATCGGCGAGCGCGCGGCGCGCCTCATGCGGCAGCACGCGAAGCAGCGCGAGCGCGGTGAGCCCGCCCCAATGCGCGATCAAGGCGGCGACCTCGGCGCGAATGAGCGGCCAGCCATGCGGGCTTTCAAGGAACCCATCTTCGACGGGCGGCAGATCGGGAATGTCCATGCGCGCAAGCTTAAGCGCGGTTCAAGCTAGGTCGGATTGGGCGATGCTTTCCCCCCTCACCCTACCCGCGCTCACGCACGTTTTTGGTGAGTGTGATTACTTGAACGGCCAAATTCCCCGTTTTGGCTCCGTAGCCTGCGGCGCGAGGCCAGCAAGCCGCGCTTCGAATGGAAGCTTTTTCAGAACGTCATCGCGTGCCGAAGGGAGCGGTCCGCGATAGCGGATAAGCTTGTCATCCTCGGTCTCGCGCATCGCCCAGTTCGGCCTGCCGCCAACAAGGCGAATGACGTTTGCTACGATCTCTTGCGTAACACGGCCGCAGACGGCATGCGGTAGTCCGATTTCTGCGACTTCTGACACCAATGCAGCCCTGCGCTGCTGGTCCTCATCTTGATCCACGAACAGAATTGGAATTGCGTAGCCCACAGCGGCGAGTTGAACTTCCCAGGTCACCCATTCGGAACGCCCTGCGCCAACCCTGCTCGGGGCGACGAGAATGTCGGACGTGTAAATGCGCGCTGCGATCTCGGCCTGTATTTTGAGCTTAGGCAAATCGCCGCCACGCGGTCCCGCCATTTGCTGACGAGCGGACAAGGAGACATCTTGAACAGAAAAGCCTTCTCGATTGAGAGATGCGATTACATCCGTGTAAAGCTGATCGTCCTTGTCGTAGCGATGACTAATGAAGATGCGAAGACGACGCTCTTCGCTTCCCGGTTTCCAATATGAAAGCTGCGAGGAAGTCATAGCACCCACCATGCCCGGCCGTCTGACGCAGCCTGAGACGAGGGTTAACAGAAAATGAACTCGCTGTCGCCGGCATCCCGCGACGCTCTCAGTCCATTACTGCGGAGCTGGAGCTCCGCCACGCAGCGCTTCTCCCCCTCACCCCGCCCTCTCCCACATGCATGGGGAGAGGGTTCGCGTCGCCGCTTACACGCGCCCCATCACGGGAATGAGCGCGCCGGTTACGGCGCTGGCTTCCGCCGACGCCAAGAACAGAATGATCGCGGCCAGTTCCGACGGCGCGACCCATTTGGAAAAGTCCGCGTCGGGCATGTCCTTGCGGTTCATCGCCGTGTCGATGATCGAGGGCAGGACCGCGTTCACGGTGATCCCCTTATCCTTCATCTCCTCGGCCAAAGCTTCGGTGAGCCGATGCACGCCCGCCTTGGAGGCGGCGTAGGGCCCCATCCCGGCGCCGGCCTTCAATGCGCCATTCGCGCCGATATTGACGATGCGGCCGGACCCGCTGGCGATCAGGGCCGGCAGCGCGGCGCGGCTGGCGTTGAGCGCGGTCATGACGTTGACGCGGTGCAGGAAGTCCCACGTCTTGGGATCGCCGTCCGCCACCGTCTCCCAGCGGAACGTGCCGGCGATGTTGATCAGCGCGTCGAGGCCGCCAAGGCCGGCGCGCGCCGTCTCGATGGCGACGCCCGCCGCCTCCGGCGCGCCGAGATCGGCGCCGGGCACGAGGATGGCGCCGGCGCCGAGCCCAAGGTCCGCCGGCGCGCTCGGCCCCGCATCGACCACCGCCACGCGCCAGCCCGCCGCCTCGGCCCTGCGCGCCACTTCCGAACCCAGCGCGCCGAAGCCGCCCGTGATCACAATCCTGCGCGCCATGCTCTCATCCCTCCACCTCGGCTTTCATGCGCAAGCGCGCACGCGCGCGCAACCGCTGAAGCCGACGTTTGCGTCCGCGTGCGGCGCGCCCTAAACGAGCGCCGTGACCAAGACGCCCAATCTTCAGAACGGCCTGGCCGTGGCCAAGACGCTGGCGGAGGCGCTGCCCTTCATCCAGATCTATGACCGCGAGACCGTGGTGGTGAAATATGGCGGCCACGCCATGGGCGACATTGAAACCGCGAAGAAATTTTGCGCGGACGTGGTGCTCTTGAAGCTCGTGGGCATCGACCCCGTGGTGGTGCATGGCGGGGGCCCGCAGATCAGCCGGATGCTGGAGCGGGCGGGCGTGAAATCGTCCTTCGTGGACGGATTGCGCGTCACCGACGCGGCCACGATGGAAGTGGCCGAGATGGTTTTATCGGGCAGCGTGAACAAGGAATTGGCGGCGCTGATCACGGCGGCGGGCGCCGAGGCGGAGGTGCGCGGCGTCGGCCTCTCGGGCAAGGATGCGCGGCTCATCACCGTGGAGAAGGTCAAGCGCACACGGCGCGATCCGGAGAGCCTGATCGAGCAAGCGGTCGATCTCGGTTTCGTGGGCGATCCGCGCCATGTCGATCCCACTTTGATCCGCACGCTGATCGACGCGCCGGAAGATTATATTCCCGTCATCGCGCCGATCGGCGTAGCCGCGGACGGCGCGACCTATAACATCAACGCCGACACCGCCGCGGGCGCGGTGGCCGGCGCGCTCAAGGCCAAGCGCTTCCTGCTCTTGACCGACGTGGCCGGCGTCTTGGACGCGGAGGGCGCGCTGATCCGGCAAATGACCAAGCAAGAGGCGCGCGACCTGATCGCCTCGGGCGTGGCCAGCGGCGGCATGATCCCGAAGCTGGAGACCTGCATCGCGGCGCTGGAGGCCGGCGTCGAGGCGGCCGTCATCCTGGACGGGCGCCAGCCGCACGCCTTGCTCATGGAGCTCTTCACCGACCATGGCGCGGGCACGCTCATTCAATAAGGCCGCGCTCGTCGCGGCTTTCCTCGTGCTCGCGCTGCTCATCGGCGCGGGCGCGAGTTTCGCGCAGCAGCGCGAGCGCGCGCGCCAGGCGCCGCCCGGCTGGTCGCTGTGCAACGAAACCAGCTATGTGCTGGAGGCCGCCACGGGCCGACCCGACGGGCGCGCCATCCTGGTGCAGGGCTGGGTGCGGCTGCGGCCCGGCGAATGCCGGCTCGCGGTGGCCGGCCCGCTCGCGCGCGGCACGCACTATCTCTACGCCCGCACCTCCGCCGCCCATCGCGGCGGGCGCCGGCAATGGGGCGGCGACGCCAGCATCTGCGTCGATCCCAGCGCCAGCTTCACCATCGAAAACCCGCCCAATTGTGCGCCCATGGGTCTTGAGGAGCGCCAATTCCGCCGCGTGCAGATCAATCGCCGCGACAGCTGGAAAACGAGCTTCGCCGAGGCGCAGCCCTACACGCTGACGCGCGCGCGCGCCTTCGGCGTGCAGCGCCTGTTGACGGACGCCGGCTATGAAACGCGCGAGGGACGCTCCGGTGTCGATCCGCGCCAGGTGGCGGCGGCGATCGCGCAATTTCGCGCCGCCGCGCGCCTTGCGCCGAACACCAGCGAGGACGGCCTGATCGACGCGCTGGAGACGGCCGCGCGGCGCCGCTCCGATCAGATCGGCCTCACGCTCTGCAACAAGACCAATGAGCGGATGTGGACCGCCGTCGCACGTCGCCGCGGCGAGGGCTGGGAGAGCCGCGGCTGGTGGCCGCTCGGGCCCGGCGGCTGCGTACGCACGATCGACGAACCGCTCTTGCAGGACAGCTATTTCGTCAGCGCGACCTTGGAGAGCGCGGAAGGCGATCGATTCCTGGCGCAGGGCGGCGAACCCTTCTGCACGAGCCCCGCGCGCTTCGCGATCCTGGGGCGCGAGCGCTGCGAGGAGCGCTATTACAATGTCGCCTCGTTCACGCGCATCAGCGCCAATAGCCGTCCCGGTCTGACGGTTGATTTTCACGAGCGCGATTTCCTGCCCGCCGGCGAACGGCCCGCGCTCGCCGCCGTGCAGCAGCGCGATGCGGACGTGGCCGCCCCGCAAGGCGGCTATCAGCGCGGCATCGCGCCGGCCAGCGCGCCCAACCGGCCGCCCGCGCGCGCGGATGCGCCGGCGGCGCAACGCCCATGAAGATCGCCGCGCGCCTCGGCGCCATCGACGATTGGGTGTTCGATCTCGACAACACGCTCTATCCGGTGACCGGGCCGATCTGGGACGCGCTGGGCGGGCGCATGACCGAATTCGTCGCGCGCGCGACGGGCCTTCCGCCGGACGAAGCCTATGCGCTGCAGGAGCGCTATTTGATCGAGTACGGCGCCACCATCGCCGGCATGGTGAAACATCACGGCGTCGATCCGCACGAATTTCTCGATTACGTGCATGACGTGGATGTGAGCGCGGTGGCGGCGGACGCCGAGCTCGTCGCCTTGGTGCGCGCGCTGCCCGGCCGCAAGCTCGTCTACACCAATGGCGCGCGCGCGCATGCGGATCGCATCCTCGATCGGCTCGGCGCGCACGAAGCGTTTGACGGAATCTTCGCGCTGGAATGCGCAGACCTCTATCCAAAGCCCGCGCGTGAGAGCTTTGAGCGGCTGATCGCGCGCTACGCGATCGATCCCAAGCGCGCGCTGATGGTGGAGGATACGCCGCGCAATCTCACCACCGCGCACGAACTCGGCTTCGCCACGGTGCTGCTGCACCCCGAGCCGGGCGGCGATTTCGGCGATCACGTGCACCACGCCACCGATTGCCTGAAAGGCTTTCTGCGCGAGGCGCTGGAACGGCGCGCGGCGGCGCTCATTTGAAGCCGCGCTTGACACTTTGTAATATATAAGTTACAAATTCTTCCAGTGGCGCGCGTCCTCCGTACTGAAGGTTTTGATACGTGGCTGCGCGCCTTGCGCGACCTTCACGGCCGGGCCCGCATCGACATGCGGATCAAGCGGCTCGCGAATGGAAATCCTGGCGATGCAAGGCCCGTGGGCCAAGGCGTCAGCGAACTTCGGATCGATGTCGGTCCCGGGTATCGTGTCTATTACGCAAGCAAGGGCCAGGAGCTGATTGTGCTCCTCGCCGGCGGCGACAAATCCACGCAAACGCGTGACATCGAAAACGCTCTGGCGCTTTGGGAAAGCTGGAAGGCTGAAAATCCATGAGCAAGGTCCACACGCGTCCCTACGACAGCGCCGATTACATCGACACGCCAGAAGCGGCGGCCGCCTATTTGGAGGCGGCGCTAGAAGACGGCGATCCTCAAATCATCGCGGCCACACTTGGCGACATTGCCCGCTCCAAGGGCATGGCGATGATCGCCGAGCGCGCTGGCCTCGCGCGCGAAGCGCTCTACAAATCCCTCAGCGCGGACGGCAATCCACGCCTCTCCACCTTGGTGAGCGTGCTCAAGGCGATGGGCCTGCGTTTGTCCGTCACCGTGGACGAAGACGCCGCAGCCTGAGCGCCTGAGGACCGGTTTTCAGCCGCCGCGAAATCCACTAGGGCTCGCCCATGACAGTCGCCCTGCAAACCGCCATCGACGCCGCCTGGGAGGCCCGCGACGGCGTCTCCGCCGAGACCAAAGGCCCCGTCCGCGAGGCGGTGACCGAAGCGCTCGCCCTGCTCGACAGCGGGCGCGCGCGCGTGGCGAGCCGCGAGGCCGATGGCTGGCGCGTGCATCAATGGCTGAAGAAGGCCGTTCTGCTCTCCTTCCGGCTCAATCCCAATGCGCGGATCGAGGGCGCGCCGGGCGGCGGCGCGTGGTGGGATAAAGTGCCTTCAAAATTCGCCGGCATGAGCGATTCCGATTTCACTGCGGCCGGTTTTCGCGCCGTGCCGGGCGCGATCGTGCGGCGCGGCTCGCACATCGCCAAGAACGTGGTTTTGATGCCGAGCTTCGTGAACATTGGCGCCTTCGTCGACGAGGGCACGATGGTGGACACCTGGTCCACCGTCGGCTCGTGCGCGCAGATCGGCAAGCGCGTGCATATTTCCGGCGGCGTCGGCATTGGCGGCGTGCTTGAGCCGCTGCAGGCCGAGCCTGTGATCATCGAGGACGATTGCTTCATCGGCGCGCGTTCGGAGGTGGCCGAAGGCGTGATCGTGCGCGAAGGCGCAGTGATTTCGATGGGCGTGTTTTTGGGCCAATCGACCAAGATCATCGACCGCAAGACGGGCGAAGTGTTCCGCGGCGAGGTGCCGGCCTATTCCGTCGTCGTGCCAGGCACGATGCCCGATCCGCACGGGACCGGGCCATCGCTCGCCTGCGCCGTGATCGTCAAGCGCGTGGATGCGCAGACGCGCTCCAAGACCAGCATCAACGAGCTGTTGCGCGATTGACGCCGATCTTGGCGAACGCGCCTTAGCGGCCCGCGACCAGGGACAGCGTCATCTCGCCTTGCGGGCCGGAGACGGTCCACGTCTCGCCCACGTTGCGCTCGCCCAATTCGGGATAGCATTCGGCCGCGCCGCCTTGGGGCGTGAGGCAAAGCTGGCCGTTGTTTTCGGCCCAGGCGCCTTGCACGGCCGAACCGTCCGGCAGCGCCATGGAATAGGTGTTGTCGGCGTTGAAATGCACGCGCACCTCGGGCCCGCCGGTGACGGCGGCGACGAGCGTATTGCCGAACATGTTCTCCATGGCGCCTGCGGCCGGCGCGATCGCGGCGGCGCCGAGCGCCAGCGCGATGAGCATCTTTTTCATGAAGTCCTCCCGAAAGATCGATCCGTGCGCGGATACGCGAGCACTTAGCCCCACGCAAGCGGCGGCTTTGCGGCGGCGATGAAGCCTTCTAAGAAAAGTCACGATGATGGATCCGATCCCGCTCGCCCAAGATTTGATGCGCCGCAGAAGCGTCACGCCCGCCGATGACGGGGCGCTGGACGTGCTGTCCGCCGCGCTCGAGGGGCTCGGCTTTCACACCCGCCGCATGAAATTCGGCGAGGTCGACAATCTCTATGCCAAGCGCGGCGGCGAGGGCCGCACTTTCTGCTTCGCCGGGCACACCGATGTCGTGCCGATCGGCGATGGCTCCGCCTGGACGCGCGATCCCTTCGGCGCGACGCTCGCCGATGGCTGGCTGATCGGGCGCGGCGCGGCCGACATGAAGGCCGCGATCGCGGCGATGGTCGCGGGCGTCGATGGCTTTCTCGGCGCGCAAGACCAGAAGCCCGGCGCGATCAGCTTTCTCATCACCGGCGATGAAGAGGGCCCGGGCGTGAACGGCACGCCGGCCATGCTGCGCGCGCTCGCGGCGGAAGGCGAACGCATCGATCATTGCCTCGTGGGCGAGCCAACCAGCGTCGATCAGGTCGGCGACATCATCAAGAACGGCCGGCGCGGCTCGCTCAACGCGATCCTCACCGCCGAAGGGCGGCAAGGGCACGTGGCGTATCCCGATCTCGCCGCCAATCCCATCACCGCCTTGATCGCGCTGTTGGCCGCGCTGCGTGCGCGGCGTCTCGACGACGGCGCGGAAGGATTCGATCCGTCGAACCTTGAAGTCACGACCGTCGATGTCGGCAATCCCACGCACAATGTGATCCCGGCGCGCGCGGCCGCGCGGCTCAATATCCGCTTCAACACGCGCCATTCCGGCGATGATCTGAAAGCGTGGATCGAGCGCGAAGCGGAGGCTTTCAGCACGGCGCATGGCGTGCGCATCGAAGCCGCGGTGACGATCACCGGCCGCCCTTTCCTGACGCCGGCGGGCGCCTTCACCGATCTGGTGCGGGGCGCGGTGCGCGACACCGCCGGCACGGCGGCGCAGCTGTCCACCTCGGGCGGCACTTCCGATGCGCGCTTCATCAAGGATGTATGCCCGGTGGTCGAACTCGGGCTGCAGAACGCCACCGCGCACATGGTAGATGAGCGCGTGCGCGTGGACGATGTGCGCACGCTGGCGCGCTGCTATGAGGCGATTCTCGTGCGCTATTTCGCGGCATGAGTCTTTCGCTCGCGCGCATCGCGCTTCTGGTGCGCGATTATGACGAGGCCATCGCCTATTTCACGCAAATTCTAGGGTTTCGCCTCGTGGAGGACACGCCGCTGACCGCGACGAAGCGATGGGTGGTCGTCTCGCCCAATCGGGCCGATGCGCCCGCGCTGCTGCTCGCGCGCGCCGCCGATGACGCGCAGGCCGCGCGGATCGGCGATCAGGCCGGAGGACGAGTCTTCCTGTTCTTGCACACGGACGATTTCGACCGCGATCATGCGCTCTTCGAGGCGCGCGGCGTGCGTTTCATCGAAGCGCCGCGCGAAGAGCCCTATGGCAAGGTGGCCGTGTTCGAGGATTTATACGGCAATCGCTGGGATTTGATCGAGCCGCGCGCGATCGCTCAATAATCCACGCGCATCAGATAAAGCCCGTCCGGCGGCGCGACGGGGCCGCAAGCGGCGCGATCGCGCGCCGCGAGCGCGGCGGCGACATCGTCAGCGCTCATCTTGCCCTCCCCCGCCTCGATCAGCGTGCCGACGATGGAGCGCACCTGCCGATGCAGGAAGGAGCGCGCCTCGCACCAGATGTGAATCTCCTCGCCCACGCGCAGCACATCGCAGCGATCCAGCGTGCGCACGGGGCTCTTGGCCTGGCATTGCGCGTCGCGAAAGGTGGTGAAATCGTGCCGGCCGACGAGACGTTGCGCGGCGCGATGCATCGCATCGACATCGAGGCGGCGCGGCGTGCGCATGGCGCGTTGGCGCTCCAGCGCGAGCGGCGCGCGCCGATCGAGAATGCGATAAAGATAGACGCGGCGCACCGCATCGAAGCGCGCGTGAAACTCCGGCGCGGCGACGGCGGCTGCGAGCACCGAAATCGGATGCGGCCGCACCAGCGCGTTGAGCGCATCGGCGAGGCGCTGCGGCGCCAAGGCTTTCGCGACATCGACATGCGCGACCTGACCGCGCGCATGCACGCCCGCATCCGTGCGCCCCGCGCCGACAATATCGACGCGCTCGCCGCTCAGCGCGAAAACGGCGTCCTCCAGAACGCCCTGCACGCTCGGCTGCGCCGGCAGCTTTTGCCAGCCGCGAAACGCCGAGCCGTCATATTCAAGGATCAGCCGAAAGCGCGTCACGCGCTGCGATAATTGAGCGCCGGGCATGCGCGCGCGCTGGCTTCACCGGGCGCGCCGCCCGTGACCGGCAAAAGCACCATGCGCGTATCGCCCGGAATCTCCGGCTCCCACATCACAAGATGCGTCGGCGCGCCTTCGGGACAGAAACGGCCTTCGGCGCTGACCACCCGATAGAGCAGCGCGCGCGCCACATCGACGCTCAAGGCCATGCGCGAACGCAGCGTGCTTTGATCGAGCGTCATGGAGGGATCGAGCGCGCCGATAAGCTCGGCGGTGGCGGCGAGGCCTTGCGCGCCCGAAAGCGTCAGCGTTTCGACCGAAGCGCCGCCTTCGCCGAGACTGGTGGAGACGGTGACGACGATGGGGCCCGCGGCGCGGGCGGAATCGTCCGCCGGCTCGAAGCGGCGCCCGGGCGAGGAATCCGGCGCGGGCGCGGCGAGTTCGGGGCCGGCCGCAGGGGCCGCGCCGTTAGGCGCCGCGCCTTCGCAGGCCGCGAGCAGCGTGAGCGCCGCACAGATCACCCAAAGCCGCATATGCGAGGCTCCCTTCCGCCGCTTCATAAGGGTCTTGGCCAAGCGCATCAACGCGTCTCAACCAAGACGTGTTCCCGCCGGCAGCGGCGCCCCGCGCAAATAATCGCCCGCCTCCATCGCCGCGCGGCCGGCGCGCTGCACGCTCATCAGCCGCACCGCGCCCTCGCCGCACGCGATCAGCAATTTGTCGTCCAGCGCCTCGCCCGGCGCGCCGGCGCCCCGGCCGAGGCGGGACATCAGCGCTTTCACACGCACGCCGTCGCGCTCGAACCAGGCGCCGGGAAAGGGCGCAAGGCCCCTGATCCTGCAATCGACCTCGCGCGCGGGCCGCGTCCAATCGATCCGTGTTTCCGATGGGCTGAGCTTGGCGGCGTAAGTGATCCCCTCGGCGGACTGCGGATTCGCGCGCGCATCGCCGGCTTCGATCCGCGCCAACGTCTCCACCATCAAGGGCGCGCCGAGGGCGGCGAGACGGTCGTGCAGGCTGCCTGCTGTATCGTCAGCCTCGATCGGTGTCTCCGCGCTGGCGTAAATCGGGCCGGTGTCGAGCCCTTCCTCCATGTGCATCACTTGCACGCCGGTGACACGGTCGCCGGCCATGATCGCGCGTTGGATCGGCGCCGCGCCCCGCCAGCGCGGCAAGAGCGAGGCGTGCAGATTGAGGCAGCCCAGGCGCGGCGCATCGAGCACCGGCTTGGGAAGGATGAGGCCGTAGGCGACGACGATCGCGCAATCGAGGCCGAGCGCGGCGAATTCGGCTTGCACGTCGGCGCGCTTCAGGCTGCGCGGCGTGCGCACCGGAAGGCCGTGCGCTTCGGCGAAGGCGTGCACCGGCGTCTCGCGCAGCGCCTGGCCACGGCCGGAGGGACGCGGCGGCTGCGAATAGACGCACGCAATCTCATGGCCCGCCGCGATCAGGGCGGCGAGCGTCGGCACGGAGAAATCAGGCGAGCCGAGAAAGGCGAGGCGCATGGCTTGAATTAGAGCATTCGCGTCAATCACGCGAACACGGCGTCGACATGTGCGCCGCCCCTCCCCTTCGCGGGGAGAGGATCAAGGAGGGCGCCGCACGACAAAGCAGAACGGAGCGCCGCTTCATTCGCAGACAAAGCCTCGCGCAAGCTGTCCGAGGGCGGTTCATCACCCCACCCCCTGCCCCCTCCCCTCACAAGGGGAGGGGGTCGCGCTGCGCTTAATTCAGGCCGCAGGTGCGCTGCATGCCGTCGAGAAAGCCGTTGAGCGCATCGGCGAGCGCGGCCGCGCCCGCTGTCGCTTCGGCGCGCTCGGCCGGCGACAGCGCGTCGATGAGGCCCCGGCACACGGCGGCGTGCTCGACATCGGCGGCCTTGTGCACCTCGAAGAAGCGCAGCGTGGCCGCGTCGTCAACGCCATAGCGGCTCTTCAAACCGTCGATCTTGGTGGCGGCGATCGCCGGCAATTGGCTCTCATAGGCGTAGAGCGCGCCAAGGCCCGCCGCGTAGGATTGGCGCGACAGCGTGCGGAACGTGTCGATCAGCGCCTGCGTCTCCGGATTGAGCGCGACGGCGCGGACCTCGGCCTCGCTGGCGCCAAGGCCTTCGGCGAAGCGCAGCCAGAGCGTGGCGTGATCGTCAGTCCCGTCGCGCAGAAGGCCTTCCTCCTCGGCGAGATTTTCCGCCAGGAGCTTGCGGCCTGCCGCATCGGGGCAATTGGCGTGCGTGGCGCTCACCGCGCGCGGAAACGCCTCGACATGATGGAAATATTGGCGGGCATACTCGCGCAGCGTGTCGAGCGAGAGCGTTCCATCCTCCCAGGCGCGATAGAAAGCGTGCTTCAACATGGCGCGCTCGGCCACGACCGCATCGATCAAGGCCGACGTCGCAACGCCGGCGTGAACTCCATCCGCCATGAAAAGTCCCCGCAATCAAACCGCGCGGAAAGCGCGCGCGTCACAAGCCCTCTAGCCCAGAAGAAGCGGCCCTGAAAAGCGCAATCGCGCCAACGCCGCGCCGCGATCGGTCACGCCGCGTCGCGTTCCTTGGCCTTGCGCACCTTCTTGACCGCGCTTTCCCGCTTCAAGCGGGACAGATGATCGATGAAGAGCACGCCTTCGAGATGGTCCATCTCGTGCTGAATGCAGACCGCGTAGAGCCCTTCGGCCTCTTCCTCGATCTGCTCGCCCCGATAATTGAGGTAGCGCAGCCGCACGCGGGCCGGGCGCTCCACCTCGTCATAGATTTCCGGGACGGAGAGGCAGCCCTCCTCGTAGGGCGCAAGCTCCTCCGAGCGCCACAGAATCTCGGGGTTCACGAAATAGCGCGGCTCCCGCACGCCCTCCTCGCGCGAGAGATCCATCACGATGATGCGCAGCGGCACGCCGATCTGGATGGCCGCGAGGCCGATGCCGGGGGCCGCGTACATCGTCTCCAGCATGTCGTCCATGAGGGCGCGATGCTCGTCCGTCACGCCGCCTTCGACGGGCGCGGATTTCTGCTTCAGGCGCTTGTCCGGCACCGTCAGAATTTCACGAATGGCCATGTCTACAGAGGTATGGAGCGGCGCGCGCGCCGTCAAGAAAGCGCCCGTGGCGCAAGGCTTTCCGCGCCCAATCGCCGGCTAGAGCCGGATCTGGCCGTGCGCGCCGCGCGCCTCTGCGGCGGAATGCGCGCGCGGCGCGCCTGCCCGCGCGGGCGCGGAGACCGGGGCGGGCGCCCGGGCCGCCTCCGGCGCGTCGGCCGGCGCCTCCAGCCCCTCGATGTCGGCCGCGACAATGCGGCCCTCCTCGTCGCGATAGATTTCGGCCACCCAGCCCGTGGGCGGGCTCTGCGCGTCGGACACGACCGGCGCGCCCGACCAGCGCGCGTCGCGCTCCTCGGCGGCGGCGGGGCTCGCGGTGGCGGCAATCAGCGTCAAGGCGGCGAGTGCGGCTCGAACCATGGCGTTTGCGCGCGAGTGCGCGCCTCCTCTCTTGCGTACCGCCAAACCTTGCCGAGGCGCGGACGTTCCCGATGTGACGGTGGTCACGCTCTTGCCGGCGGACGCGCCGGGGCCGATATAGGCGGCGCAGACAGGCGGCGGACGGTCGTCCCGCCAACCCGGTCAGGTCCGGAAGGAAGCAGCCGTAACGGGTTTCGGTTGGGTCGCCGTCCTGTCTGTACCTCCCTCTCATGGCGAATATTTCATACGCGGAACGAGCCTTTGCGCTTGACGCACGCCCATGTTTGTACGCATTTTGTTCTCAAGCCGGCGGCGCGCCCCGCGCCGCTTGTGTTCAGTCTGCGCCGCGCCAAGCGCCGCGTGAGGGAGGTCGGCCATGAGCGTTGAAGATGTCGCCAAGGCGTTCACGGAGGCGCTGAAGGCGCAGGATTATGCGAAGGCGGAGGCGTTCTGGGCGGACGACGTGGTCAGCCTGGAAAACATGGACGGGCCGATGCGCGAAGTGCGCGGCAAGCCGGCCGTGCATGGCAAGAGCGAATGGTGGTTCGCCAACCACGAAATCCACGCCTTCGAGTGCGAGGGGCCGTTCCTGCATGGCGATCAATTCGCGCTGCGCTTCCATATCGATGTGACGCCGAAGGACGGCTCGGGCCGGCGCGCGATGACCGAGATCGGGCTCTATACCGTGCGCGGCGACAAGGTGGCGGAAGAACGATTCTTCTATTGATCCCGGCGGCGGCGCCGATCAGCCGGCCGCGACCGTTTCGGTCCGCGCGACGCGGTCGATAAAAGCGCGCAATGGGCGCGCGACCGCCTCGGAATCCTCCCAATGGAGGGCGTGCCCGAGGCCGTCCAGCGCCACGAATTCGGCGCCGCCGAGCGCCGCCGCGAGCGTGTCGCCGTCCGCGCGCGGCACGAGCTCCTTCCGCTCGCCCCAGAGGATGAGCGCCGGAGCATTGCAGCGCGCCGCGGCCGCGAGCGGATCGAACGCCATGAAGCCCTCCGCCACGCCGCGCCAAACCCGCGCCGGCAGGCGCCGGCTCTCCGCGATCGCGGCCTCCAAGAATTCCGGCGGCGGGGGCTGCGCCAGCGTGCTCAGCTGGAAGGCGCGCACGAATTCGGGATCGACCGGATCGCGCAGCGTAGCCACTTCGTCGGCCAAATCCCGGACCAATTCATTGTCGCTGTAGTTCGCGAAGGCGCCCATAAGAGCAAGCCCGGCGATGCGGCGCGGATGCCGCGCGCCGGTCGCCAAGGCGACGGACGATCCAAGCGAATGCCCCACCAGAATGGCGCGCTCGAGCGCGAGCGCATCCATGAACGCCGCCACATCGTCCGCGAACGCATCCATGTCATAGGCGTGCGGCCGATCGGAACCGCCATGACCGCGCATGCTCAGCGCGATGATCCGAACCCCGCGCGGCAAGTGCGGCGCGAGCAAATCGAAGGAATGCAGGGAATCCGAATAGCCGTGCAGCAAAATCACCGCGGGCCCTTCGCCGCGTGCGGCGTAGTCCAGCCGCACGCCGCTCGCCAAGGCGAGCGTCGTCTTCGCAGATTGCATCGAAACGATCCTTTTTGAGAGCCGAAGCGGCGGCGGGCGATGAGACGCCCGCCGCCAATGACGTTAGGCGGCCTTGCTGTCGCCAAGGCTGCGCGCGCGCCGCGCAAGCCCCGCCGCCCATGGGCTGTGCGGCTTGTGCTGCAGCCGTTCGGTGGCCAGGGCCTCGGCCTCGCTCTTCATGCCGCCGCGCAGCGCCGCATGCAGCGCCGTCAGCGTGAGCACGTCGCGCTGGGCGTGGCTGCCGCCGAAGCGGTGCGCGCCGCCGCGATTCATCACGATGCGCTCGAACGCGTCGGCATAGGCGCCGCGCTCGAAGGCGATGAAGCCCTGCGCGAGCGGCAGGCCGACCTGGCGCGTCATCCAGGCATTGTCGGCCTCGCCCTCGGCGGCCTTGCGCATCGCGGCGAGCGTGCGCTCGGCGTCGCTAAGACGGCCCGCGCCGAGAAACGCCATGATCGCATGCAGATCGTTGAACGCGTAGCGCCGATCCTCCACCGTGCGCGCCCAGACATCGGCCAGCGGCGCGAACCGATCGCCGACATCGACGCCCTCCAAGCGCAGCCGCCACAGCAGCGCCGAGGCGTCGATCCATTCCATCAGAACGTCCGCGCGCGGATCGGGCCGCACCTTTTCATCGTAGATGGCGAGCGCCTTGTCGTGTTCGACGCGGTCGACGTAGAGCAAGGCGAGGTGCCACCAATTGTGATAGGCGAAGCCGCTGTCCGGCGCCCAATGGCGCGCATTGTCCGCAAGCCATGGCGCGCCTGCATCGACATCGCCGCGCATCTCGTTGACATGCGCCACCGCGTGCACGGCCCAGCCGTCGCGCGGTTCGATCGCCGCCGCTTCGCGCCCCAGCCCGTCGGCGCGCTCATAATCGCCGCATTCCTCAAGGCCGAACGCGGCCATGCCCAGCACGGCGTGATAGCCGGGATCGCCACGCCGGTGCGCGCGAAGCGATTGCAGCGGCCAATCGCGCAGATCGCTGGCGCGGCCGACGAAGAAGCACCCGACATGGCCAAATTGCAGCGCGATGAGATCGCGCGGATCGCTGAGCGCGATGCGGCCATAGAGGGATGTGCCTTCGTTGAAGCGGCCTTCGGCCCAGGCGCGCGCGGCGGCGAGATGGGCCTCGCTGCGCGCATCGCGGTTACTGGCGGCGAAGCCGGCGCGCAGCGAGCGCGCGATCTCGCCATCGTAAAGCGCGTCGGTCTGCTGCGCCAAAAGTCCGGCGCGCACGGCCCACGCCAAGGCGAAATCGGGATCGGCGGCGAGCGCTTCATCGAGCGCGGCGACGGGATCGCCGCGATAGAGGCGAATGAGATCGCAGGCGCGATCGAACGCCTCGCGCGCGGCTTCCGATTGGGTGGCGATGGGCGCGCCATATTGATCGTGTTTCATCGGTCGAACTCCGCGGGCGAGGCGCTGCGCCCCGCCCGCTGGTTGAAAGAAAAGCGCTTCAAGCCCGAGTCGCCAAGAGCGGCGCCAAGGCGGCGGCGATGGCGGCCAGGGCCGCGCATCCCAACAAGGTCAACATCTTCATATCCTTCTCACATCCGTCTCGGGCGGTGCGCCCGACTTGACGCAAGAGGTATCGGGGCGGCGTGCGCGCAGATAGAGAACACGTGGTGCGGGCCGTTACTTACGCGATTTAAGGCTTAAAATCAGCACATTGCGCACGCGCGGCCGGTTTTCGCCGAATTTGCGACATGCATTGGCCCGTGGAACCGCACTCATGGTACACTAAGCGGATGCGCGGACAGCTCCTCCCCAAAGGCGAACAGACCCGCGACCGCATTCTCGACGCGGCCGAACAGCTCGTGCTGACCAAGGGCTTCGCCGCCACCGCCACCGAAGAAGTGATCGAGGCTTCGGGCGTGACCAAGAGTGGCTTTCTCTACCATTTCCGCGACCGCACGGAATTGGCGAAGGCCTTGCTGGAGCGCTATATCGCCGACGACGACGCGCTGCTTACATCGCTGTTCGCGCGCGTCGATGCGCTGATCGACGATCCCCTACACCGCATGCTCGGCTTCCTGAAATTGTTCGCCGAGGTGATGGCGGACCTTCCCGAACATCATCCCGGCTGCATCGTGGCGTCCTACTGCTATCAGGATCAATTGTTCAGCCAGGAAATCCGCGACATCAGCCGCAGCGCGATGATCACGTGGCGCGTGCGATTCCGCGCGCGGCTCGACGAGATTGCGCGCCTTTATCCGCCGCGCATCGATGTCGATCTCGACGCGTTGGCTGACATGGCGATCACGCTGGTGGAAGGCGGCATCATCCTGGAGCGCGCCACCGAAGAGCCCAAGGCGCTTTCGCGCCAAATGCTGACGGTGCGCGATTTCCTGCAACTCGTGTTCGCGCCGTCATGAGGCGAGCATGAGCGAGGAACGGGCATGAGCGACAGGCCCCTCTCCCGCGGCGCGCGCACGCGCCAGGCGCTCATGGATCACGCCGAGGCGGCGATCCTGGCGAAGGGCTATTCGGCTACCTCGATCGAGGAATTGATCGCCGCCGCCGGCATCACCAAGAGCGGCTTCTTCTACCATTTCCGCGACAAGGCCGACCTCGCCATGGCGCTGATCGACCGCGACAACGAAGCCAGCGGCGCGCTGATGGCGCGGCTCTTCGCCGAGGCCGAAGCGGCGCATGCCGATCCCCTGGAGGGCTTCCTCTATGGCCTTGCGCGCTATGGCGAGGCGGCGGTGGCCGCGCCGGGCGCGCTGCCGGGCTGTCTGATAACGGCGTTCGCCTACCAGGAGGCGCTGCTGCAGGACGAGCACCGCCTCAAGGTGCGCAATGGCGTGACGCAGCGGCGCGACCAGGTGCGCAAGGTGCTGGGGCGGATCGCGGAACAGCGCCGGCCCGCGCGCCCGGTCGATCTCGACACGCTGGCCGACATGGCCGTGGCGCTGATCCTCGGCGGCATCGTGATCGACCGGATCAATCGGGAGCCGAAAACGGTGCCCCGCCAAATCGCACTCTATGCCGCTTTCGTGCGCGCCGTGTTCGACGGCCCGACGCGCCGGGCCGAGGCGGCCTGAGGACGCGCGCTGAGCGCGCCCGCGCCCTGGGGATGCGCGGGGCGCTGTTCGTCTCTATGCTGGCGCCATGGATGACTCGGCCGGCCCCGGCCTCTTTGGCGATGACGCGCCCGCCGCCGCCGGCGCGGGCTATCTCGTGCTTGCGCGCAAGTACCGCCCGCGCACCTTCGAGGACATGATCGGCCAGGAAGCGATGGTGCGCACCATCGCCAATTCCTTCGCCATGGGGCGCGTGCCCCACGCCTACATGCTCACCGGCGTGCGCGGCGTGGGCAAGACGACGACGGCGCGGCTCTTGGCGCGCGCGCTCAATTACAAGTCCGAGACACAGGACGCGCCTTCCATCCAGCTCGACCCGCCGGGCGTGCATTGCCAGGCGATCATGGAGAGCCGCCATCCGGACGTGTTCGAGATGGACGCGGCCTCGCGCACCGGCATCAACGACATTCGCGAGATTCTGGAGAGCGTGCGTTACGCGCCGGTGATGGCGCGCACGAAAGTCTATATCATCGACGAAGTGCACATGCTTTCGACCGCCGCGTTCAACGGCCTTCTGAAAACGTTGGAAGAGCCGCCCGGCCATGTGAAATTCATTTTTGCGACCACCGAAATCCGCAAAGTGCCGGTGACGGTGCTGTCGCGCTGCCAGCGCTTCGACCTGCGGCGCATCGACAGCGAACGCATGGCCGCGCATCTGAGCGGCATCTGCGCGAAGGAAGGCGTGGCGATCGAGCCCGATGGTCTCGCGCTCATCGCGCGCGCGGCGGAAGGGTCGGCGCGCGACGCGCTCTCCCTGCTCGATCAGGCGATGGTGCAAAAACCGGGCGCGGCGGTGAGCGCTGCCGATATACGCGAAATGCTAGGCCTCGCAGACCGGTCGCGCGTGCTCGATCTCATGGACGCGATCGCGGCGGGCGATGCGAAGACCGCGCTGACAGAAGTACGCGAACAATATGAGCGCGGCGCCGATCCCGCCTTGATCCTGCGCGATCTCCTGGAGCTGCTGCACGAAGCGGCGCGCGCGCAGGCGCTGGGCGCGGATGCGCGCATCCTCGGCGGCAAGGATTGGGAAGCGCGCATCCGCGCGCTGGCCGGCAAGCTTTCGCCGGCGCAGCTCTCGCGGCTCTGGCAGATGCTGCTCAAGGCGCTGGAGGAAGCCGGGCGCGCGCCCGATCCGATCGCGGCGGCGGAGATGGCGATGGTGCGCCTCTGCGCGGCGGCCAATCTGCCCCCGCCCGAGGAGGCCGCGCGGCTGCTGCGCGAGGGACCGCCGGCGTCCAGTCGGCAAGATTCCGCCGCTTCGGCCAGCCGGCAAGATGCCGGCGCGCCCAATGGCGCCCCCGCGCTCAAGAGTTTCGAGGACGTGGTCGCGCTCGTCGCGCGCGCGCGCGACATCGATCTGGAAGTGAGCCTGGAGCGCTATGTGCGGCTGACCAAATTTCAGCCCGGCGAGATCGTGTTCGCGCCCGCGCCCGGCATGCCGGAGGATTTGCCGCATCGGCTGGTGCGCGCCATCAAGGATGCGACGGGCGAGCTCTGGCAGGTGCGCGCCGATGGCGCGAGCGGCGTTGAATCGCTGGCCGAACGGCGCGCCAAGGAACGCGAACGCGCGCTGGACGCTTTGAAGCAGCAGCCTTTCGTGGCCGAAGCCTTGAAGCGTTTCCCCGGCGCGGAGATTGTGAACGTCAGCGAACCGCGCAAGGACGAGGCGGCCGGCGACATTGTCCCGCTGCGCAGACAGGATGAAGGACGATGAAGGACATCTCCCAGATCATGCGTCAGGCGCAGGCCATGCAGGCCAAGATCGCCGAGGCGCAGAAAAAGCTGGAAGCCATGGAGGTGGAGGGCAGCGCCGGCGGCGGGATGGTGCGCGTGCGCCTCTCCGGCAAGACGGCGATGCTGGGCGTGACGATCGATCCCTCGCTGCTCAAGCCAGAGGAAGCCGAGATCGTGGAGGATCTCATCAAGGCTGCGCATGACGATGCGCGCCGCAAGCTCGAGGAAGCCCAGAACGAAGAGATGAAGGGCCTGTCGAGCGGCATGGGCATACTGCCGGGCTTCAAGCTGCCGTTCTAAGTCGCCAAGACGGCGCCTTGACCCCTGTCAAACGTGCGCGGCACGGGCGCGGTCATGATCGCCGCGCATGCAGCTTCTTCTCAATCTCGCCCTCGCCACCGGCATGGTGGGCGTGACGGTGCTCATTCATTTCTGGGGGCTATTGCTGCTCACGCGGGTGATGAGCGGCGCGCATCACCGCCTCAATTCGCAGGCCGAACGCACGCGCCAGGCGGCGATCGTGCTCATCGTCGTGTTCGGCGTGTTCGGCCTGCACACGGTGGAGATTTGGCTTTACGCCTCGCTCTATCTCTCGCTCGGCGAATTGGCCGGCTTTGAAGAGGCGCTCTATTTTTCGACTGTCACCTTCGCCAGCCTCGGCTATGGCGATGTGGTGCTCTCGCCGGCCTGGCGCGTCTTGAGCGGCATCGAAGCGGCGAACGGCGTCATTCTCACGGCCTGGTCGACCGCGTTCCTGCTCACCGTGACCAGCCGCCTCAAGCTGCTCGAACACGAATGGCTGGGCTGATCGCTCAGCCGCACACCACGCCAGAGCGCGCTTCCTTGTACGCGCCGTTCGCATAGGCGAGCGCGCCGTTCACCAGCACGGCCTCAACGCCAATGCTCTCGCGCACATAGCGCATGCCGGCGCCCGGCATGTCATAGACGGCGCGCTCTTCGCCGCGCGCGATCTTGTCGGCGTCGAACACGACGATGTCCGCCGCCATGCCGGGTTTGAGGCGCCCGCGATCCTTGAGGCCCCAGATATCGGCGGTGTCGGCGGTGATTTTCTTCACCGCTTGTTCAAGGCTCAGAACGCCGGCCTTGCGCACGAACTCGCTGAACAGATAGCCGGTGTCGCCATAGGTGGAGAAGGACGCAAGGTGCGCCCCGCCATCGCTCGCGCCGATATGGACCAGCGGATGGGCCAGCATGGGGCCGACGCGCGCGGTGTCGTTATGGCCCGCGCTCTCCGCCAGCAGCGCCACGTCGAGGCCGTTTTCAAGCGAGATATCGATCAGCGCTTGCGCGACGCCTTGGCCGCGTTCTTTCGCGATGTCCGCCATGGTGCGCCCGACATAGGCGTCTGGCGCCGCATCGCCGCCGCGCACGACGAGACGGCCGAACATCGCCGCGCCGCCGTCGGGGCCGGAATCCTCGATCATCTTGGCGACAATCGCCGGATCGCGCAGCGAGGCGAGCCGCTGCTCCAGCGGCTGGCGCAGGATGCGCACCCAGCGCGGCAGGCGCGCGAGATAGAGCGAGGGATGCAAGAGCGAGAAGGAGATATCGATGGGGCGCGTCTGCATTTGCGGCCAAACGCGCGCGCCGCGCGCGGCATGCTCCTCCACGCGGGCGATGGCGCGCGGCGCATTGTCCGGCGCGGCGGCGGAATCGAACACCGGCGAGAACGTCGTCGGGATGTTGTGCTTCAAGGAAAGTTCCGCGAGCTGATCGATGCGCGCGATGGTGAGATCGATGTCGTAGAATTCCGGAACGATCTGCAGCATGCGCCCGCCCTCCTCGCCGAGCACCGCGGCGAGCGCGTCCAATTCATCGAATTGCGCATACCGGCTGGGCACGGGATGGCCGTGCTCATCCATGTCGACGAAGCTGGTGGAAAGCCCGATGGCGCCGGCGCGCAGCGATTGGCGCAAGACCTCCTGCATCGCCTTGATTTCATCGGGCCGCGCGGCGCGCTTTTGCGAGTCCGCGCCCATCACCCAAAGCCGGATGACGCTGTGGCCCACGAGCGGCGCCACATTGATGGAGAGGCCCGGCTCGATCGCATCGCGATAACCGGCGAAATCCTCCCAGGTCCATTTCGCGAATTCGTCGGTGAAGGCTTCGGGCGGCATTTCCTCGATCTGCTGGAACATGCCGATCACGGCCTTGCGGTCCTCCTTGCGCAGCGGCGCGAGCGAGAGCGAGCAATTGCCGGGCACGATCGCGGTGATGCCGTGTTCGAGCGCGGGCTTGGCCGCGCCGTCCCACAGAATCTGCACGTCGAAATGCGTGTGCGGATCGATGAAGCCGGGCGCGACGACGCGGCCGGCGGCGTCCAGCGTCTCGCGCGCTTGCCCTTCGATCGCGCCGATGGCGGCGATGCGTCCATCCTTCACGGCGACATCGCCCTTGAAGGCAGGGGCGCCTTCGCCGTCCACGACGAGACCGTTCTTGATGATGATGTCGAACATGGGCGGCTCCCTCACAATATTTTCCGCCAGGATTGCCCGGCGAGGTCTTCGATGCGGTCGATCCCGCATTTGCGCATCAATTCGAACCCGATGGCGGCGTCGAGCACCACCGTCCCGACGATGCCGTTCTCGTACGCCACGCGCAGCACGAGCTCGGCCTCGCCGTCATGGCCGGCGCCGATCTCGCCCGAGACGATCACCGCCTCCGCTGGCGCGGCCGCGCTCATCGGCGCGGCGGCTCCACGAACACGACATCGCTGCCGAGCAGGAGGCCCGCCGGCTTGCGCAGCGCGGCGATGTGCAGGTTCCAGCTCTTGATCTTGTCGAGCGCGGCCTGAGGCGTCTCGTCCGGCAAGGCCCGCGCGGCGAACGCCTCCAGCGTTTCGTCCGGCAGCGCGTTCATCCAGCGGCGTTGCGGCGTCAGCGCCATCGGCCCCTCCCTTTTAGAACATGTTCTAAATCCGATGAACCACAGAGCCCGCCGCGCTTCAATGCTTCGCGTGGCGGCAGGTGCGGCGACGGGGGAGTTTAGATGACTCCGGGCGCGCCAAATCCTAATCTGCGTTAACTCTTTGGGGGCTGCGACATGGCTGGCTTTCTGCGCGGCGTCGCCTGGGGCCTTTTGCTGATCGCCGCCGGCTGGATGGTGGGCTCGATCTATCCCGCGCCGAGCCAATTGACCGCGCCGATCAAGCAACGGTCCGACGCCGCGCTCGCCCGCATCGATTTGAGCCCGGAAACGATCGAGCGGCTGCGCGCCTCGCTGTCCAAGGAGGAATATGCCGCGCTCACGGCGGATGCGGCGCGCTTCGCCGCGAGCACGGGCGGCGCGCTTATCGTGGAGCACGACGCGGCGGCGCTGGCCGATCACGCCGACGCGCTCGCCGCCCTGCCCGTGGCGGCCGCCGCGCCAGCGGAAGCGGGCGCGGCCCCCTTTCCCGAGGCGCTCTCCTTATGCCCGCGCATGAGCGTGTCGAACGCGCCGGCCGCCGACGCCAATGGACGCGTGCGCGCGTACGCAATGCGCGTCTCGGTCAATGGACGTGCGCTCGCGGTTAATCCGACGCGCGGGGCGTGCCTCTCCTCCTCGTTCGGCCCGCGCGCGGGACGCACGCACAAGGGCGTGGACCTGCATTCCGGCGAAGGCGGACCGATCCTCGCCGCCGGCGACGGCGTGGTGATCGAAAAGAAGTATCGCGACGATTACGGCAACATGCTGCTGATCGACCATGGCGGCGGCGTCTATACGCGCTACGCGCATCTCTCCAGCTTCGCCCCGCGCGTCCAGCTCGGCGCGGAAGTGAGCTCTGGCCAACAGATCGGCCTGATGGGCAACACCGCCGCCTATCCGATCCCGATCCATCTGCACTACGAGGTGCTGCTGGGGGATTATTCCAATCCGCGCGGCTCATTCGGGCTGACGCCTGTGTCCCCGTTCGACTATCCCGCCGCGCCGTAGCCGCGCGCGGGCGGAGGCGCTATCTCCTGGCTATGCGCGCCAAATCGCAAATCGCCGCCCCTGAAATCGAAGCGCTGATCGCGCTCCTGGCCAAGGTGCCGGGGCTTGGCCCGCGCTCGGCGCGGCGCGCGGCGCTCCAGCTCTTGAAGCGCAAGGATCAGTTGATGACGCCGCTCGCGGCCGCGCTGGCGCTGGCGGCGGAGAAGGTCGCGCCCTGCGCGCGCTGCGGCATGCTGGACACGGCCGATCCGTGCACGCTGTGCACCGCGCCAGACCGCGACGATGGGCTGATCTGCGTGGTGGCGGAGGTGTCCGACGTGTGGGCGCTGGAGCGCGCGGGCGCGTTCAAGGGCCGCTATCATGTGCTGGGCGGCGTGCTCGCCGCGCTGGACGGCGTGCGCCCCGAGGATTTGCGTATCGCCAGCCTCGTCGCGCGCGCGAGCGAGCCGGGCGTGCGGGAAATCATCCTAGCGCTGACCGCCACCGTCGATGGGCAGACCACCGCGCACTACCTGACCGAACGGCTTGCGCCGCTCGGCGTCGCGGTGACGCGGCTTTCGCACGGCGTGCCGGTGGGCGGCGAGCTCGATCTGCTCGATGACGGCACGCTCTTCGCCGCGCTCTCCAGCCGACGGCCGTTTTCGTGAGCGTGCGCATCGGCGACTTTGTCGCGCGGTGCGCCACGGGACCGCTTGCGGATTTTTGCGCGCACGCGCCCTGGGACGTGACCAGCAATGCTGAGTCGATCGTGCGCGTGTTGATCCAGCGCCTGGACGGCGCATTTGAACGTTTGGGCGAGGCGCGTGTTCATGCCAGCGCGATCATCGAGCCGGGCGCCCAGATCAAGGGCCCTGCCTTCATCGGACCGAAGGTCTTCATCGCCGCGACTGCGTTGGTGCGCGGCGGCGTGTTCCTCGATCAGGGCTGCATCGACGGACCCGCCTGCGAACTCAAATCAAGCTTCGTGTTCGCCGGCTCGAAACTGGCGCATCTGAACTTCGTCGGAGACTCGGTGATTGGCGAGGACGTCAATATCGAGGCCGGCGCGATGATCGCCAATTATCGCAATGAACGCGCCGACAAGCGCATTCGCATTCGACGCGGCGCGGATTGGATCGACACCGGAATCGACAAATTCGGCGCGCTGATTGGCGATGGGGCCCGCATCGGCGCCAACGCCGTCATCGCGCCAGGCGCGCTTCTCGATGCCCGAACGATCGTTCCACGGCTTGCCTTGATCGATCAAGGCTGATCAAAGCGGGCCATGCTGCTCATCGTCGGCCTCGGCAATCCAGGCGCCAAATACGCCAAGAACCGGCACAATGTCGGCTTCATGGCGGTCGAAGAGATCGCCGCCGCGCACCGGTTTGGGCCTTGGAAGAAGAAGTTTCAGGGCGAGATCGCCGAGGGCGCGATCGCCAGCGTGAAATCTCTCATCTTGAAACCGCAGACCTTTTACAACGAGGCCGGCCGCGCCGTGAACGAAGCGGCGAATTTCTACAAGATCGCGCCAGGAAGCGTCGTCGTCTTCTATGACGAGATCGACCTCGCGCCCGGGCGCTTCCGGATGAAAACCGGCGGCGGCGCGGCCGGCAATAATGGCGTGCGCTCCATCGCGGCTTGGATCGGGGAAGAGTTCCGCCGCGCCCGGATCGGCACGGGCCATCCCGGCGACAAGGACCTCGTGCAGGGCTATGTGCTGTCCGATTTCGGCAAGGCCGAGCGGGTCTGGCTTGAACCGCTCTTGACCGCCCTCGCCGGCGCCGCCCCCCTCCTCGCGGCCGGAGAAGACGAAAAATATCAAGGCGAGGTGCTGCGTCTCGCCCCCGCGCCCAAGGCTGACCCGCGCAAGCCACACGGATACACGGATTAAGTGTTGACACTGTATTGAGGATACACTAATGCTAATGGCATGAATGTCACGATCACCCTCGATGACGCGCTCGCCGCGCGGGCGCGCGCTGAAGCGGATCGGGCGGGCAAGAGCCTCTCCCGCTACATCGCCGATTTGATCGCGGCCGAGGAAGCAAGGTTGCGTGCGGAGCGGGCGGCCGCCTTAAGCGCCTTCTTCGAAGTCGCCAAGGCCGTGAAAGTCGAAGGGCCCGCCTACAAGTTCAGCCGCGAAGAAATCTACGATGAAGCTCTTTCTCGATACGAACGTGGTGATTTACGGCTTGGATCCGCGCGATCCGGAGAGGCAGGCGCGCTGCGCAGCGTGGCTGAGCCAGGCGGCGCAGACAAATTCGCTCACGATCTGTCCGCAGGTCTGCAACGAAACGCGAAGCGTCGCGGTCCGAAAGCTAAAGATAAGCCCTAGGGAGGCGCATCGCGCCGTCCTAGGGCTTTTACCGTGGTGCACCGCGCCTTACGGGGCGGAGGAAATCCGTGAAGCGGTGCGCCTCGTCGAAAGATGGCGGCTGTCCTGGTGGGACGGGCTCTTGATCGCTTCGGCGCTCGCGGCCGGCTGCGACTATTTCATAACGGCGGACGCGCAATCCGCGCCGGTGATCGAAGGTCTGCGCATCGTCGATCCCATGCGGCTTGACCCAAGCGAATTGCTCGGCGCGGCCTAATCCTTGCCCCGGCGGACCCGCTTTTGCCGGGAATCGCAGAGATTGGTGACCTTGCCGTTCACCCCCGCGCGCCGCATCGCCTCGATGGCGATCTCCATATCCCAGTGCGGCACGCGCAAGACCCGTTGTTCGGCGTTGGCGCTGCGCAGACGCTTCGCGGCGCGCTCCAGAATGACCACGTCGCCGGACCGCTGAACCTCGTACGCCTTCTTTCCATCCTTCATGGATTTTTCGAGGCGCCGGCGCCGCGCCAAGGGCGGCTCGACCATCAGGTCCAGCTCGTCGCCGAACCAATCGTACGCACGTCGGCTGCGCGCCATGGGCGGCCTCCTTGAGACGTTTCACTCAACGATTCGGGTACATGTGTTCGCAAAATTCGCCAAGCAGGCGGCGCCATGGCGTTGCAGCCGGGCATGGGCTAAGCCCCGCCGCGACAGGAGAGACGACGTGGGATTCAAGTGCGGTATCGTGGGTTTGCCGAATGTGGGCAAGTCGACGCTTTTCAACGCCCTGACGCGGACCGCCGCGGCGCAGGCGGCGAATTATCCGTTTTGCACGATCGAGCCGAATGTCGGCGAGGTGGCGGTGCCGGAGCCGCGCCTCGCGAAGCTCGCGGCGATCGGCAAATCCAAGGAGATCATTCCGGCGCGGATGAATTTCGTCGACATCGCCGGCCTCGTGCGCGGCGCCTCCAAGGGCGAAGGGCTCGGCAATCAATTCCTGGCGAACATTCGCGAATGCGACGCCATCGCCTATGTGCTGCGGTGTTTCGAGAATGACGACATCACCCATGTCGAAAACCGCATCGATCCGATCGCCGACCTGGAGACGGTGGAGACGGAGCTGATGCTGGCGGATCTGGAGAGTTTGGAGCGGCGCGTCGTCAATCTGGAAAAGAAGGCCAAGAGCGGCGACAAGGACGCGAAAGCCACGCTCGATCTGGTGCTGCGCGCCAAGACGCTCCTGGAGGACGGCAAGCCCGCGCGCCTGGTCAAGCGCAGCGCCGACGAGGAAAAGGCGTTCGCCATGCTGCAGCTGTTGACGGCCCTGCCCGTGCTCTATGTGTGCAATGTCGATGAAGGCGACGCCGCATCGGGCAACGCGCATTCGGCGCGGGTGGAGGCGCGCGCAAAGGCCGAAGGCGCCGCCTGCGTGATCATTTGCGCGCAAATGGAGGCCGAGCTCGCCGCGCTCTCGGATGAAGAGCAGGCCGAATATCTCGCCGCCGCGGGCCTCGAAGAGCCGGGCCTCACCAAGCTCATTCACGCGGGCTATGATCTTCTTGGCCTCGCCACCTATTTCACTGTGGGGCCCAAAGAAGCGCGCGCCTGGACGATCCACAAGGGCTGGACCGCCCCGCAAGCGGCGGGCGTGATCCATGGCGATTTCGAGAAAGGCTTCATTCGGGCCGAAACGATCGCCTATGACGATTTCGTCGCGCTCGGCGGCGAGGCGGGCGCGAAGGACGCGGGAAAGATGCGCCTGGAAGGCAAGGAATACATCGTCCGCGACGGCGACGTGATGCATTTCCGCTTCAATGCGTGATCGCCTGATGACAAGACCACGCCGATTAAGTAGCGTCGCGCTACTTTTTGGGTGGGGACTCATGAAGCGCATTCTTACTGCACTCGCAGTTCTGCTTGCGACGCCGTTTTTTCTGGCGACGGCGCAGACAACAATCGTCGATGGCGCGCCGGTGGTGATTCACCCGGGCGCAGCTGGCGCCGAAGGCGTTGTGACCGACGACAACCAAATTCTGGTGCGCCAGCGTGTCACCGCGCCCCGCGCGGCCGTGCTGGAAGAGCAAGCGGGGCGTCCGTCCGGATCAGGTCGCGACAGGGCCGGATTTGAAGCCGGAGAAAAGCTGTTCGGACTCTATGATGGCGACGACGCCTGGGTCTATTGCGCCACACGCGGTGGATTTTTCGGAGACTGGTTGACCTGTTATCGCGACAGCGATCGCGACGGCCGCTTTGAGAGCGCAGCGCCGTCTGGGGCGCCTTTCCTTGGCGTGCCGTTCTTCATCTTCGCGCAGCGGGAGTCTCAGCCGCTCGCCGCGCCTGCCGCATACCGGCTGATTCCCTTCACAGAAGGCCCCGCTATCGAAGCAGGCGTGCGCGTGCAATTTACGCCCGCACGCACACGCCGGGGCGTGACTGAGCCAGCAAATATCGCGCTCGCCTTCGGCTATATTGTCGAGAACCGGTTCGTGCCGATCAGCGGCGCGGGCGGCGGCGCGATTGCTTATGAAGGCGAAGGGCCGGTCATCGCGGAATCGCGGGGCGCGCGGATCGAGTTCAGCGGGCCGCTGGCGCTTGGCGCTCTGCGCTATCGCGTGCTTGAGCCGATGAAATCCCAGCTTGATCGTGTTCAGATGACACAGACTTTGATCTATCGCTGACCCAGCTTGAGCGAGCGAACGATGCCCTTTACGACCTTTGTGAGAGCCGGGTTGGCTGCACTTGCTTGCGTATTGCCGATGGCTGCGCACGCTCAATCCATGGACAATGTGGCGCTGCCGGCGGCGCAGACCCAGCCCTTCGGCGCGAGCAGCTATCCGCGCCGTATCGAGCGCGGCGACGTGCTGCTTGAACAGGTTTCCACATATGAAGCCGGCCAGCGCTTTAACGACGCCGCAGCGCGAGAAGAAGCGTTGCTTCCGTTTCGGCTGCTATCGGGATCCCAGGTCTATTGCGGCGCCGCCGTCGCGAACGCCGCCGCAGCGGCGCGCCTCAGCAACATCTTGCCGCCGCCGAAATCCTGTTTTCAGGACACCGACAATGACGGCGCCGCCGATCGGCGCATGCCAGTCGCGCAGGAAAGCGGCGGCGTCATGATATTGGCCAGCGGCGAAACGATTGCGCCGCGCGCCTGGACGGCGACGCAGCCCCTGGTGCGGCGCGCGCGCCTTAGTTATGGCGGACCGCAGATGGGCGACATCAGCGCCGAAGGCATCGTTGTCGACGGTTTCGTCGAAGTTTTGGCTTCACGCACCGATGGAGATGGCACGCCTATTGAATCGCCGCAGACGATGCTTTGCCTTCAAGACGGACGCTGCGGGCCGCCCCTGCCTGTGTCAGCCGATCAGGCGCTGATTTTGTTCCGCCCAACAGTGGACGGGTATGTGGAGGTTAAGCTGATCTCGCGCACGGAAGCCCAAGCGCTTGACGAAGCTATTCAAAGCGCGGCGAGAGCGATGCGCGACGCCGACCAGCAGCGCCGCGCGGCGACACGGCGCTAAAGCAGGAAATGCACGCTGCCGCGCGCGTAATCGATGGCGATGGCGCGGGCGCGGCGCAATACGTCCATGCCGAGCACGATGGTGGGCGTGTCGTTCAAGCCCCAGACCTCAAACACGTAGGCGTCGCTGACGCCCAGCGCCAATTGCTCGATGCGCACGCCGCCGAGCTCGATGTCCGGCACGTAGAGGATGTGCTCAAGCGCGAGCGGCGGCCCGGCATTGAGCGCGCGCAGGCCCTGCGCGGGGAATGACCTACGCGCGCCGCGGCTGACGAGCGCATCGCGCAGCGCGAGATTTGCGATCGAGTTTTCCGCGCCCGTGTCGATGATCACATTGACGCGCTGACGCCCGATGCGCGCCTCGATCAGCATCAGCGCGCCGAAGCGAACGCGCGCCTCCACGCGTGACCAGCCGCGCCGCGTAAGCGGACGGCGCGCCTCGGCGATCACGATGCGCTCATTCTCGAAATCCATCGTCAAAAGGCGCCCGGCCATCGCTTCCGCGCCAAGAAGGCCATCGGCGTCCGCGAGCACGTCGCGCGAGATGATCGGCAGCTCCATGCCGCGCAATTCGAGCCCGCCCACGCTCAGCGCCTCCACGCCCGCCAAAGGCGCGACGAACATCCCCGACAAGGCGTGCACCTGCCCTTCGCCGCGCGGCGGCAGGGCGAGCGCTTCGGCGAGCGCGGGCGAAACGGCGGAGCGATTGGCGGCGGTGTCGATGATGAAATCAAACGGGCCTTGGCCATTGACGAACACTTGCGTGCGCAGGCGCCCGGTGCGGTCCGCGGGAGCCAGACTCTCCTGGCCCGGCAGCGCTTCGAGCGGCAAAGCCGGGGCAGTCGGCGAGGCGGACGCTTGCGCCGACAGCAGAACCGCCAGCGCGCATAGGAGCGAGACGCGCATCGCTCAGCCCTCCTGGTCGCGCACCTGCACTTCGGCGCGCACATAATCGATGGCGAGAATGTCGGCGCGCCGCCACACATCCATGCCGATCACGGCGCCCGGCTGTTCCACGCCGCCGACGACGAACATGGGCAGATCGGCGAGATAGGCGCGCACGCCGTCCGTGCGGATTTCGCCGAGCGCGAGCGAGCGGATCAAGGCGACTTCCACGACGGTGTCGATGGCGCTGGGCGTTGCGGCCTCCGCGCCGGAAACGCCATAGCCGAATTCCTGCGCGCGCACCGTGCGCAAGCCACGCCCGAGCGCGCGATTGACGAGCGTCGCTTCCGCGCCCGTATCGATGAGGGCCTTGGCGCGCACGCCGTCGATCAAGGCGTCCACGATCAAAAGCCCGCCCGGGCGCAAGACGCCCGAAGCAGTTTCAAAACCGGCCGGCGCGGGCGCGCCGCCGGGCTCAAGCGTCATGCGCCGCGCTTCAAGATCAATCGCCATGCGCTGGCCAGCGAAACTATCGGCGCCGATCATGCCGTCGGCGCCGCCGAGCATGTGGCCCGACAGCACGACGGCCGGCGCGTCCGCGCGCGTGAACGCGCCCGCATCCAGCGCGGCGATGCGCACGCGCGGCGCGCGCGTTTGTCCCCCGACGCCGGACACGGGCGCGGAGCCGTCGGCGGCGGCGCCGATCGCGGCGGCGGTTTCAGGGGTGAGAACAATGGCGCCCGCGCCCGTATCGAGCACCAAGCGGAACGGGCCCTGCCCGTTCAGCATCACCGGCGCGATCACGCGGCCGGCCGCGTCGTCCTCGATGTCGGCGCTGGTCAAGGCCGCGGCGGGCGCCCCGCTCAACAACGCGCCGAGCGCCAAACCGCCGAACCAGAGAAGCACGCGCATGGCCGCCTCCGCATCTGGCGGGGAGGGTCGCGCCGTGCGCCGGTTTGCGCAAGAGCGCACGGCTGATAAAGCCTAAGCGGACGGGAGAAATCATGAGCGCCATCGCCTTCGAAACCATCACCAGCCTCCATGACGGGGCGCGGCTCAACGCGGCGCGGGCGCGCCCCGACGGCGCGCGCAAGGGCGGCGTGGTGGTGATCCAGGAGATTTTCGGGATCACCGATCACATCAAGGAGATTTGCGGCTTCTTCGCCGCCAATGGCTATGAGGCGATCGCGCCGTCCATGTACGATCGCGTCGAGCCGAATTTCTTCGCGGCCATGGACGAGGCGGGCTTCGCCAAGGGAATCGACGCGGCGATGAAGACGATTCCCGAGCAAGCCATTGGCGACATGCAGGCCGCGATCAACGCGCTCGGCGCGGGCCCCGCCTACATCACCGGCTTCTGCTTCGGCGGCGCGATGACCTGGCTTGCGGCGGCGCGCTGCACCGGCCTCAAGGCCGGCTCCGGCTTTTATGGCGGCATGATCGCCCGCCTGCTCGATCAAAAGCCGCGCATCCCGATCATGCTGCATTATGGCGAGAAGGATTCCCACATTCCGCTGAGCGACGTGGACAAGACGCGCGCCGCCGCGCCGGAAGCGCAGATCTTCCTCTATGACGCCGGCCACGGCTTCTGCCGCAAGGCGAGCCCGGATTATCACGAGCCATCGCGCGATCTCGCCTTGCGGCGCACGCTCGATTTCTTCGCCCAACACGTTTGAGGACACACGCATGCCGCTCGATCACATCTCCGTCGGCGTGACCAACATGGCGCGCGCGAAGGCGTTCTATGACGCCGCGCTGGCGCCGCTCGGCATAAGGCCGGTGATGCCGGTGCATATCGGCGGCGCGCTTGTGGCGGTCGGCTATGGCGACGGCGACCATCCCGTGTTCTGGGTGCAGAACCCGATCAACGGCCAGCCGGCGAGCATGGGCAATGGCGTGCATATCGCGTTTCGCGCGCCGTCACGCGCGGCCGTGGACGCCTTCTATCTCGCATCGCTCGATCAGGGCGGCGCGGAGGACGGGCGGCCGGGCCTGCGCACCGAATATCACCCCGATTATTACGCCGCCTTCGTGCGCGATCCGGACGGCAACAAGATCGAGGCGGTGCGGCACGGCAAGGATTGAGCCGCAGCGCCGCGTTTAGACAAGCTCACGCGGGCGCCGGGAAAACTGCGGTTTAATCTCTACCGATTTGATGTAGTTAAATCGCCATGCGGAGACCGCACCCTTCTGCAGGCGGTTGGATGATCGCGCGGCCATGTCTGGGCCGATGTCGTCGTACGCCTTGAAGCGCCCTTGACCCGGCCGCGCGCGGGATGACCGCGCGCCCCTAACTTTCCCGCCTGGAGAAAAACGATGAACGCCCCCGTGCGCGCATTCGCGCCTGCTCACGCCTTGAACACCGCCTTCGACATCATTCCCTCTGGCGCCGCGCTCGGCGCGGAGGTGCGCGGCCTTGATTTGCGCGCGCCGCTCGATGACGACTTGGCGCGCGACCTGCGCGCCGCGTTGTTGAAGCACAAAGTGCTGTTCCTGCACGATCAAGACATCAGCCATGAAGATCACATTCGGCTGGGGCGCGCCCTTGGCGAGCTTGAGGGCCATCCTGTCACCGGCCACGTGCCGGGCTATCCGGAAATCCTATCCATCGTGAACGGCGAGTACCCGTTCCTCAGCGATTTGACGATTCCTTTCATCCGCGCCGTCAACAAATGGCATACGGATGTGACGTTCCGCGAAGCGCCATCGGCGTTCGGCGTTTTGCGCGCGCGGGAGATTCCCCAGTCCGGCGGCGACACGCTGTTCGCCGACGCGGTGGCGGCCTACGCAGATCTCCCCGCCGATTATCGCGCGCGTCTGGCGACGCTGACCGCGACCCACGACATTCTCAAGAGCTTCAGCTGGAAACTGACGCCGGAGGAACGCGAGGCGCTAACGAAAAAGCATCCGCCGCAATCGCATCCCGTCATACGCGTGCACCCCGAGACGGGCGAACACGCGCTCTATGTGAACCACGGCTTCACCACCAAGATAGACGGCGTGGAC
>CAZLWK010000003.1:200851-201126 GCA_964563395.1 uncultured Caulobacteraceae bacterium
ACAAAGCGGAAAGCGATGAAATCCTCGCACTCCTGTTCGATCGGGTGCGCATTCCGGAATATCAGTTCCGCTTCAAGTGGCGGCCCAATTCAGTTCTGATCTGGGACAATCGCAGCACGCAGCATTATCCGGTCGCCGATTATTATCCGCAGCGGCGCGCGGTGGAACGCGTGACCGTATCTGGCGACAAACCGTTCGGGCCGGCGCAATGAGCGCCGCGCTCGCGCCGGCGCGGCGACCGAGGCTGCGCATACAATGGTCGATGGTGCGCGCGC
>CAZLWK010000004.1:0-7916 GCA_964563395.1 uncultured Caulobacteraceae bacterium
TGCTTATGGTTATCGCGCTCGCCTCCGGCGGCGTTGCGAACGCCATGGTCATGGCGAATTGTCCCATGCTTGCGCAGGATGTCGCACAGCCGGTCATGGCCGAAGGCCATGATTGCTGCCCCGATGCCGCGCCTGCAGCGCCTGACGAGCAACCGGCCAAGAAGATGGGCGATTGCGCGATGGCGCAGGCGTGCCGGACCGGGCCGGCGATGACGCCGGCTGTTGAAGCGGCGCCTCTCATCGTTTCCTTAATCGTCGTCCGCGAACCGCTCATGTCCGACAAGAGCTTGGTCTCGCGCACGCCTGACGAATTCTGGCGGCCTCCACGAACGATCTGACACCGAGATAGGCGCTTCGGCGCGCGCATGAGCGCACGCCCGCGCTTTGGATTGTCAGATCATGTGGAGCATCGCTCATGCGCATCGCATGGCTTGCATGCTGCGCCATCGGCATTGTCCCGATCGCACATGCTCAGGAATTGAGTTTTCAGGACGCGGTCACGCGCGCTGAAGAGGGTCCAAGCATCGTCTCGCGGCGCGAGGCGGCGCGCGGCGCCCAACTGGCGGTGCGGCCCGCTGGGCAATTGCCCGATCCGCAACTTGTGCTGGGTCTGCAGAACGTGCCGGTCGAAGGTCCTGACGCTTACAGGCTCGGCCGTGACGAAATGACAATGCAGACCGTTGGCGTCATGCAGGACATGACGAGCGGCGCAGAGCGGCGTGCGCGGCGCGCGATGGCGCAGGCCGACGTCGAACGCGCGGAAGCGGGGCTTGATCTCGCACGCCTGGAAGCGCGCCTTGGCGCTGCGCGCGCCTGGATCGCCGCCTATCATGCACAGCGCCGCGTCGAGGTGTTGCGCGCGTTGGCGCGCGAAGCGCGCGCGTCCGCCCAAGCCGCGCGCGGGCGCCTTGCGGCGGGCGGCGGAGGTGTCGATGCCGCCATCGCCGCCGAGATTGAAGCTGCGCGCATTGAGGACCGTAGCGCCGACGCGGCTGCCGCGCTGGTCGCGGCGCGCGCGGAATTACGGCGTTGGATCGGTGAGGCAGCCGACGAACCTCTCTCAAGCGACGAACCGCAATTTGCTGTCGATGCGGAGCACCTGCGCGTGCATGTACGCCGTCATCCCGCGCTGCTCGCATTCCAGGCGGAGGCGGACGCCGCCGATGCGGGTCTTCGCATGGCGCGCGCCGAGCGCATTCCCGACTGGTCTTGGACGGCGATGTATCAGCGCCGGGACGGTTCGTTCGGCGACATGGCTTCCGTTGAGGTGCGCATCGGTTTGCCCCTGTTTCAGGCATGGCGGCAGGGTCCATTGGTGGAAGCGGGGCGCGCCGATCAGCGGCGTGTCGCCGCAGAACGCGCCTCTGCCGAACGCGAACATCTCGCCGCGCTTGAATCGGGATTGGCGGAGTATGCGGCGACGCAGGCCAATCTCGTTCGTGCGCGCGACACGCGCTTGCCCCTCGCGCGCCAGCGCGCCGACGCCGCTGCCGGGGCCTTTGCGAGCGGGGCGACGAGTACCGACACACTGATTGCCGCGCGACGCGAGGCGCTTGAAGCGGAACTCGATGTGATTGGCTTGAGCGAACGCCGCGCCCTGTTGGGCGCCGCGCTCACGCTGCAATATGCGGAGACCACGCCATGACAGGAGCGAGAGTCCAAATTCCGCGCATCGTGATTATTGCAATGGTCGCGGGCGTCGGTGCGATCGGCGCCGGCGGCTACTGGTTGGGTGCGCGCCGCGATGCGCCAACGGCGTCCGAAGACGGACGGCGGGTGCTCTACTGGTACGATCCTATGGTCCCTCATCAGCACTTCGAGCAACCGGGCCGATCGCCGTTCATGGATATGGATCTGGTGCCGCGCTACGCGGATGAAGGCCCAACCGAGGCGGGTGTGCGCATCGAAGCAGGCGTTGCGCAAAATCTCGGCGTGCGGCTTGCCGTCGTGGAGAGCGCGCCGGTGGTGCGCAGCGTGACGGCGGCGGGCGTCATCGCATTCAGTGAGCGCGCCGTTGCAGTCGTGCAGGCGCGCGCCGCCGGTTTCGTCGAACGCTCCTATGGGCGCGCTGTCGGCGATGTGGTTTCAGCGGGCGCGCCGATTGTCGAAATTCGCGTGCCGGAATGGACCGCCGCGCAAGCAGAATACCTGGCGCTGCGCGGCGGCGGCGCCGATCTGGCCGCAGCGGCGCGTGGGCGTCTTGCGATGCTCGGCATGCCAGCTGCGCTCATTGAACGTGTCGAGCGCGAAGGGGCGCCGCGACCGGTCATGACGGTAACTGCACCCGTTGCGGGCGCGATCACCGCGCTCGACATCCGCAACGGCATGACCATTGTTCAGGGCGCGCCGCTCGTCACGATCAACGGCGTATCGCCCGTCTGGCTGGTCGTGTCGTTGGCGCAAGCGGACGCCGGCATTGCGCGTCCCGGTGGCCGCGTCACGGCGCGCGTGCCCGCCTATCCGGGCGAAACATTCGTTGGTCGCATCGAAAGCATTCTCCCAGCAGCGGACGTGGCGACACGCACGATTCAAGTGCGGATCGCCTTGCCAAATTCCCAGGGACGGTTGCGTCCGGGCATGACGGCGGAAGTCGAAATTGCCGAAGGGGATTCGCGTCCCGCGCTCCTCGTGCCTGCCGAAGCGGTGATCCGAACGGGACGGCGCACCGTTGTCATCGTCGCGCTCGATGGCGGCCGTTTTGCGCCCACTGAGATCGAGACCGGCCGCCGCTCCGGCGACCGGATCGAGGTGCGGCGCGGTCTGAGCGAAGGTCAGCGCGTTGTTGCGTCAGGGCAGTTCCTCATCGACTCCGAAGCGAGCCTGACGGGCGCGCTTGCCCGTCTGGAAGAGACCGGCCCGCAAGGCGCTGCTGGCGCGCATCAAGCCAGTGGCCGCATCACAGCGATCGATGGCGTGAGCATCACGATCGCGCATGGGCCGGTGCCAAGCCTGCAATGGCCGGGCATGACCATGGCGTTCGCGCTTGAGGATGCGGCGCTGCGCCGTGGGCTCGGCGTCGGCGACGCTGTGGAGTTCCGCTTCCGGCAAGAGGGCTCCCGCTACATCGTGAGCGAGATCCGGAAGACGGAGGCGCCGCGATGATCGCCGGGCTGATCCGCTGGTCGATCGCCAATCGTCTGCTTGTCGTGCTGGCGACTCTGGCGCTCGCCGTCGCTGGCGCGCTGGCGATCCGCTCGACACCCGTCGATGCAATCCCCGACCTCTCCGATGTGCAAGTCGTCATTCGCACCACCTATCCGGGTCAGGCGCCGCAGATCGTCGAAGATCAGGTAACCTATCCGCTGACCACCACCATGCTTTCCGTGCCCGGCGCGCGCACAGTACGTGGCTATTCCTTCCTCGGAGATTCGTTCGTCTATGTGATCTTCGAGGACGGGACCGATCTCTATTGGGCGCGGTCGCGCGTGCTCGAATATCTCAACCAGGTGCAGGGGCGTCTGCCGCCCGGCGCGCAGTCCACACTTGGGCCCGATGCGACGGGTGTCGGCTGGGTCTATCAATACGCGCTCATCGATCGCAGCGGCCGGCATGATCTTAGCCAGTTGCGCAGCATCCAGGACTGGTTGCTCAGGTTTGAATTGAAGAGCGTGCCGGGCGTCGCCGAAGTCGCCTCAATTGGCGGCATGGTGCGACAATATCAGATCGTGCTCGATCCAGAGCGCATGGCCGCTTATGGCGTGTCGCAGCAACAGGTGGCCGAAGCGGTGCGCGCGGCCAATGGCGAAACTGGCGGCGCCGTCGTCGAGATGGGCGAAGCCGAGCACATGGTGCGCGCCTCGGGCTATCTGCGCACCTTGCAGGATTTTGACGCGATACCGCTCGGTCTCGGCGCAAATGGCGTTCCGGTGCGGCTAAGCGATGTAGCCTGGGTGCAGATTGGCCCGGAAATGCGGCGCGGCATTGCTGAACTCAATGGCGAAGGCGAAGTCGCCGGCGGCGTTGTCGTCATCCGCGCGGGCGAGAACGCCCGCGAAGTGATCGAAGCTGTGCGCACGAGGCTCGACGAACTGAGACGCAGCCTGCCCGAGGGTGTCGAGGTCGTCACGACCTATGATCGCTCATCGCTCATTGACCGAGCCATCGAAAATCTGACGCACAAGCTTGCCGAGGAATTCATCGTCGTTACGCTCGTTTGCGCGCTCTTCCTGTTTCACTTGCGTTCGGCGCTGGTGGCGATCGTGACCTTGCCGCTCGGCGTGATGGCCGCGTTCCTGGTCATGCGTGTTCAAGGCGTTGACGCTAACATCATGTCGCTCTCCGGCATCGCCATCGCCATTGGCGCGATGGTGGACGCCGCCATTGTCATGATCGAGAACGCGCACAAGCGCTTTGAACGGTGGCGCGATGAACACGATGGAGAGATGCCACAAGGCGCCGACCATTGGCGCGTCATCACTGAAGCATCGGTCGAAGTTGGGCCGGCGCTCTTTTTCAGCCTACTCATCATCACGCTCTCCTTCCTGCCGGTGTTTACGCTGCAGGCGCAGGAGGGGCGGCTCTTTGCGCCGCTTGCCTTCACCAAAACCTATGCGATGGCGGCGTCCGCGGCGCTGGCGGTGACGCTGACGCCCGTGCTGATGGGGTATTGGATTCGCGGGCGCATTCCGCACGAAGACGCAAATCCCCTCAATAGATGGCTCGCATGGGCTTATCGGCCCGCGATCGACTTTGCGTTGGCGGCGCCCAAACTGGTGTTGCTGACTGTCGCGCTCTTGCTCGCGACGACGGCCTGGCCCATTTCGCGCCTTGGCGGCGAATTCATGCCGATGATGGACGAGGGCGACCTTCTCTACATGCCGACGGCGCTGCCGGGGCTGTCTGCGGCGGAGGCCTCAGAGCTGCTGCAACAGACAGACCGGCTTATTCGCACGGTGCCGGAAGTCGAAAGCGTGTTCGGCAAGGCGGGGAGGGCTGAAACTGCGACCGATCCCGCACCGCTCGAAATGTTCGAGACGACGATACGCTTGAGACCGCGCGCCGAATGGCGTCCGGGCATGACGCCGGAGCGCATTGTCGAGGAACTGGATCGCGTCGTGCGCGTGCCGGGTCTCACCAATGTGTGGGTGCCGCCGATCCGGAACCGCATCGACATGCTCGCAACCGGGGTGAAGAGCCCCATCGGCGTCAAGGTGAGCGGACCTGATCTTGCAACCATCGATGCCGCTGCACGCGCCATCGAGCAGGCGGCGCGCGGCGTGCCGGGCGTATCCTCCGCGATCGCTGAACGCGGTTCCGGCGGGCGCTATATCAACATCGACATCGATCGTTTTGCCGCCGCCCGCTACGGCCTCAACGTCGCCGATATGCAGGCCGTGGTCTCAGGCGCCATCGGCGGCGAGACTATCGGCGAAGTCGTTGATGGGCGCGCGCGTTATCCCATCAATCTGCGTTATCCGCGTGAGGTGCGTGACTCGCTCGACCGGCTCAATGCGTTGCCTCTCGTCACTGAGCAGGGCCTGCGCCTGACGCTCGGCGAGGTGGCGCGCATCGCTGTCGCCGACGGGCCTGCGATGATCCGCAGCGAGAACGGGCGGCTCTCCGCTTTCGTCTATGTGGACGTGCGCGGACGCGATCTGGCATCGGTCGTGCGCGATCTACAGCGCGTGGTGACAAGCAACGTGCAGCTCCCGGCGGGCGTCAGCGTGGCTTACTCCGGCCAGTTCGAATATCTGGAACGCGCCTCAGCGAGATTGATGCTGGTTGGCCCAGCGACGATTCTCATCATCTTTCTGCTGCTTTATCTCACTTTCCGCCGGTTCGAGGAGGCGGCGATCGTAATGGCCAGCGTGCCGTTCGCGCTGACCGGCGGTGTGTGGCTTGTCTATCTCCTCGGCTATGATTTCTCGGTGGCGGTGGGGGTCGGCTTCATTGCGCTTGCTGGACTTGCCGCCGAGTTCGGCGTCGTGATGCTGATCTACCTGAAGAACGCGCTCCAGGAGCGGATTGATCGCGGCGTCGAGATCACGCCCGCCGTCGTTGCTGAAGCCGTCCGCGAAGGCGCATTGCTCCGGCTGCGGCCAAAGGCGATGACGGTCGCGGTCATCGTTGCCGGCCTTCTACCAATTCTGTTTACCGGCGGGGCAGGCGCGGAAGTCATGCGCCGCATTGCGGCGCCACTTGTCGGCGGCATGCTCACAGCGCCGCTTCTGTCCCTCATCGTCATTCCCGCGGCCTATTTCATGATCCGGCGCCGCGGCATCGAGCGCGACGCGCTCGCACGCTCCAAAGACCGGATCGCCCTCGAAGAAGGAGTTTCGTGATGCTCAAGGCGCTCATCGTTCCGTTCGCTCTCATGGCTGCGGCGTGCTCACCGCCGGCGGCGCAGGATGCAGCCAAGTCGGACACGGACATGAACATGACCGAAAGCGCAGCGCCGGCGCTTGCCGGTCCGATCGGCGGCGTCGGCACAGTGACGGCGATAGATGTCGCGGCGGGAACCGTCTCGCTCGATCACGAGCCGATCGCCGCGATCTCTTGGCCCGCCATGTCGATGCAGTTTACCGCTGAAGATCCGACAGAGCTTCAGGGCATTGGCGTCGGCGACCGCGTGTCATTCGAGTTGAGGAGCGCAAACGAAACGTCGGTGATCACCGAGATATCAAAGCAGTGATTGTGCGTGGCGGACGCCTTCGTGGGCGTCCGCCACACTGCACCCATCACTATGGCTGAGCCGGCGACGAAGCCCAGCTACAAACAGTCTTTATACTCAGCCGTGTGTTCGGCCGCGCAGAAGGCGCTCACTTCGCCGTCGAGCAAGGACAAAGCCCTGCGTCCCGACAAGTTCAGAGAGCCATCGCGCAGGCGGCGTCATATGTGAAAAGCAAAGCGTGCCTTGACGCCGCCGAGCACGATGGCAATCGCCCGGTGGCTTAAGAGACTATCGTGGCGGCGGGCGCTCAAGGATCGGCGCTATAGATTCGCGTGCGTCGGCAGTCCGGCGGCGCGCCAGTGCGGCATGCCATCCTCAAGTCTCCGCGCCTTGTACCCGGCGGCGCGCAGGACTGAGATGGCCTCAAACGCGAACACGCAATACGGCCCGCGACAGTAGGCGACGATGTCCTTGCTCCTCGGCAGTTCGGCCAAGCGGCGCTTCAACTCGGCTACCGATATGTTAATTGCGCCCGGTATGTGCCCGAGTGCGAACTCGTCCGCCGGACGCACGTCGAGCACAGTCACGGCTCCGGCCTTCATGCGCTGGCGCAATTCACGTCGTGTGATCGGCTCCATCGCGTCGCGCTCGTTGAAGTAGGACGACACCACTTCCTTCACGGCCGCAGCGTTGCTCTTGGCTATGCGACAGATGGCGTCCAGCAGATCGAGCACGCTGTCATCTGCAAGGCGGTAGAGCGTGAACTTGCCATCGCGGCGCGCAGAGAGAAGCCCGGCGCGGCGCATGGACTGAAGGTGCTGGGATGCATTGGCGACGTTGAGGCCTGTCACCCCCGCTAGGGCGTCCACATTGCGCTCGCCCTGGGCGAGGTGCTCCAGGAGCGCGAGGCGGTGGGGATGCGCTGCGGCCTTCGCGATCTCGGCGAAGCTCTCATGAAGGATCGCTTTCACACCCCGGCTTGACTCTGCCATTCACTTACTCCAACAATCAAGCGAACGATAGAATGTTAGCTTGGAAAGTCAAGCTGTGGAGGCGACGCCGATGAATCCGAACAAGGCGCTCTGGGAAAAGGGCGATTTCACGCGCATCGCCGCGAGCATGCGCGAAAGTGGCGAAGACTTGGTCAGGAAACTTGGCATAACCGAAGGGCTCAAGGTCTTGGACCTGGGCTGCGGCGATGGAACGACCGCCATACCCGCCGCGAAACTCGGTGCGGACGTGTTGGGCGTCGATATCGCCAGCAATCTCGTGGCCGCCGGTAATGACCGCGCGCGGGACCTCAACC
>CAZLWK010000004.1:7926-105838 GCA_964563395.1 uncultured Caulobacteraceae bacterium
ACCTCAACCTGACCAATATCCGATTTCAGGAGGGGGACGCCTCCAACCTCCACGACCTCGCCGACGACAGCTTCGATCTGGTCGTCAGCATATTTGGCGCAATGTTTGCGCCGAAACCCTTCGACGTGGCCAAGGAAATGGTGCGGGTCACAAAACCCGGCGGTCGCATTGTGATGGGCAACTGGATTCCCGGTGACCCGACATTGATTGCGCAGGTGCTAAAGACGAGCGCTGCCTACACGCCCCCACCGCCGGAAGGCTTCATCAGCCCAGTAACTTGGGGCGTCGAAGAAAACGTGATCCAGCGGTTTGAAGGCGCGGGCGTGCCGAAGGACAGAGTGTCGTTCATGCGCGACACTTACTTCTTCAACTATCCGGGTCCTCCTTCGGAATTGCTGAGCGTGTTCAGGACGTATTACGGCCCGACGATGAACGCTTTCGAAGCGGCGGAAAAGGACGGTCGCACGGCGGACCTTCAGCGCGAATTGGAAGCGCTGTTCAACGGCCACAACAAGAGCCCAAAGCCAGGCGCCACTTCAATTCCCGCCACATTCTTGCGCGTGACCGTCGAGGTCTGAGCGAGCCCGTCAATATCTCCGACTTAAAGGGAGAATGTCATGATCCTGCGTCAGTTCTTGCACGCCGATCCGGTGGCGGCGTCGTACCTCTTTGGTTGCGGCGGTAAATCGTCGGGCGCGGTCGTCGATCCGGTCGGCGATCCGGCGTTTTACATCGATGCGGCCGCCAAGGCCGGGATGCGCATTCTCTATGTGATCGACACGCATATCCACGCCGATCACGTCTCCGCCGGGCGCGCGCTCGCCGCCGCCGCCGGCGCGCCATACGTTCTCTTTCACGAAGCCGACGCAAAGGCGCCATTTCATGGCGTGCGCGACGGCGACATGCTCGAACTCGGCAATGTCACCATCGAGGTCTGGCACACGCCCGGTCACACGCCGGAGCACATCTCGCTCTTGGTGCGCGACAAGACGCGCGCGGAGGAGCCGTGGATGGTCTTCACCGGCCACACGCTGATGGTCGGCGACCTTGGACGTACAGAACTGGCGAGCGACGCCGAGGAAGGCGCGCGCATCCTGTTTCGTAGCGCCCAACGGCTGAAGGCGCTTCCGGACTATGTCGAGGTACTGCCTGGCGCCTATTCTGGATCCGTGTGCGGCAAGAGTTTGAGCGGCAAGGCGTGGTCAACGATCGGCTTCGAGAAACGCCACAACAAGGCCTTTCGGACCGACGATGAGGCCGCGTTCATCAGAAGCATGGTGAGCGACATTCCGCCTGCGCCGCCGCAAGCCGCCGAACTGCGTGCGCTCAACGCCGGCGCGGCAATCGCTGCGGAATAACACATATGGCGATCGAGGCTCTTGCCGCCGAGCGACCGATCGCGCTGGGACTCCGGGAGAACTGGCCGCAATTTTCGCTGCTCGTTCTGATCAACGCTTTTGTTGGCGGCATGGTCGGGATCGAGCGCACCGTTGTGCCGCTGATCGGCTCGCAAGAGTTCGGCATTGCGTCCACCACGTTGGTGGTCTCCTTCATCGTCAGCTTTGGCGTCGTCAAAGCCTTCGCCAATCTGGTCTCCGGTCATCTCGCCGATACCTGGGGCCGCAAGCGGGTCCTGGTGCTCGGCTGGATCGCGGGGCTTCCGGTTCCATTCATGATCATCGGCGCGCCGGATTGGGGCTGGATCATCGCCGCCAACGCACTCCTGGGCGTAAGCCAGGGCTTTGCCTGGTCGATGACCGTGATCATGAAGGTCGATCTTGTCGGGCCCAAATCGCGCGGCCTCGCGGTCGGGCTCAATGAGTTCGCCGGCTATCTCGCGCTCGGCTTGACCGCGCTCGCCACAGGCTATCTCGCCGCGCGCTACGGCCTGCGCCCGGCGCCGATCTATCTCGGCGCGGGCTACGCCATTGCCGGACTGGTGCTCTCCATATTCATGGTGCGCGACACCCGCGAGCATGTCGCACTGGAAACCAGAGACGCACAAGCGATCGAGCCGATAGGGTTCGGCGAAGTTTTCGCGCTAACGACGTTCAAGGATCGCAATCTCTTCGCCGCATCACAGGCGGGCCTCGTCAACAACCTGAATGACGGAATGAGCTGGGGCATCTTTCCGCTCTTCTATTCCACGTTCGGCCTGGGGCTTGAGCGTATCGGCATCCTGAAGGCGCTCTATCCTGTGACGTGGGGCCTGTTGCAGGTGGCGACCGGACCGCTCAGCGACCGCTGGGGCCGAAAGGGCCTCATCGTTGCAGGTATGTGGGTGCAGGCTGGCGGACTTTTTCTCACGGCAGCGACGCGTGACTTCATATGGTGGGTCGGCGGCAGCATCTTGCTGGGCGTCGGCACCGCGATGGTCTATCCGAGCCTGATCGCGGCGGTGTCGGATGCGTCGCATCCAACCTGGCGGGCACGTTCTCTCAGTGTCTATCGGTTTTGGCGCGATTTGGGCTACGCGATCGGCGCCCTCGCTGCGGGTCTGATCGCGGACCAGTTCGGCCTCGCATCCGCCATCACGGCAATCGCCTGCCTGACGTTCTTGTCAGGGGTCGTTGTGGCCGCAACCATGCGGTCGCGCATCGCGCCAGATCCGATGTTTGATCAGACGCAATCCGAAAGAACGAACTCGGCGCCAACATTGGGGGCGTGATGAGATTTCTTCTGATCCTCAACGGGCCGCCTTATGGTGATGAGAAGGCGTACAATGCGCTTCGGCTCGCGCATGCGGTCGTCAAAGCGGACGCGGCGACAGAAATTGTTGTGTTCCTGATGGCGGATGCTGTGGCTTGCGCGAAGGCGGGGCAAAAGACGCCGGATGGTTACTACAATCTCGAGCGCATGCTGAAGCGTGTGATGGCTGCGCAAGGCCGGGTGTTGCTCTGCGGGACATGCATGGATGCGCGCGGCGTCGAGGAGGGAGAGATCATCGCCGGCGCCAAGCGCAGCACCATGGACGAACTTGCACAAGAGACGCTCTCGGCGGACAAGGTTCTGGTCTTCTAGCGCGAGAGAAAGCCAATGCCGGAGACGTTTGAGGGCCGTTGCCATTGTAATGCGGTGCGGTTTGAGGCGCTGGGTCCACCCAAATGGGTTCTCTGGTGCCATTGCGAGAGCTGTCGCCGACACAGTGGCGCGCCGGCGTCGGTATTCGTGTCCTATGACGATGACGCCGTGCGCATGACGAGCGGCGAGATTGCGATTTTCGAGTCATCGCCAGGGGTGAAGCGCGGCTTCTGCATGCGTTGCGGATCAACGCTCACCTGCACCAACCCAAAGCTTCCCAACGAGACGCACTTTCATGTCGGCGCGTTCGAACGCGCTGCTGAGTTGGCGCCGACCGGCGCGTTCTTTGGCAACGAATGCCTGCCGTGGTTCGAAGGCGGAAGAGGCCCGCTCGCAGGCGCGAAGGCAATGGACGCCGTCGTGCAGGGGCGTGCCAAGCGCCAACAATCCTAGGGCGGCGTGATCGCGTCCTTTGCCGGCGTGCGCCGCTTGGCGGCAATAAGCAGCGCAGGCGTTCCGGCATCGCAGACATCCTGACGGGTTTCGACTGCGAAGCCCGCCGCTTCGAGCGGCGCCACGACATCACGAAGTGCGCGAAAATTGTAAACCTCCGCCGGAAACGCCGAGACGGCGCGTTCGTCCGCGCTGGTTCGGAAGAGGAGCGCAAACCGGCCGCCCGGTTTCATTACCCGCGCGACTTCCCGAAACGCCGTGTCCAGGTCGTTCCAGAAATAGATGACATGGACGCAAAGCGCCTTGTCGAAACTTTCGTCCGCAAACGGCAAGGATGCGGCGCTGGCGACCAAGATCTCGGCGCGGCGGGCTTTCACCAGCTTGGCATTCCGGCGCACGGCGATGTCGGCCATGAGTTCGGATGGATCGATGCCGACGATCCGCCCGCCCGGCGCACGCGCCGCCAGCTCCGCAATGCTGCGGCCAGGTCCGCTGCCGATGTCGAGCACCTGATCGCCATACTCGACTTCGAGCGCATCGATGGCTTGCACGTTCTGCGCCCACGTTTCGCGCGCCATGACGAAGGCGATGAAGCGTCCGAGCGGACCTTTGGCATGACGGGCCTGTTCGGCGATGAAACGCGGCCTACGCACGAGCGCCTCCCTGCTTCAAGGCGAGACGCACGCCCGCGACATAGGTGAGAGCGAAGCCCAGATTGGCTGCCGCAAAGCCGATGGTGAGTTCGTTCACGCCGGCGATGCAGCTCTGCGGAATGACGATGAGATAGCCGATCGCCAGTGTCGGTATGAGATGCAGTGCGAGCGGCAGATAAAGGGCGAGGCGCTTCATTGCGGCAGACCTTGCACGGCGGCAAGCACACTCTCTGGCCGGCGCCAGATCTGGGTCTGGCAGAACACGCCAAGCGCACATCCGCGCAATTCGAGCGCGCCGCCGCGAAGACGTATCGTCCCTGTATAGGTGCGTCCGTCGTCGGGATTATAAAGCGCGCCATCGCTCCAGACGCCCGGTTCTGTCTGGCGCAGGCCCCGCACAAGCTCGACGCCGATCAGTGAGCGTGTCCGCAGAGCGCGATCTGGATTGTGGTTGTCGGTGCGCGCACGTCCGTTCTCATCGTTCGGTTCCCAGAGCCAGATGATACGGCCGCACATCGTCTCGGGCGCGCCAGCACATGGCCGGAATTGGACGATCGACCCGAAGCCGCGCGTCGCCCAATTGCCCGCGATGTCGCTGCGCGTCTGCGCTGAGGCATCGCCTTGAATGATCGCCGCTGTCGCGAGGCCGATGGCGAGCAGCAGGGCGGCGGCGCCGCCCCGAGCTGGCTTCTTCCGGCGCAACGGACAGATCGCAAAGGCGGCGACTTCGGCCTGATAGTCGGGATGCTCGGTGCCCATGAGCCGATCCCACCAGCTGAAATAGAGACCGTAATTGGAGCGGCCGTGCTGATGGTGGAGGTCGTGATGTGTCGTAGTGTTCCACCAGCCGAACAGGCGCGAGGGCTTGCCCGCCACCGGATAAAGTTCAACACCGGCATGGCCCATGACATTGCGCACGATCTGCCAGGTCACGAACGTGAAGATGGCGAGGTCATGCATCGGCACGAGCGCCGCCCAGAGCGGGACGAACGCGACCATGACGACCGCCTCGGGCACGTCGAAGGCGTAAGCCGTCCAGGGCGTGGGCGTCTTCGATTTGTGATGCGTGTGATGGAAGGTGCGGAAGAGACGCGGGTGATGCATCGCCCGATGCGTCCAGTAGAAATAGGCGTCCTGCGCCACGATCATGGCGATGAGGGTGGCTACGAAATAGAGCGGCCCCTTGACTGAAAAGTCCTCATAAATGGTGAGCCAGCCCGCGCGGCTGGCGTAGTACATGCCAAAGCCGGTGATCGAGAAGACGAGCGCCGTGCGCAGCGAGGCGAACACTTCGCGCCGATAATCCGCGGCGGTGGCTTGGCGGGTCTGGATCTTCCGCGCCGCATAATGCGCGCGCCAGAAGGCCCAGATGATCAGACTGAAGAGCCCCGCCGTGAGGATGTAGCGGCCGGCCTCGATGGTGAAGATGATGGGAAAGACCTGGACCACTTCGCGCCAGAGATCGAATTCGACAGGCATGGGGCTTCACCGCCGGTTGCGCCGGTCCAGTCCGGCTGGCGCAACCTCGTCCATCTGCCGACGCGCCGCTCGCCGCGCTTGAAAACGGGCTAGCCGATTTCAAAAATGGCGCGCCGATTCTGAAAAACGCCCAGAAATTCAGTGTGAAGCTAAGCAAGCGCTTGGGCGCGATATTCTGAGGGCGTAAGCCCGGTGTCCGCCTTGAAGGCGCGATTGAACGGCCCGAGCGAGGCAAAGCCCGCGTCCAGCGCGATGGTGGATACGGGCACATCGCGCTGCGCTGGATCGGCGAGGGCGGCCTTGGCGTCCTCCAGACGCCATTGGTTGACGAAGGCGCTGAAGTTTCGATGCCCGAGCTTCTGATTGATGAGCTGGCGCAGGCGATGCTCCGGCAGCCGCAGGCGCAGAGCCAGGGACGCGATCGTCAGTCCTTCTTCACGGTAGAGGCGCTCGGTCCGCATGAGCCGGTCCAGATCGGCGGCCGCGGCGGCGTCGGCGGCGTCCAGCGCGCCGGTGTCCTTTGCGCTTGGCGCCGCCGACGCGGGCGTGGCTGTCGCGGCGAAGAGGTCGGCATCGACACGCCCGAAGGCCCAGACCGATGTCAGCGCGATCAGCATCAGACTGGCGGCCGCCAAGGGCGATAGCCGCTCGGCCGAGCCCGCCATGAGCTCGAATGTCTGCACGATGATCACAGCCAGCGCATAGGCTGCGCCCGCGAGCAGGACCGGACCGCGCAGGCGCCGGCGCTTCTCCACGAGATCGCCGCGCCATCCCGCCGCGATCAGGAAAACGATATGGCTCGCGAGCGCGAACCCGATCAAATTGTGGGCGAGCCAGAAGAACGGTTGAATCGAGATTGGGCTCAAGACGGCGACGATCCCGACCGCCAGCAAGAGGAGCGCAGGGGCAAAGCGTTTCCACCCCTGCGCATCATCCTCAAAGAGATCGCGCGCGAAGGCCCAGAAGAGGCCGGCGCCCATAACCGAGAAGATCCAGGCCGGGACAAGGACGAAGCCCAGCACGCTATCGGCCATCGGCCATTGCGTCAGCGTGTGCCCGGCCGCGGCCAGGCAGAACAGGATTCCGGATAGGCGCGCCCGTCCGTCCAGGCCACGGCTCAAAGCCAGGGCAAGTCCGAGGAACGCGCCGATGGCGACGCCCCTGGCAAGGAGTTCTGCGGCTTCGGCAGTCTGGCTCATGTTCATCGTTTGGATGAAGCCCTGTGTTCGACCCGCGCTGGAGGCGCAAGCTCGGTGCTCGCTATGACAAAGCCCTGCGTCCCGACACCCTCAGGATGCCATCGCGCGCAGGCGGCGTCAGGGCTGAAAAGCGTAAGCGTGCCTTGACGCCGCCGAGCACGATGGGACGGACCGCTGCTCGTTCCTCCGGATCACGCCATCGCCTCACGCACGCGCTCATACAACAAACGCAAGCCCTGCGACGCCTTCGCGTTGCCACACGACACGGGCCTCGGCCTTTATGCGCAGCGTCGGCTCCACCAGTATTACCTGTTCCGGCAAATCGCGGCGGACAAAGTATTCGATGCGCGCGCCTGTGGCGCTGATGTTCTTGACTGCTACTGGCAGCTTTTCCCCATTTGCCAGGATAAGCGCACCTTGCCTGAAGACTGCTTGCCGGACAGCGCGCTCGACCTTGCGCGTCCAGGCGTGTGTCGCAGGCGGCGGCGCAGCGTTCTGCTCGACGACTTGGCGAAGCCGTTTGCTCAAGACGCTGGCTTGATCTGACTTGGACTTGCCGAACATCGATCGCGCTGCCTCGTGGTGTCGCCGCCGCCTATGTTTGTCGCGACCGCCTGAAGGCGCCAGGACTGACACCAACGATCTCTGCGAAAGTGCGCGAGAAATGGCTGGGCGAGCTGAAGCCTGTCACCTCGGCGATCGTTGCGAGCGGCAGCGCGCTTGATTGGATGAGCGCCCTGGCGCGCTCCACGCGGGCCTCCAGCACATACCGATAGGGCGCCACGCCGACGGTGGTTTTGAACTTGCGCGTGAAATGAAAGAGGCTGAGGCCCGTGAGCGCCGCGAGATCGGCCACCGAGATGTCGTCCGCAAGTTGGGCGTCCACGAAGTCGCGCACCTTGCCCAATTGCGCCTCGGTCAAGCGTCCATCGCCCGTGTCCGTCGCAATCGTCTTCAAGAGCTCGGCGCCTGCTGCAATCACATGTGAGTCCATCAGAATCTGTGGCGCGCGCTCGGGCGCCTGCGCGAGACGGGCCAGTTTCGTCATCGTGTTCATTAGCTCAACGCTCTGAAAATAGACCATCGGGTGCAGCGAGCGCTGCGAGGGCAACACTTCCAATTCGTCGAACAGCCAATCCTGATCGAAATAGAGGACGCTGAAGGCGTTGCTCCGGGCGACGGGTTCGCACCAGCCTTCAACGCGCACGCCATGCGGAAGAAAGGTCAAACGCCGGCGCATATCGAGGAGACGCACCGGCGCCACCTCATCGCCCGCCATGCCGCCATCGCTGAGCACGATGTCGTGCAGCGCGAGATAAGCGCTCTCGCCGGACCAGGCGAAGTCGAAGCCGCCTTCGCCCGAAGCGACATGCTCGACAGTGTAGGGCAGGCGACGAACACAGGCGCGCGCGGCGCCCGCTTCGCCCCGCGGATTAAGTGCTAGCAGATGCTCGGACATGGAATGACGTGCTCGGGCTGACGCGACAGTGGCGACAGCAAGATTGTGCCAGACGAGCAATAAACAACAAATTAACCGCGTGCTCGCTAAATGCCGCCGTCGGCGCCGCGAAATGGGCGGGCGCCATGTGGGGACATGGATGGCGGACGAAGCAACCGGCTATGCAGGCGCGGCGGGGATCGCCTTCGCCCACACCGTCGTCGATCAACTTGGCGACAAGGAAATCGCGCCCACGCCGCCGAACTATGAATTGTGGGCGACCTATAGGACAGGCGCCTTCCCGGACCTCAATCGCGAAGTCGAAGCGCGTCTCGCCGCCGGCGAAGACCTGACGCCGGCTCTGTGCGAGGACCTATACGAGCGCTTTTTCATGCCCACGCGCTCCTACGAGCAACTCGTCCAAACTGGCGAATCCATTGCGCACGAACTGGTCGGCGCACTCGTCCACCTTCGCGAGGCCAACACCAATGCCGGTGCGTTCGCGAGCAAACTCGAAGACGCCGCGTCCGACATGGAGGCGACGCCCGATCCGTTGCACATCAAGGCCCTCGTGCGAAATCTTGTGGCGGAAACGCGCGAGGTCGCTGCGCGCAATCGGACGCTGGAAACGCAAATGGAAGCCTCATCCAAACAGATGGAGGCGTTGCAGGTCAGCGTCCGTCAGGCGACGTTGGAGGCGGTGACGGATGGGCTGACCGGCCTTGCCAACCGCCGGCATTTCGACCGTCTCCTGTCGCGTCAGGTGGCGGATGCGGCGGAGCGCTCAGCGCCGCTTTGCCTCATCATGTGCGACATCGATCACTTCAAGCGGATCAACGATTCCTGGGGCCACCCCGTTGGCGATCAGGTCATCCGCTATGTGGCGAGCGCGATTCAGGCTGCGGCGCCGAAACCGGCCTGCGGCGCACGCTATGGCGGGGAGGAGTTTGCACTGCTGCTGCCGCGCACACATCTCGATGCAGCCGAGACCATCGCCCAAGAGCTGCTCCGGCGCGTGCGCGCGCGCACGTTGTCGCGCAAGTCGTCCGGCGAGCTTATTGGACACATCACCATCTCGGCCGGCGTCGCATTGCTGAGGCCAGGCGAGCGCGCAGAGGCGTTGCTGCGCCGCGCCGATGCCGCACTCTATGAAGCCAAGCGCGCGGGGCGTGACCGCGTCATCTGCGAAAGCGAGAACCGCGCGGCGGCGTGATTGCCGCAATGATGCATGGAGCATGCGCCATGGACGTTCGCGAGTGGAGACCGGCGGTCATCGCCTCGTCCAAGTTCGAGGCGCAGATCATCGTCGATCTCTTGCGCAACGCCGCTGTCGCCGACGTTCTGACGTTTTGCGATTCGGCGTATGCCCTCGAAGGGCTTCGCGGCGCGCGCGCGAACATGGTGTTCATGTCCCTCGCCAACGAGACAGCGGCGCTGGAATGGGTGCGCAGTCTGCGGCGCTCCGTAAATCATTCGCTTCGCAAGGCGCCGGTCCTCATCATTTCGGGCCAGTTGACCGCAGCACAGGCCGAACGGTTCAGGCACGCCGGCGCCAATGCCATTGTCGCAAAGCCGATGTCCACGGCGACGTTAACTGGCGTTGTGAAGAAAGTCCTCGCGAGGCCACGGCCATTCATCGAGAGCGCGGTCTATGTCGGACCCTGCCGACGCGCTGGGATCGTGACCGCGGGCCCCGACAAACGCCGTCGCCAGGTGGACAATCCCGAGAAGGCGCGCTCCGGCGCGATCTAGCAGCGTCCGGCCCATTGGACGCACGCAAGCGTGGCGCGCTGCTTACCAGCGGAGCAGGCGCGCGCCCATAGTTGCGCCAAGCGCCGCGCAGATTGCAAAGGCAGCTGTGTACCAGGTCGCCACGTAAGGCGCGAAGTCGATCGGGCAGAACAAGGAATAGGGAATGGCGGAGAGCGCGCCTGCTACCGCGCCAGCCGTCATGCCGGCAACGCTCAATCGTGTGGGCCCGAAACGGCGCATGGCGAGTATGAGTGCGGCGCCCGTCGGTGCGGCGATCAGGGGGATTTGCCAGAGGCAGCTCGGCACGCCGCCGCCGGTCCAAAGCGTCCAGCGCAGCGGCTCGTGCGTCATGGCCATTCCTGTGATGGAAACGCCCGCGGCGACGAGCGCTACGCTGATCACGCCAAGTGTGGCGCGCGCAATGCGAAGGTCATTGCCGACAACACGGTTCATGATTGGCAGCATGGCCATCACTGCCAACGCGCCGAAGCCCATCTTGAGCGTGGTTGAGAGCCTAGCCGCATCTAGATCGGGCCGCACGCCGCCAATGGCGATGAAGGCTATGCCCGCCAGCAACAGCCCGGCGAGGCCATAGAGCGCAAGCGTGGCGCGTCGCGGCGCCTGCGGCGGCGTCCGGTGTGAAAGATCGTTGATGAAATCGTCGGTGTTCATGCTTTGCCGTCCCGCGCCACGAGGCGCATCAAGTTCTTGATCCCGCGATGCACGTTCACTTTAACGGCTGTTTCGGACAGACCAGTTTCAGCGGCGGCCTCGCGGACGGAGAGTTCATCGAGCTTCACAAGCCGGACGGCTCTTCGTTGCTGCTCCGGGAGCCGCGCTACCAGCGCGTCCACGTCGCGCTGTGCATCGCCCGCATCCGCGGTGTCCGCCGCGAAGAGATCGTCCATGCCGTCGAGCGGGATGTGTGCCCGCAGGCCCTCGCGGCGCAAGTGATCGATCACTTTGTAGCGCGCAATCGCGTACACCCATGCGGTCATCGGCTGACGCGATGCATCATAGCTTTCACGGCGTATATGGATGGCGAGCAGGACGTCCTGGAGCACGTCTTCTACGTCGCTGTAGTGTCTTTGAAGGTGACGGCGCACGAAAGGGCGAAGCAGTCCCGCGAGCGACGACAGCAGCGTAGCATAGGCGGTGGAATCGCCCGCGCGCGCGGCGGCCAAAAGCGGCATGAGCCGCGCATTGGCGGCCTCGCTCCGGGTCATCGAACGATCATGCTCTGCTGCATCTTCTAAGTGTAGCTCCGTGGCGCCAGGCGCGCGAGCCGTTCCAGAGAACGCCACTGCAACGAGCGCCGCACCGCGCACGTCACGCCGCCTTCGGCCTGGGACGTTCAAACCACAGCAACGCGGCGGCAATTGCGAGAAACGCAAGCGCCATCATGAACAGCCCTCCGCCATCGGTCGGCAGGTTCATCGCATCGATCTCGGCGACGCTCTTGCCCTGCAGCAGCAGCGGAACGAGCTGATCCATTGCCGGAATCGTCGTGCCGAGAAATGGCGAGAGATGAAAGCCGATCGCGGCAAGCGTGATGGCGCCAGCAACAAGCGCGCCGAAGAAGCGCGTGCGCGGAATGACAAGCAAGACGGCAGCGGCGAGTTCGCCTGCGCCGGTGAGATAGCGGAGGTAAGGCTCAAAGAGATCGACGCCCGAGCGCCCGGCAATGAGCGCGAAAATGGGGTTTGGCGATGGGCCGATGAATTTCGGCAGCCCGACCATGAAGACCAGCGCTGCCGCGAACCCGACGGCGAGAATCCAAGAAGCGATTCCTGTGAGTTTCATGTTCGCATCCTCAAAACCGTGTGGTGAGCGCAGTGAGCCAATCGGGCGAAATCGCAACGAGCGCCGTTTCAAGCACGCGGTCGAGACCGGAGAAGATCAGCACGGCGACGGCAATCAGCGCCCAACCGAGAAAGCGTTTGCCGCCTTCGCCCACTGCGTGCAGGCGGCCCCGATGGCGCGCAAGGAGGGCCCGTGCGCCATAGCCAATCGCGGTGAGTACGATGGCGGCGCCCAAGCCAAACATCGCCATAATGAACGCGACGGCGGCGAGGTCTTCGCCCTGCGCCGCCAGCACGCTCGCCGCGCCCAAGGTCGGTCCGACACAAGGCGCCCAGACAATACCCAGCAGCGCGCCAAGGCCTGCCTGTCCCCAGAGCCCCGCGCCTGCATAGCCGGCCGTTCGTGCATTGGCCCAATTGCTGAGCGGCGCCGCCGCGCCGGCGAACGCCATTTGAAACCGAGGCACGACGAGCACGGCGCCGACGCCAAGCATGATCGCGGCGCCTGCGAGGCGCAGCGTGTCATTGTCGAGACCAATGGCGTAGCCGATGGTCGCAACGAATAGCCCCACAAGCGAGAATGAAGCCGCAAGTCCAAGCGCCAGCGCTGCGGGACCGAAGCGGTGCTGCGCCATGGCGCCGCTCGCGAGAATAGGCGCGAGCGGCAGCACACAGGGCGACAGGATCGTCAGCACGCCCGCCAGAAAGGCGAGGAAGGGTGTCAGCAGCGTCATCGAACGGCGGAGCGCATCAAAGCGGCGATGCGGCGTTGATCGGTGACGCCCACCGCGCGATCTGTTTCGCGTGTGCCCGCAAACGCAATCAGCGTCGATTGCCGGCGTGCGCCGAGCCCACGCCAGGCGTCGCGCTGGCGGTCAAAGTCGATGCGGAAGACGATCATGTTTGCGAACGCCGGATCGGCGGCGGTCTCGCGAATGATGGGGGCTTGGGCCCTGCAGGTGGGACACCAATCGGCCGCCACCTCGACGAGGATCGGCCGTCCCGCGCTCTGCGCCGCTGCAAATGCCGCCTGATCGAAGGCGCGAAACTCAGCCGCGAACGCGGCGCCCGGCAGGGAGATTGCAACGGCCAACAGGAGGATTGCGCGTCGGATGAAGGTCATGAAGTCTCCCCAGACGGCGCATTGGGCCCGTCTCTGGGAATGACTTCGGACGAAGGCCTGAAAGGTTACCTCCCCTAGGCGGGGAGATTTCTTAAAACGCGCCGCGCGCTCCCAAACCTGCGCCCAGCACCGTGATGGCCAGCAGCGCCAGCAAGGCGCGGTGCATGATCTCCAATCTGTCGAAATCCTTCTCCGGGACGGGCGACGCCAGAAGGCGGCGATGCAGCACCAGCGGTTCGATGACGAACAACACCATTATGAAGGCGGCCCAGATCCCGAACATGGCGTGCATCCACCAGAAGCGTGGATCTTCAAAGCGGCGCCATAGTTCTGCGCGCCACGTCATCCAAGCCCCGCTCGCACCGGCGAGCAGCACCCAGAAGCGCGCCCGCCAAACAAACCGGCTCTCGAACTGATGGAAGGCGCGCAGACGCTCACAAGGCGCATGCATGGCGCGAATGGCTGGCGTCGCCACCGTTGTCACGAACGCAACGCCGCCAACCCACATGACGATGGCGAGAATGTGCAGCGCGCGGGCAATGGCGAAGTCGTCCATGCTTGTCTCCTAGGAGAGCTCTGGCGGCGCATCATAGAAATCGACCCGCATGCGCACCGCGCCAACGGGCGTCACAAAGTGTGTCTGTTGCGGCTCGACGATCATGCGCGCCCCGGCCGGAAGTTCTGTGTCGAGGGCAGGCTCGGGTCGCGTGAAGCGAAGCCTACCCTCCAGCACATTAATGACGCCCCAGACGCCTTGCTTGGTGCGATGCTCGCGGCGGAGCGCTTCGGGCAGCGTTGTTTCATCGAACACCGGGCTGGAGCGATAAGGCGTGGCCATCACGCGGCCCCGGCCCGCAGATGTGCGATCTCCGCAGCGTGCTCAGGATAGGGCGCGCGGTTCGCGTGGTCGACTTCCTTGCCGCCAAGTTCGCTGGCGAAGCCATGATTGACATCGCGGTGATGGGCTTCATCGGCGCGCACCACAAGCACGACATCACGGAGCGTGGCGTTGTCGGGCAGCTTCCAATAGCGCTTGGCGATCTCGGGCGCGGGAATATTGGGGCTGCGGCCTTCATCGATCTCCTTGAGATAATGGGTGTAGGAGATAACGGCTTCCTCCTCGAAATAGCCGACGACGCGGTGCGCGGTCTTGGCGCTGACGAGATAGAGTGCAAAAAAGCCGAGATAGAACACCCATTGCGCTGCGAGCACGACGAAGCGCTCAAACAGAGTTGGCTTGGCGACCTCGATGAAGGTCATCAGGTGCATGCGCTCGTTCTCGGCTTCCTCCATGAGCGTGCGGATCCAGCCCTTGTCGTCTTCCATGCGCCGCAGGCACCGCAGATGCGTGAGCGTGGCGCCGACCATGCCGGGCACGGCGGCCACCGTTTCGAGCACGATCGCGCGATGGCCGTACCGCTTGGCGAAGAAGGTATCGGCGCACCAGCGCAGCAGCTTGGTGAAGCCAAGCGCGAAGCGGTCCGAGACGCCTTTGGCAGTGTGATGAACGCTGAGATCGACGTCGGGCGTTGCGGTCACGAGGTGCTCCTTAGTGGCTTTGGCGCACGGGGTGGGTCGTCTTCGGGGCGATAGAAGAGGGCGAGCTTCAGGCTCTCGCCGATGCGTTCTGCTTTCGCCTGCATTTCAGCTGCGACGGCCGGCGACATGACTTCGCTTGTGGTTTGGCGCCATAGCGCGAGCCAGCGCGTGAAATGCTCGGGCGTGATGCGCGCACGATGGATGACGTGCTTGAGCATCGGGTTGCCCTTGTAGCGCCCGCTCGTCAGCATCACCGAGTGCCAGAAATCGGTCAGCTTTCCAAGATGGTGGGGCCAGTCCTGGATGGCGTCATTGAAAATTGGGCCAAGGTCCGGGTCTTGGCGCACGCGGGCGTAGAAGACCCTCACGAGCGCCACCAGCGCCTCATCCGTGATGGTTTCGCGGCCTTCCGACATTGATCCAACATCCAATCCTGTATCGAAAATACAGGTATCGGCGGTTTTGACTGACCAACTTGATCTGGATCAATGGAAGCGAGGTTTTTCAGGTCTTTGTGTGGGCGCCTGCCATGCGCCTAACCCGGTACACCGATTACGCTCTGCGCGTGCTGATCTATCTCGGTCTGCACTGTGACCGTCTTTGTACGATCCCTGAGATCGCCAGGGCCTACGGCGTCTCGCAAAACCATCTTACCAAAGTGGCGCACGATCTCGGCAAGGCGGGCTTCGTTGAAAGCGAGCGAGGACGTCTCGGCGGCTTGCGCTTGGCGAAGCCGGCAGCCGCAATCAGCGTCGGCGCTGTCGTGCGCATCATGGAGGGCGAGGATTGCATCGCAGATTGTGAGACGTGCGTCATCGCCCCTGCCTGCCGACTTGCCAGCGCATTCGACGAAGCACGCGAAGCGTTCATGGCGATTCTGGATGCAGTCAGCTTGGCCGACATTGGCCGCAAAGGCGGCGCGCTCAGGAGGCTTGTTCACGCGGCCTGAGCCGCAGGCGACACGGTCAAGCTGCGCCTAGTCCCGCGGCGGAAGCGGCCGCGACAGGATGAAGCCCGCCGCCGCCGACATCACCAGCGCTTGCACGCCAAGCAGCAACGCCGTCGCGCCCATGGCCACGGAGACGGCGAGCACCGCCGCCATTGCGACGAGGGCGGCGGTCTTTGCAGGCCGGCTGATCGCGCCATGCGCACGCCAGTTTACGATTACTTTCCCAAAGACGGGGTGGCCGATCAGCCAAGCATGCCAGCGGTCAGAGGAACGCGCGAAGGCGAAGGCGGCGAAGAGAACGAAGGGGGTAGTCGGCAACAGCGGAACAATCACGCCAACGGCGCCCATGCCGAGGGCGGCAAGTCCAAGAACAAACCAAGCGGCGCGCTTTGCTGTCACGGCGAGAGGGTTCCGTTGAAGTTGTCGCTGCGATCTTATGATCGGTGAGCTGGCCCATTGCAGCTACAGCGTTGGAGACTGCATGCGCATCCATAATCGGCTAGTTGTTACGTCGTTCAGCGAGTTCTCGACAGCTGCCGCCAACATTCGTGGCAAGCGGAAATGCGTGACGGAGGAAATGTCGGTCGTTTTTCTGGCGCCGTCCGAGAAGACGCTTAAAAATCAACGTTGTACGCCTTCGCTAAACAATCGAGTGGAGTGAGGGGCTCGCCGTTTATCGCCAACATTCGTGGACGATCTCAAAAGTGGTCCGTAAGGCTCGTCAACTATCGCCAACGTTCGGTTTGCTGATCAATACCCCGCCATCTGTCGCCGGTTTTTTTGTCGAGCCTTCGCCGTCATTCGGATTGATGATCGGACCAGTAGGTTTGGCCACATGTGCGAACGATCGCGCGCTGTCGGTTCACGCGTCCAAGCAGCGTCGCCGATTAGCGTGTACGGACGCCGCTGCGCGTCAGGGATCGCAGACCGAAGGGCGCGCGCTTGAAGTTCGTAATGGCGCGGCTTCGTGCGTGAGCACAAGGAGCCCGGCCGCTGAAGGCGACGACGCACAGACTGATTGCAGATAACACTCTTCGAGTGGCCTCGGGCGATGAGAGCACCGGCAACTGGATTACGCCTCAAGCGGTTTCTCGACTCACTAGGGGAGCGTCGATTGCGGAAATCTCGCTGCGCGCGCTGCCCGAGCACAGCGATGATCGGCGCATCTCGGCGCGCGGCCATTGCGAGCCTTGATGGCTGTGATTGAGGAAACTGGATGCCCATCCAATGCCCGATCTGGCACGGGTGAAGCGACATCTGGGGCAGGGCATTTGGATCGATGGAAACGATAGCTGCAGGCGCAGCAGCCAATCTTTTGACTCCTGCTGTGTTGTTTTTCGCGCTGGGCGCTGTCGCGGGCCGGCTCAAATCCGACCTCACCATTCCAGAGCAAGTCGCCAAGACGTTGGCGCTCTATCTGATGCTTTGCATCGGCTTCAAAGGCGGGGTGGAGGCGCACGCAAGCGGGCTCAGTGTCGATCTTCTGTCGGCAGGCGGGCTCGGTCTCGTTATGAGTTTTGCCGCGCCGTTTGCCGCCTATGCGGTGCTTCGCGCGCTCGGCGGGTTGGAGCGGGTGACAGCAGCCGCAACCGCGGCGCATTATGGCAGCGTCTCCGTCGTCACCTTCGCGGCGGGCTCGGAATATTTGCGCGCGATCGGCGTTGAGTTCGGCGGCTACATGGCGGCGGTGCTGGCGCTGATGGAGACGCCTGCGATCTTGGCCGCGCTGCTGATCGCCGGCTCGCGCGATGGCGCCGCCGGCGCGCGCATCAAGCCGACGCTATGGCGGGAGGTGTTCTTGAATGGCGCGGCGGTGGTGCTCGTCGGCAGCTTCATCATCGGCGCGATCACCGGCGAGCGGGGCATGGAGAGGCTCGATGTGTTTGTCGGGGCGTTGTTCCAGGGCGCGCTTTGTCTGTTTCTGCTCGACATGGGATTGGTAGCCTCACGCCGCCTCTCTGAAGCGCCCAGACTTAACTGGCGCTTGATTGCGTTTGCGCTCGCATGGCCGCTTCTCAGCGCGGCGACTGCGCTCGCCGCAAGCAGCGCGCTGCAGCTTTCGATCGGTGATGCAAGCCTGATGGCGGTGCTGGCGGCCAGCGCCTCCTACATCGCGGCGCCAGCAGCCATGCGCATCGCTTTGCCCAAAGCGGATGCGGGCGTATATCTTTCGCTGTCTCTGGGCGTCACGTTTCCATTCAACCTGCTTGTCGGCATTCCGCTCTACCACGCACTTGCACGCCTCATGTACGGGTGATTTCCCATGAACCTTGTGATCCGCACGAAACTGGAGATCTTCGTAGAAGCGCATGCTCTGGACGATGTGGAGCAAATGCTGGCGCGCGTGGGTTTCAAGGGGTGCAGCGTATTTGAAGGCGTGGAAGGCTCGGGCAGCCATGGCGCTTGGCGCCAGACCGGCGTGGACGAGGCCGGAATGCGCTTGATCATTACCATTGGCTCGGAAGCGTCCTCGCAGGCTGCGCCGACCTGGCTCGAAGATTATTTCAGATCCTATCCGGGCGTCGTGGCGATGAGCGACGTCAAGGTGCTTCGCGCCGAGCGGTTCTAGCGGCGCCTGGCTCCCACGTCGTGCATCAAGCCTTCGTCCAAGCGAGGGCGCCAATCAGCACAAGGTTCAAACAGGCGACCAGATGCACTGCCCACAGAAGGGCGTGCGCGAGGAGCGTCTCGCTCATGATAGATGCCATCCGAGCCGGCGCTGCGCCGTCGCTGCACAGCTGAAGGAGCATCGTGCGTCCGGGTCCATTATGGCTCAGTCGAAGATGTCGAAGAGATCGAAACCACGCTTGCGGCGGCGCTGATCGGTCCGTCCGCGCTCGCCATATTCGCCGTACTCGCCGCGTTCGCCATACTCACCCTGTTCGCCGCGCTCACCATAAGCATCGCGCGGGGGAGGACGGTGCGACGGGTTCAGCGCCTCCGCGGCGGGCGGCGCTGAAGGCGGCGTGGCTTCCCGTGCGCCCTCGATGATCTTCTCAAGCTCGCCGCGGTCGAGCCAAACGCCCCGGCAGGTCGGGCACATGTCGAACTCGACACCGGCGCGGTTGAGCGCTTGCATGTTCGACTGGCAGTTTGGGCAAAGCAGCAACGGCATTTCAAGTCGCTCCAGACGAGAGTGCGCGTCCTCGGAGTGGGGGCGCCGAGGACGAGTGTTGGATCAAGCGCGCCTGTTCGGCGGTTGATCGAGTCGAGAGGCGGCGAGCCGGTCCTTGAGCCTGAGCTTCAGTTGCTTCAATCGCTTGATGCGCATGAAGTCAGGTAGCGGGCGTTTCAGCTCGTGCTGGAGATCGGCGTCGAGCGCTTCGTGGCGCCGCGCCGCGCTCGCCGGATGCGCAGCGATCATGTCGTCACGCCGCGCTCGGGCCGCGCGCGGCGTGGACGTTGATCCTCATTGTCATCCTCCGGTTTACGCCGGCGCTTCTTCACTTCGACCCGAAAATCGATCTCCTCCTCGGGGCGCTTCTTGGCGCGTACCACGGCATGCATGGCGCCGATTGCGTTGATCATGGTGCTCCTCGTTGTCCACTCCGGCGGCGTGATTGTCCGCGTCAGAGCGATGCGGGCCGACATCGCAGCACATGCCGCCAGAGGGGCCCGGCCCGCTCCAATCAAGGTGGGCAGCCGGCTGAAGGCGCGCAACGTTCACGACGATGAGAAGGCTCAATGATTGCCATCGGACCGCCCGGCGGGCGCGCGTTGCTGGGCTTGCCGACGCAAGAGGACCGACACGCGCCATGCATAGGCAAGCACCGTGAGCGACAAGACTGCGAAAGCAATTGGATCAATCCAGGCGCCGACGCGATGATAGTGCGCCTCCAGCACGTAGCCCGCGCCAGTGAGCAGGCTGACCCAGGCGAGTGAGCCAAGGCTTGTCAGCACAAGAAACAGCGCCAACGGCATGGCGAACAATCCTGCCGGCGCGGAGATCAAAGTGCGCACGCCCGGCACCAGCCGTCCCACCAGAACCGCGAAGGCGCCAGCGCGCGCGAACCACGCGTCGGCGCGCGCGAGATCCTGGCGATCGAGGCCGAGCCATGGTCCGGCTCGGTTAATGAGGGCATCGATGCGCGCGCGTCCAAGCCAATGCGCGCCCCAATACCAGGGCAAGGCGCCGACCATCGAGCCTAAAGTTCCGGCAGCGATGGTCGGCGCGAGCTGAAGCCGGCCGTCGGCGCAGGCATAGCCGGCAAGCGGCATGATCAATTCCGACGGCAGCGGCGGAAAGAGATTCTCCAGCACCATCAGGGCGAAGACGCCCCAATAGCCGGCCTCGGCCACGAGATCGATCACCCATTGCGTCATGGCGCTTCGGCGTCAAACCGGTTCGGCTTTCGGCGTGCGGGTACGGTAGAGCGAATAGATCATCGCGCCGCCGATCAGAGCGAGCGTCATCACGAGCGCCCAGTGCGGTTCGAGATAGGGCGCCCAGCCCAGCTCTTTTGAAAGGCCAAAATTCCAGATGATTTTGGCGCCGATCAGCACCAGCACCAGCGAGAGCCCGTATTTGAGATATTTGAATCGTTCCACAGCGGCGGCGAGCATGAAATACATCGAGCGAAGGCCGAGGATGGCGAAGATGTTCGAGGTGTAGACAATGAAGGGGTCGCGCGTGACCGCAAAGATGGCGGGCACCGAGTCCACAGCAAAAATGATGTCGGCCGTCTCCACCATGATAAGCGCAAGAAAGAGCGGTGTTGCATAGAGCACGAGCTTGCCGGTCGCTGGATCGGATCGCCGGACAAAGAAATTGTGGTTCTCGATTGTGTCCGTGACGCGCATGCGCCGGCGCACAAAGGCGAGGAGCTTGTTGTCTTCAAGTTTCATCTCCTGGCCATGGCCAGTGAGCATTTTCCAGCCGGTCCAGATCAGGAAGGCGGCGAAGATATAGAGCACCCAGGTCCATGAATTGACCACGGCCGCGCCCATCGAGATGAAGATGGCGCGGAAAACGATGGCGCCGATAATGCCCCAGAACAGAACCCGGTGCTGATACTCGCGCGGCACCGCGAAATACGTGAAGATGAGTGAGATGACGAAGATGTTGTCGAAGGCGAGCGCCGTCTCCAGCAAATAGCCGGTGAAATACTGGATCACAGCCTGCTGATTGAGATTGTCGGGCGAAGTGTAAAAGCGCGGGTCTGGCTCGTACACGAAGCCGACATAAAGACCGAAGACAAGCGCAAGCGAAGCAAACCCCGCCCACATCATCGCGCTCTTGGCCGGTGAGACAACGCCGTCTTTGCGGTTCAAGAGTCCGAGATCGACCCAAAGCAAGAAGCCGATGAAGGCAAGAAAGCTGAGCCACAGCCAGACCGGTTGGCTCGCATATTCAGCGGTGAGAAAGTCCATGAGGCGGCGCGCTTTCGTTGCGGATCAAAACGATGCGCCCGCGGGCCGGAGCACGTGGGCGCGGAGGAGTTTGAGTTTGTCTATTCTTCGCGCTGGCCGAAGAGCGACAGAAGCAATTGGAAGAGATTGACAAAGTTGAGATAGAGGCTGAGCGCGCCCCACACTTGCGCCTTGGCCGCAGCATCGCCCGCAACACCGGCGATATATTCGCTCTTAAGGCGTTGCGTGTCGAACGCCGTGAGGCCGGCGAAAACCAAAACGCCGATGACCGAAGCGACGAACTGCAATAGGCCCGATTGTAGGAAGATGTTCGCGATAAAGGCGAGGACGACGCCGATTAGGCCGACCATGAGAAATGTGCTCATGCCGGAAAGGGATCGTTTGGTCGTGTAGCCGAAGAGGCTCAAGGCCCCGAAGGCGGCGGCGGTCACGAAGAAAATTTGCGCGATTGATTGGCCGGTGAAGGCCTGGAACAAAACGGCGAGGCTCACGCCCTGGAGCGCTGCCACACTCCAATAGATGGTGTGCGTGGCGCCTGTGCTGAGGCGCGCGGCGTTGAAGGACGCCAGCAGCAATAAGCCAAGCGGCGCGAACACCGCGACCCAGCCGAGCGGCGTAAATTGTCCGGGACCCGCAAAGAAAAGCGCGCCGGCGCCGGTCGCGATCAGAAAATAGGCGACCGCGCCGCTGACGCCGAGGCCCGCGAACATGTAATTGTAAATGCCCAGCATGTGCTGGCGCAGTCCCGCATCATAGACGCTGTCGGCTGCTGCGACGCGCGCTTGAGCGCGGGCGTCCTGGCGCTGAAAGTCATCGAAGGCCATCGCTTCCATCCTCTGTCGTGTTTCAGCATCACGGATCGCGGACGGAGGGCCCAAATCCCGCTGCGCGGGTGGGGGGGCGATGGTGCGAGATCTGGGCGCACTCCGCTCCGCAATCCTCCAGTCCGACATCGCGGCTTTGCGCCGCCAGAGGGGCCCGGTCTGGTCCGGCAGAGATGGGGAGCTGAAGCGATGGGGGAAGCGGGTCGATGATTGGTTGTGCGAATGCAAGCGATCGAAGTGCGAAATGGCTCGTCACTGAGCGGCGCGTGCAGCGTCCAGTGACGCCAGAATGAAATTGGCAAGCCGCTCGGCGGCGATTGGAAGCGTCTTGCCGGCGCGTATGAGCGCGATCTCCGCGTCCGCAAGTGGCGGGAAGCCATGCTCGGCGCCTAAAACCATCAACTCATCGGGAACCATCTCTGTGGGCAAGGCCGTGACGCCAAGACCAGCGCGCAGCGCCGCGTGTTGGCCTGCAAGAGAAGGACTCGTATAGGCGATGCGCCAAGCCTTGCCCGCAGCATCCAGCGCCGCGGTCGCGCGTTTGCGATATACACATGGTGTTGGCGCTGCGATGAGCGGAATGGGCGCATCCTTGGGCAGAACGTCTTCGCCGGCCCCAACCCAAACCAGGTGTTCGCGCCAGACCGGCAGGCCGACATCTGCGCCTACAGGCTCGCGTTTGATGAGCGCCAAATCGAGTTCGCCCTGGCCCATTTTGTCCATGAGCTTGAGCGTCAGGTCGCATGTCACCGAGAGGCTGACATGCGGGTAGGCGCGCGCATAGTCGCCCAAGATGCCTGGCAAATGCGTGGTGGCGAAATCCTCTGGGGCGCCGAAGCGAACCTCGCCCTCAAGCGTGTGTTCAAACATTTCGCCTATGATCTCGTCATTGACCCGGAGCATGCGGCGCGCTTGCACAAGCAAGGCCTCGCCTTGGCCGGTCAGCACGACTTTGCGCGGGTCCCGGCTGAAGAGTTCGGCGTTTAATTGCTCTTCCAGCCTCTTGATCTGGAGGCTGATGGTCGATTGGGTGCGTCCGAGCCTGATGCCAGCGCGCGTGAAACTCTTGGCGTCGGCCACGGCCACGAACGCGCGTAACAGATCGAGGTCGAGATTGATCAGTTTCGGCTTCTGTGTCGGCATGAGCCTGTCCTAGAAGGAAGTGGTCAGAGCCAGAATAGCACTGGCCGACTGTTTCGTGTTCAGCTTTGCACGGATTCTGTTAGTTGCCGCCCTCGGTAATGGCGCCCTCGACAGCGGCGCGTGTCGCGCACTGGACGATTGCTTCTCGACTCTGCGCGTCGATGCCGGGAGCGGCCTCGGCTGCCGTTTGCATAGCTTCGCCAGTGACGGTTGCGCGCGCCATCTCGGTCAATGCCTCGACATGTTCGGGCGTGATGTCTGGTCCAATACGCTCCGCCAGACAGCCGCAGAAACTTGCGGATTGACCAGCGAGCAGGCAGGCGCTGCGCGTATCGAGCATATCAGCGCTGGCATTGAGCGCTTCTTGGCCAAGTTATACTGCGCCTTGTTTGGCGCGATCGAGGTCCGCGTTGAGGTCGCCGCATGCGGCCAATCCAAAAAGGGCTGCGGCGGCGAGGATCAATCTGGCGTCCATGCTTGTCTCCTGGATGAAAATGGCGTGGGCAGGGTCGTATCTCTCTCAGTGGGCGGCGGTCATTGCTCACCTGGCGATCAAGAAGGCGACATAGGCGCAGTATCCGCAGAGGAGTATCGCGCCCTCGATACGTGTGAGGCGCTTGCCAGTGACGGCGAAGGCAAGCAGCAAACAGGCGCTGCCGATGAGTGCGCTCCAGTCGATCCAGCCGATGTCGCTCGGAATGGCGATCGGTTGAATGAGCGCGGTGACGCCCAAGATGCCCAGGATATTGTAGAGGTTGGAGCCGACAATGTTGCCGAGCGCGACGTCAGCACGGCCCTTGAGCGCCGCCGCGAGCGTGGCGACCAATTCCGGCAACGAGGTGCCGATCGCAACGATGGTCAAGCCGATCACTGTCTCGGACACGCCGGCGAGCCGCGCAGTGACGATGGCGCCTTCGACCAGGAGATCTGCGCCCCAGATGAGGAGGCCAAGGCCGGCGAGCGCGAACAACGCCGACTGCCAAAGCTTCTGCGGGACGGGATCGTGCGTGTGGCCCTCCGCTTCGTGCATCTGCGCTGCCGCACCGCCGCTGCGTTCGATGCGCCAGATCGCAAACAGGTATAAAGCAAGCGCGGTCACAAGCAGCGCGCCAGTCCAGCGATTGAGTTCGCCGAAGATGAGCGCCATTGCGGTCAAGGCGATGGACGCGGCGATGACAAGGGCGCCGTCGCGGCCAATCGCGGCGGGGTTCACCGCGAGCGGCCGGATCACCACGACGATCGCTAGAATGAGCAGGATATTGCCGATGTTTGAGCCGAGCACATTGCCGAGGGCGATACCTGGAGAGCCCTGCAACGCTGCATCGACGCTGGTCATCAGTTCCGGTGTGGACGTGCCGAAGCCGACGAGTGTGAGGCCGATGAGCAATTCGGATAGACCGAGCCGGCGCGCCACGCCGACCGCGCCGCGCACGATTCCTTCGCCGCCGATCGCCAACAGCGCTAAACCCGCCACAATCTGGATAATCGCTTCCATTATACGCCCCCCGCAGCCTTCACCGCATGCGCGCGCGGCCAAAGGCGCAACACCGCGCCTGCCATAAGAAGCGACAGCATCGATCCCATCAGCACCCCGAGCCTTGCAGCCGCTTCGCCAGCCTCATCGCCGGCGAAAGCGAGGCCGCCTATGAAGAGGCTCATCGTGAAGCCGATGCCACAAAGACAGCCCACGCCGATGACCTCGCGCGCCGAGAAAGAAAGCGGCGCGCCGAAGAGACGGGAGGCGGCGAATGCGAAAGCGCTGACGCCAAGGGGCTTGCCGAACGCAAGCGCCAATGCAACCGCCGCCGGCACGCCGCTGGAGACTTGAGCTAAGCTAAGCTCCGCGAACGACACGCCTGCCGCACAGAAGGCGAAAACCGGCAACACGAAGAACGCAGAGACGGGGTGAATTGCGTGCTCAAGCTTGCTGATCAGCGTTGTGTCTTGGGCGGTTGGACGCGGCGGCACGATCAAGGCGGCGGCGACCGCCATCACCGACGTGTGCACGCCTGATTCCTTAGCGAGTCCGCAGACGAAAACGGCGATCAACGGGTAGAGCCAGATCGGCAGCCCGTAACGGCGGCCAAGTGTCCAGGTCACGGCAAGAAGAAGGAGCGCTGCAAGGAGCGGCGTCAGCGCCAGATTGCTGGTGAACAATACCGCGATCAGCACGATCGCCATCAGGTCGTCAACGACCGCGAGCGTCAGCAAAAAAAGCCTGAGCCGTGGATCGACCTTGGGCATGAGAATTGACAGCGCGGCCAGTGCAAAGGCGATGTCGGTCGCCACCGGCACAGGCCAGCCGCGCGGATCGAGCGCACCGGCCATGATCCAATAGAACAGAACCGGCGCCGCGGCCCCGCCAATCGCGGCGGCGACGGGCAGCAAGATGGTTTTCGGGTTGGAGAGTTCGCCGGTTGTGAGTTCGCGCTTGAGCTCAAGCCCGATCACATAAAAGAAGACGGCCATCAGGCCGTCCTTCACCCAATCCTTCAGCGAGGCCTCGGTCCGCCAAACGCCAAGGTCGAGCGTCATTGGCGTTTTCAGCGCGTCGAAATAGGCGGCGGACAATGGCGAGTTGGCGACAATGACTGCCGCCAATGCCGCAAGCGCGAGCAGTACGCCGCCGCCGGCTTCTGTCTTTAAAAACTGCGCAACGGATCGCCCGGTCACGCTTCGGCCCATCCAGTGATTTCGACTGAGAAATGCAGGGCTGGTAAAGCGCACGCCAATGGCTTTGACGCGCGGCGGGGCGCGTAATCGATTGAGGACATGCCGTGCACGCTCCGCAGCTAAGATTCGGTCCCGCGGGAGCCGGCGCGCACGAGTCTGGCGTTTACAGAACCGAGCCAACACCGGGATGCATCCCGATGCGGTCCGACATCACGACAAAGCCATAGGAGGCTTCTCGCCGTCAGAGGGGCCCGGCCCGCACGACGCAGCATCTGGGAGAGGGCAGGCCTCCAATCAAGGCCTCCGCGCGATCGGTTCAAATCAATCGCAATCATTGTCAATCTCAATGATGCAGGTCCGGCATAAGACCTTGTGGCTCCCCACCTCCCGCCTGTCGGCAAAAGGGAGCCCAAGGTATGGAGATCGTTGAGGCGGCGGACGGCGCGCGAGCCGACAATAGGATTGGCGATGTCCGTGCCGGAGAGGGCCTCTTTGTCGTCATCAATGCGGATGCGGGCGGGGTGCGCAAACTGGGCCCCAAGGCGCTGCGCCAGGTCATAAGCCGTTGCGGGCCCTCCGATGTTGCGCGGGTTGTCACCACTGATCGCCATGAGCTTGGGCAGTGCCTGCTCGAGGCTGCACGCGCCCAGCCGCGGGCGATCGCCATCATCGGCGGCGACGGCACGGCCCATGCGGCGATAGAGACCCTGACGCCTCTTGGGGTGGCCAGCATACCCCTGCCGGGTGGTACGATGAATCGGCTCTCGGCGCGCGTGTTCGGCCGGGCCACTTTCGAGCAGTGCATTGCATCGCTGGAAGAAGGCCAGGTGCGAAGCTTGGCGGGAGGCCGGGTCGGCGACCGCGCCTTCTTCGTAGCGGCGGGTTTCGGGGGCTGGATGCAGCTCCAATCGTTACGCGAGCGTTTGCGTAAGCCAAAGAGTATTACCGGACTTCGCGCCCTCATCCGCATGGCGCCGCGCCAATTCGAAGATCGTGTATCATGGGCAAGCGAGGGCGCGGCTTCGCTTTGCCATTCGACGTTGGTCGTCGGCGTTGGGCGTATCGACACCGCGTTCGGCTTAGGTCTCGAACGTCATGAGCCGTCGCTCTTTGAAGCCGCCGGCGCAGATATTCGCGACTGGGGCGACCTCGCTTGGGTGACAGGCGCTGCGGCTCTGCGGCGGTGGCGGCGGCTCAAGAAGGTGACCGCGCTCAGCACGCGTAAGCTCTTCATCGAAAGCAATCACAACGGGACGCCGGCTCTGCTGGACGGTGAGTTCCATATGCTCGCGCGCGCCAACACCGTGACATTCGAGCCTGACCTTGGATTGGTGTGGGCCCCTGTGCGGCGGCGTGGACCATGGTGAGGATTGCGCATATCAGCGATCTTCATTGCGGAGAGACGTCGCATGATCGGCTAGACCGCGCGCGTGACGCGCTCAATAGCTTGGGTTGCGATGTCGTGGTTGCGACCGGCGACATCACCCATAGCGGGCGCCGCCGCGAGTACGCCGCCGCGCGTCGCTTTTTTGCTGGCTTGAATGCGCCGGTCGTTGGCTGTCCGGGCAATCATGATGCGCCGGTGTTTGATCCGGTGGCGCGCGTGGTCGCGCCATTTGCCCGATTTGACGATCTTGGACTTCAATCGCGTTGGGATTCAGAGTGCGGCTTAGTGAGTGTTCGCAGTCTCAATAGCGCGCGCGCCATCCAGGCGCGGTGGGACTGGTCGCAGGGCGCCTATCGCAAACGGGACTTTGTCAATTTGTCCAACTCATTTGCAGACGAGGCCAGGTTCCGCATCATCGCTTGCCACCATCCTCCGCACGGTCCTTTGCAAAAGCGTATGGCGATATCAACGACGGGCGTCGCGCGTGCGCTGCCACTTCTCGTAGGCCAGCATGTCTTCCTGTGCGGCCACCTTCACCATGCTGCCGACTTCGCGGTGGAGGGACGGCCTCATCTGCGCGTTATGACTGCCCCGACGCTCACCTCGAAGCGCGAGCGCGGCGAGGCGCCTGGATTTCGGGTTATTGAACTCGTGCAATTTCTTAAGGTGACGACGTGGCGGTGGCGCGGTGATCGATATTCACCCTCCGCAGCTTGAGGCCATGTGTGGATTTTGACTAAAGCCCGTGTATCTCGGGAGTGATGTGCAGCAAGGTGCAAAGCTTCAGGATCGTCTCCCGTTCTTCTGCGTCAAGCCCGCCATCGGCGTCCGCGATTCCACAGCATGTGTCGATAAGAAGTCTGCTCTCGCGCGTGCGGCCAATTAACCTGGACACAAGCTCGAACGCATCCTTCTCACCTGTTTCATGATCGTCTGCGAATTTGAGCGTTACCTCCTCAAAAAGGCTCAGTATCTCGCTGAGGCCAAGCGCCTTGGCCGGCTCAAAGCGCAAAATGAGCCGGCGCATGCGCAGCGTTTCTTCTGGCGACACCCAGCCGTCAGAGTAGGCGACCAGCGCGCATCCGGCTACGACTGCTTCCATCAAGGCTGCGTCAGCGTCTTGAAGTTCGCGACTGAGGTCCGCAGCGTTAAGGCGCGACTTGGTTCGCTTAAATTCTCCCTTGGACATTTTCTCTCCGATGGAATTGGCTGAGTTATCGGTCAGTTGGACATCAGAACAGGAAGCAAGGGCTCATTGAGGACGGAGACCGTGACGCCGCCCAACAGATATTCCTGCGCCGGCAACGTCGCGTAGGCGCCCATCACCAAGAGGCCTGCGCCGCGCTCGATGGCCGTCTCCATGATGAAACGCCCGCGCGCGCGGTCTTCGCTGTCGAGCATTTCCCACGTCGCTTTGATGCCGTGGCTTGTCAGATATTCGGCCGCATCTTGCGCGGCTTCCGCGCGCGGGATCTTCTTGGCGCCGAGCACCGAGAAAACCACGACCCGTTCGGCGGCCTTGAGCAAAGGTAGCGCGGCCGACAGCACGCGGCTTGCCGGTTCGCTATGATCCCAAGCTATTGCGATTGTTTCGAGACGCAAATTGAAGGGGCGGCTCAGAGGCAAAGCCAGCAGCGGTCGGCCGCTGTCGAAGAGAAGCTGCTCTGCGAGTTGACGCGTCGAAGCGTCAAAGTCTGGCAGGCCGAGCACTGAGAAATCATGGGTGCGCGCCGCTATCACCACGGCGCGTTCACCGTCACCCAGGCCGTTGAGGATTTCGACAAGACGCAAAGCTATGCCTCCCTCCTCGGCGGCACGTGTCACGGTTTTCCGCAGCATATCTGCCTCGGCGGCTACATCTGCATTGAGCTCTGTGATGGGCAGATGCGCGTATTCTCGCGCCAGCCAGTGCGTTGGAAGGTTTACTCGGGTCTGCGCGATTGAGGATGTAAGTTCTGCGCCAAGGCTGCGCGCCAACGCGATCGTGCTCTCAATCGCGGCCGACGCGCTAGGCTGCTGTCCGGCGGGAAGAATGAGTTGAATGCGACCGCTCATCATCGTGCTCCTTCTTTTGGACGCGTTCTCCGCATTGTCCCGAAGGAAGCAGCGCGAACTCGCCGCGGCTCGACATCGCAATCACCATCGATCGCCAGAGGGGCCCGTTCCGCTCGTACTTAGCTGGGCGCCGGATACATTGCTCTCAAGGTATCTAGCGATTGAGACTCGCAATCTCAGCAATCGATCTGCGCAGGAGAATGACGGTCTTCTCATCGTCCTCGCTCTCGCTATATGCCTCGATGAAGAGGGCGTAATGCGCATGAAGTGGACTTCGATATCGCGACGCAACTTATTGGCCTTCGCCAGCGCAGGCTTGGTCGTTGCGGCCTGCAGCGACAATCCCGCTACTGGGCGTCGTCAGTTCGTGCTAGTTTCGGATGCGGAGCTGGCGGCGTTGGGTGAACAAGCGTGGCGTGATGCTTTGCAGCGTTTGCCGCGCGCGGACGACGCTTCATTGCAGAGGCGGCTTACGCGGATCGGGCAAAGCGTTGCTGATGCTTCGACCGCACGCGGCGCCGAATGGGAATTCGTCGTGTTCGACAGTCCGCAAGTCAACGCGTTCGTATTGCCCGGCGGCAAGGTGGGATTCTTCCGCGGCCTGATTGATAAGGCTAACTCCGATGACGAGATCGCCGCCGTGATGGGGCATGAGGTTGGTCACGTCGACGCCCGCCACGCTGCCGAACGTATGAGTCAGCAGGTAGCGCTGGAACTCGGCGTCTCGCTTGCGGCGGCGGCGCTTTCGGAAGAATACGGTCGGCATGCCGAAAGCATCGCTGGGGCCCTGGGAGCGGGGGCCCTCTACGGCGTCATCTTACCCTACTCGCGGATGCAAGAACTTGAGGCGGATCGCCTGGGCGTCTCTTTGATGGGGGATGCTGGTTTCGACCCTGCCGGCGCCTTGTCTTTTTGGCGGCGGATGGCAGGCGACGGCGAAAGCGCGTTGGAATGGATGTCAACCCATCCGGCAGATGGGCGGCGGCTCACCGAGTTGGAGGCGCTGGTAACGGGAGCGCAGCAGTGAGCATTCGGCATTGGGGATGTGTTCTCCACGCCCGGCGCGTGGCCGTTGTCGCGCGAATGTAATTGGGAGGGAGTTCACGCGAGTTCTCTGTATCAATGAGGAGGGCGCAGGATTTATTCCATGCTTGGCGAATGGGCCAAGTCCGCGTGCCAACATGACCAAGAGGCTTCAGCGATGCCGTCCGCTTGTCTTAAGGCCTGCGATGTTTGGCGCGTTGAAGTCGAGGGAACCGTGCAAACGAGATGGTGGTTTGCCCGTCATGAGAAATGTGTTGTTGGGGCTTCTGTGCGCCTTGTTCGTATTTGGAAGCGTGGCGATGGCGACCGAAGAGCCCTCTTTTGCTGTAGCGATTCACGAAGGCGATTTTGAAGTGCGGGACTATCCCGCCCTTGTCGTCGCAGAGGTCAGTGTCAGCGGTTCTCGCGATGAAGCCTCGAATGCAGGTTTCCGATTGCTTGCGGCCTATATTATCGGAGGCAACTCACGCCGTTAAAGTATCGCGATGACAGCGCCGGTCGTGCAGGAGCGCGCGACAAGCGAAACCATTGCAATGACGGCGCCGGTTACCCAATCCGGTACGGACGGAGCATGGGTTGTTCGCTTCACCATGCCAATCACTTACACGCTCGAGACTTTGCCAGCGCCGAATGACGCGCGCGTGCGTCTCGTTCCCGTTCGGGCCACCGGCGCGCCATTGCTGGCGCGCTACGATCCGCCGTGGACGCTCTAGTTCATGCGGCGCAATGAGGTCTGGATTCCGATTATACGCGCGGAATGACGCCTGCAGCCGGCCCTGTGTTCGGCCCGCGCCGGAGGCGCACGGCTCCGAGCTCACCTAAGACATCGCTTCACGTACCCACCGACGATGTTCACGCCACATCGCGAACGTCAAAGTTCTTTGCCAGAAGCGCCCGCACAAAGGCGTCCCACTTTTCCATGGCCGCGCGCTTTTCCGGCATGTAGCTCCATCGGTCGTAGCTCTTTGAACTCACGTCCTGAAGCGTGTGATTTTGAATGCGGTCGCGGATCTCCTTGGAAATCCCGGCTTGGCCCGCGAGCGTTTTCCACGTCCGCCTTAGATCGCGGTTCGTCACGTAGGGAATAACCCCGGTCTCGCGCTGCCGCCACATGAAGGCATAGAGCGTCCCGTGCGTCACCGGTTTTGCCGGGTCCATCGCCGACGGGAAGAACCAGCCATGTGGGTTTGGTTCGATCTCCTCAAGAAGCTCGATCGCAAGGGCGGGGAGGGGAATGGTGTGCGGCTTGTGGTTCTTGGTCGTCGACCAATCCAGAAGTTTCTGGCCACGATCGTATTGCTTACGGTTGAGCGAGGCGATCTCCTCCACGCGCTGTCCCGTAAGCATCAGGATGCGCACAGCACGCGCATAGGGCGGGTGAATTGGGCTGCTTGGGTTCTCCAGCCAGCGGTACAGCCGCACAAACTCTTCGTCTTGTAGCCAGCGGGTGCCGACGACCTTCGGTTCCGTCGGGATGCCCGCGGCCGGATTGCGCAACACGCCGAACCGGCGGGGCGATGTGCTGCGATAGTCGTGTTCGGACTTCATGGCCCAGGAATAGGCGGAGCGGACGTAGCTACGCACATGGTCGGCCATGGACCGCTTTCCACGCAGATAGATCGGCCGAAGGATATCGGTGATCTCCTCGGGCTCAACTTCGCGGGCCAAGCGGTGGCGACCAAGAGTGTCAGCGATCTTATCGAGGCCCTTCTTGGCCTCCCTCCAGGAGCTCTTGTTGGAGATGCGGAGATATTCTGCATAGCCATCGAAAAGGTCGCCCACGGTCCCCGTGCGCACGTCTCGCGCGGTCTTGATGCTCCGACCCTTCTGGATGAGCTCGGCATAGTCGCGCTCGAATACCTCGCGCGCCTGGGCGAGGCTCATTGCGGGGTAGTCGCCGAGCTTCACCTTGGCGGGTTTGCCCTCCCGAAATTGCACCGCCATCCAATAGGTGGTCACGCGCTTCGGCATCGGCCGGATGATGAGGGTGAGACGTCCAACGCCCAGACCCTCGCCATCACGAAGGATCTCTTCACGGCCAGTGAAATGCACCCGTTTGATCGCTTGCCGGATCAGCCCATCGCTCAAAATCGTCACGTCTTTAGGTCTCCGCGATAGGGTATAGTCGTGCACTTTTGTTCACGTTTTTTACTATACCCTGTGACACGCTTTGTTCTCAGGCGCGCAAACGTCAAGAACGAAAAAGTTCTCGATGTTTCAGCGGGATGCAGCGTTACTCACAGTGATCGAAAATCAGTGAGTAGGGTGATTGTGCACCAGGATCACTGACGCGGCCGAATGCTCCAGCGCCCGGCGCGCCACCTCGCGCGGATAAACCGGCGCGTGATCCACCGTGCCCTCATTGAGCACCTCGTCGCGGATCAATTGGTTCTTGGTGTCCAGGAAGAGAACGCGGAATTGCTCGCGCCCGGCCTGGCCCATGGCGCTGCGGCAATAGGCGAGCAATTGCGTCCATGAGCCGATGATCGGGCGCCGGCTGATTTCGGCGCGTGCGGCGCGCTCCATCAGCGCTTGCACGATCTTGATCTCCTGCGCCACGGCGGGGCCCGCGCTCTCCACCTCGGCGATGCGCGCGCTCTCCGCCCCCATCACGCCGGCCAGATCCCCGAAGCGCGCGAGAAGCGCTTTCGCCAAGGGCTTGGTGTCGCGCCGCGGGATGACGCGAAACAGCATCAGCTCCAGCAATTCGTAATCGGCGAGCGCGCCCGCGCCCGCGTCGCTGAAGCGCTTCCTCAGGCGGGCGCGATGATCGTGATAATGCGGCTTATCTTGCGGCGGGGCGGGGCGCGGCGTCTTGGGCGCATCGCCGCCGATCACCGCCTCGGGCGCGCCTTCGATGGAAAACAAAAAATGAGACGCGTCCTCGACCGCGCTGGCCAGCTTGTCGCGCCCGGCGCCGGAGGCGGTGCGCTTGGGCACGAAGCCTAGGCCGCGACCGCGGCGTTGAGCGTATGCGGCGTGTGCAGACCCTTCGGCGAGAGCGTGAAAATTTCAACGCCCGTCTCCGTCACGCCGACGGAATGCTCGAATTGCGCTGAAAGGCTCTTGTCCTTGGTGACCGCCGTCCAGCCGTCGCCGAGAATTTTCATCGCCGGCCCGCCGAGATTGATCATCGGCTCCACCGTGAACATCATGCCGGGCTTGAGCTTCGGGCCTTGGCCGGGCTTGCCGAAATGCAAGATGTTGGGCGCGTCGTGGAAGACTTGGCCGAGGCCATGGCCGCAAAACTCGCGCACCACGGAACAGCGCTCGCTCTCCGCGTAGGATTGGATCGCATGGCCCAGATCGCCCAGCGTCGCCCCCGGCTTGATCGCTGCCAGGCCGCGCATCAGCGCTTCATAGGTGACGTCCATGAGCCGGCGCGCTTTGCGGGAGACCTCGCCCGCCGCGTACATGCGCGAATGATCGCCGTGCCAGCCGTCCACGATGACGGTCACGTCGATATTGACGATGTCGCCCTCGCGCAGCGCGCGCGGGCCTGGAATGCCGTGACAGATGACGTGATTGAGCGAGGTGCAGATCGTGTGGCGATAGCCGCGATAGAAGACGCAGGCCGGCAAGGCGCCATGATCGAACACGAATTGGCGCGCGAGGTCGTCCAGCCGGGCCGTCGTCACGCCCGGGCGCACCTCATCGACCAGCATGTCCAGACATTCGGCGGCCAGCCGGCCGGCGCGGCGCATGCCGTCGAACGCCTCCGGCCCGTGAATCGGGATCGGGCGGGTGTCGTGCTCGGTTTCCTGGGCTTGGGCGAGGTTCATCATCGGGGCGTGCGCCTCTTAGCATGATCCGGGCGGCGCCGGCCAATGCCCGAGGTGGCGGCGCGCGCTTCCCGGTTCAAGCGCGCGAATTCGCGCCCCGCCCGCATCCGATCGCCCCATCCGCCGCATCTGATGAAGCGAAAGGGGAGATCATGTCCGCACTCGGCTTGGAGGCGCTCGCGGCCTTGGCGCTGTCGCCGCTGCTTGCGCTTGCGTGGCTGTCGTACGCCGCACGCCGCCGCCCGACTATGTCGCGCGCCGGCGTCGGGGCGGCCCTGCTGACGGCGGGCGCGGCGCATGCGGCCGTTGCGGTCGCCGCCGCGTTCGACCCGACCTTCCCCGGCGCCGCGTTCGGCGTGCTCCGCTACGGGCAGGGCGCGGCCGGCGCCGCATGCGCGCTGGCTGTCTCGGTTCTGGCGCTGATCGGGGCCTTCGCGGCGCTCGAAACCGGCCCCCGGCCGGCCCTCCGGCTCTTCGCCGCGCTCACTCCGCTCGCGGCGAGCCTTGTCTTGGCGCTCCTCGCCGCCGCCGTGACGGGGCGTTCCGCTCCGCTCGTCCTCTTCGAGACGCACGTCGCTTCTCTTCTCTTGATCGCATGCCTTCCCTTCGCGCTGCTCGTGAACCCCTTCCTTGCAGGCGCGATGCGGGCGCGCCGGCGCGCTCTGTCGCCGGCCGCGTCCTAACCTCGGCCGGGGCGGCATTGCGCCGCTCCGGCCATTTTCCGGATGCGGCGCCTTTTCTAGGCGAGGCGCGGAGCTAGAAGGGGGCATGAGCGAACCTGTCACCGCCGCCGTCCTGCTGATCGGCGATGAACTCCTCTCCGGCCGCACGCAGGACACCAACCTGCAGACGATCGCCAAATTCGTGGCCCCGCTGGGCGTGCAGATCGCCGAGGCGCGGGTCGTGGCCGACAAGGCCGAGGCGATCATCGCCGCTCTGAACGAGCTGCGCGCGCGCAACGCGTACGTCTTCACCACGGGCGGCATCGGCCCCACCCATGATGACATCACCGCCGATTGCGTGGCGGCCGCGTTCGGCGTGCCGATCGGCGTGCGCGCCGATGCACGGGCGATTCTGGAAGAGCATTACAAGACGAGCGACCTCAACGAGGCGCGCCTGCGCATGGCGCGCATTCCCGACGGCGCGGCCCTCATCGCCAATCCGGTCTCGAAGGCGCCGGGCTTCCAGATCGGCAATGTTTTCGTCATGGCGGGCGTGCCCTCGATCATGCGCGGCATGCTTGAGGATGTGGGCCCGCGCCTCAAGGGCGGGGGCGTTTTGTCCGCGCGCACCGTGCGCGGGCGTGGCCTGCGCGAAGGCGATCTCGCCGCCCCCTTGGCCGCGCTCGAAGGCAAATACGCGACGGTGTCGTTCGGCTCTTATCCGTGGTTCTCGCCGGAAGGCTACGGCGCGCATCTGGTCGCGCGCTCCACCGATCCCGCCGCGCTCGAGGCAGCGGTGAAGGATCTCATCGCGCTCGTGCAAAGCCTTGGCGTGGAGGCGGTGGAGGTCGAGGAGGGCGCCTGAAGCGTCTATTCGGCCGCGATCGCCTGGCCGGGAGATACGCCCGCCGCGCGTAGCGCCGCCGCCCGCGCGGCCTCCATGTCATAGGTGCGGTTCATCATCACACGTTGCGCCGGCAAGCCCCCGCCCGCCTGCAACGCCACCACCAGATGCCAGCCGCCATAGGAATCGGCGGTGTAATCGCGAATAAAATTGTAGACGCGCATGCGCGTCTCCACGTCCACGCTGCGCTTGGTGGAAAGATATTTGCGGATGTAAGGCCCGGTTTCGGGATTGCGCAGATCGGCCTCGGCCGGCTGCGTGAGAACGAGACCTCCGCTCAAATCGTGCACGTACTTGACCATCTGATGATAATTGGCGGCGTAATAATATTTCGCCGCGTTCACCGCCAGCGTGTTCGGGAACACCATGCCGCTTTCGGTGCGTTCATAATGGCGGCACGCGTAATCGAGGCTCATGCGCAGCATTTCCGCGTAGCATACGAGTTCCGCGATCGTGTTCTGCACGCTGGCGTCGCGGTCCTTGCCCTGCATTTCGCTGACGAGATGGGCGAGCCCCACGAACAATTGCGATGTCCCCACGGCGGCGACGAGCCCGCCCGTGCGTTCCCACAGGCCCAGCGCTTGCGCGAGCTTTGAGGCGAGCTGCACCTCGCCAGCGAGGAACACCCGGTCCCACGGCACGAACACGTCATCGAACACGACAAAGCCTTCCGGCATCGAATGGTGCGCGGAGGCGGGATAATCGAAGGCGTTGAGCGTATCGGCCGCGAAATTGCGGTTGATGATCTTCACGCCCGGCGTGTTCACCGGAATGGAGAAGGACACCGCATAATCGGTCTCGTCCTGACGCATGCCCTTGGTCGGCATCACCACCAATTCATGCACGAGCGATGCCGCCGTGATGTGCAGCTTGGCGCCGCGAACGACGATGCCGTCGGCGGTGCGCTTGACGATGCGCACATAGAGGTCGGGATCGTCCTGCTCATGGGCGCGGCGCGAGCGGTCGCCCTTGGGATCGGTGATCACCTCCGCCGCGCGCAGATCATTGTCGCGCACGTGCCGGTAAAGTCGTTCGATATTGGCGGCGTAGGCGGGATTCACTTCCGCGATCGCGTCCTTGACGCTCATCAGCGCCATCATAACGCCGGTGACGCCGCCGACGATGGACATGTCGTGCATCAGCGCGACGCGCGCCGCCAGATCGTCCTCGTTGCGCGGAATCTGAAACACGCGATGGGCGTCCTCGCCGTCCTCGGTTTTGTACGTCATCACCGCGGCGCGCGCGGGATCGCCGCGGTCATAGTCGCGCGCGGCCACTGCGATCGGCACGCGAAAGCTCGGATGGGTGGTGATGTCGTCGATGCGCTCCCCATTCATATAGGTCACGCGGCCGTCGCGCAGGCTTTCGATATATTGCGCGGGCGTCTTCAATCCCATGGCGCTCTCCCCTGCGGCTTTTCCCTTAGGGCGCCGCCTTTGTTTTATGCGGTCATAGTTTCGGGGCGCCACGCGGGTGTCAACGCGCCGAGGTTTCGTCCGCTCTCGACAGCCGCCAAAGGCGCGCTAGGCTTTCCCTCTGATCCGCGCGGCAAGCCGTGGACAGAAACATATAAAGAGACAGGGACCAGGGAGGGTCATCGCCATGAACATCACGCGCCTATTCGCGGCCGCTGCGCTGTCTTGCGCGTTCGTCGGCGCCGCTCACGCGCAGACGCCGGCGCAGGATTGGTATCCTTCGCGCTATGGCGCGGACGACGTCGCGGGCGCCACGAACAATCTTTCGCCCGAAGCCACGCGCGCGGCGGCCGATCTGGTGCGGCTCGGCCGAGTGTACGCGCTCGGCGTCGTCACCAACCGCCAGGCGCCGGCCTACGCGCCGCGCTGGTTCGAGATGGTCGTCACCCAATCCAATGACGGCACTGGACCGATCCTGGGCGAGAACCAGGTCACCGCCAATGACGACCTCCTCATCACCTATCTCGGCATCGGCACGCAGATCGACGGTCTCGGCCATGTCGGCATCGGCCATCGCTATTATAACGGCATGCGGGCGCAGGATTTCGTCACGCCCAATGGCCTGACCAAATTCGGCACGCACGACATTCGCCCGATCGCCACGCGCGGCGTGCTGCTCGACATGACCCGCCAGCATGGTGGGGCGCGGGTGCCGCCCGGCACGGCGTTCAACCGCGCCCAGATCGAGGCGGCCGCCCGCGCGGCCCGAGTCACGATCCGGCGCGGCGACGTCGTGCTCTTCCATACCGGCCACCTCGCGCTCGCGGCCGAGAACCCCGCTCAATTCATCGCCACGCAGCCCGGGCTCGGCCGGGAAGGGGCCGAATATCTCGCCGGGCTCGGCGTCGTCGCCGTCGGCGCCGACACCGCCGCGCTGGAGGCGATCCCGTTCGAGAACCCCAATGCGCAATTCATCGTTCACCAGACGCTCCTGGCCAAGCACGGCGTCCATATTCTTGAGAACGTCAACACCGCCGAACTCGCCGCCGACGGGGCCACGACCTTCTTCTTCGTGCTCGGCCAGCCGCGCTTTGAAGGCGCCGTGCAGATGGTGGTCAATCCGATCGCCATCCGCTAAGCGCCTAGGCCGTCTCAAGGCGCGGGCGTGGCGAAATTGGTAGACGCAGCGGACTTAAAATCCGTAGGGCTGAAAGGCCTGTGCCGGTTCGAGTCCGGCCGCCCGCACCATGCCACGACGCTCCGCCCCTCGTTCAAGATTGTCCCGCCAAGGCTTGCTTCAGCCGAGGCGCGACATAGTCAAGAAAGGCGCGCAGCTTCATCGTCGCCCGGCCGCCGCCGGCATAGATCAATTGGATGGGGCTGGCTGGCGGCTCGAAGGCTTCCAGAATGCGCACCAGCCGCCCCGATTTGAGGTGATCGGCGATCTGGTAGCATAGCACGCGCGTGACGCCCACGCCGGCGGCGGCGCAATCGATCGCCGCTTCGGCGGTGCTGACGCTCATGCGCGTGCGAACGCGCGCATCAAGCGAGCGACCGCGATCGGTGAACATCCAATGATCGTGCGCATCGATTCGATCGAACGTGACGCACGCGTGCGCGGCGAGATCGGCGGGCGTCAGCGGCGCGCCGCGGCGGGCGATGTAATCGGGACTGGCGCAAGCCACGCGCCGGGTTTCGCCGACGCGCAACGCCATCAAGGCGCTGTCGGGCAAGTCGCCGATCCGCACCGCCGCATCGATGTGGTCTTCGGCGAGATCGACATAGCGGTCGGCGAGCGTCAGCCGCACGTCGATCAAAGGATAGGCGGCCAGAAATCCCGGCAGCAGTGGAAGAAGACGGATGCGCCCGAGCACGACGGGGGCGGCGATCGTGATGTCGCCCTGGGGCGCGACGTATTCGCCCGCCGCCGCCCGTTCGGCGTCAGCGACGTCGCCAAGAATTTTTCGGCAGGCTTGAAGATAGGCCGCTCCGGAATCGGTCAGTTTCAGGCCGCGCCCAGCGCGCTGAAAGATCTGCGTCCGCACGCTGGCTTCGAGTTCGGCGACCTTCCGGCTGACTGTGGCGAGCGGCATGCGCAGCGCCCGCCCGGCGGCCGAAAGTCCGCCCGCATCGGCGACGGCGACGGCGACCCGCATGGCTTCCAGTCGATCCATGTTATTTCTAGAATACGGAAAGATACCTCTCGAAAATAGCGGATTATCCGTCTGAGCGGAAGGACATAGCTTTCACGTGTCGGGGCGCTTCCGCCGCGACCAGTTCCCGAAAGGACCAAAACTCATGTCCCGTCTCGTCACCCCCGCCACCATCGACGCCGCTCCAGCTGCCTCCCGCCCTCTGCTTGAAGCCGTGCGGGGTCTGCTCGGCAGCGTCCCAAACCTCTTTCGCCTGGTCTCCAACAGCCCGGCCGCTCTGGAAGGCTATCTCGGCATGAACGGCGCGCTCGCCAAAGGCGCGCTTCCGGCGGCGACGCGCGAGCGCATCGCGCTGGCGGTGGCCGAAATCAATGGCTGCGAATACTGCCTCTCGGCCCACACATATTTGGGCAAGAACGTCGCCAAGCTCGACGACGCCGAAATCACCGCCAATCGCAACGGCACCTCGAACGATCCGAGGGCGGACGCCGCGGTGCGTTTCGCGGCGAAAGTCGCGAATGCACGAGGCCACGTCAGCGATGACGATGTGCGCGCGGTGAAGCTCGCCGGCTATGACGATGCGCAGATCATCGAGATCGTTCAGCACGTCGCGCTCAACACCTGGACCAATTACATCAACGAAGTCGCCAAGACCGAGATCGATTTCCCGGTCGTGCGCCGCCAAGCCGCCTGACGCGCAGAGCCGGCGCTCCGCTGCACGAGCGGGGCGCCGCGCCCGCATGCATCTCGCATCGAAAAGGAATCTTCCCATGAGCGATCAAGCTCATACGCCTGCGCGTCCGCCTCTGCCGCCCTTCAATGACGCCACGGCGCCGCTGAAGGCGCGCATGGCGGAGGACGCGTGGAACTCGCGCGATCCCAAGCGCGTCGCGCTGGCGTATACGCCCGACAGCCATTGGCGCAATCGCACGGAATTCGTGCACGGCCGCGCCGAGATCGAAGCCTTTCTCGCCCGCAAATGGGCCAAGGAGCTGGAGTATCGCCTGATCAAGGAATTCTGGGGCTTCCGCGACAATCGCATGGCTGTGCGCTTCGCGTACGAATGGCGCGACGCGGACGGCCAATGGTTTCGTAGCTACGGCGTCGAGCTTTGGGAATTTGACGAAGCCGGCCTCATGCGCCGCCGCGTCGCCAGCATCAACGACGCGCCGATCGCGGAAACGGAGCGGCTCTTCCGCTGGCCGCTGGGACCGCGTCCGGTCGATCATCCAGGCCTTACCGAACTGGGGCTATGATTTCGGGCGATACGCGCGAGCGTCAGGGAAGGGGCGGATGGCCGGCGAAGTCCAGTAGGGCGGCCCGCACCATGCGCCGGCGCGCGTCCGGAGACGCGAGCGCCGCTGCGTTCATCACGCTGCGGCGCCGTTGCCTCGCGCGCTCGGGGCCCTAGATTGCGCGCCATGACGCTTCTCAAGACCTGCATCATCGGCGCCGGATGTTCCGGCATCACCACGGCCAAGCGGCTCAAGGATCATGGCCTGGCCTTCGATTGCTTCGAGATGTCGGACGACATCGGCGGCAATTGGTATTTCAAGAACCCGAACGGACGCTCGGCCTGTTATCAGAGCCTGCACATCGACACCTCGAAATGGCGTCTCGCCTTCGAGGATTATCCCGTGCCGGCGGATTGGCCGGATTTTCCCCATCACAGCCAGCTCCTCGGCTATTTCCGGGACTATGCCCGCCATTTCGGGCTCTATCCGCTGATCACCTTCAACACCGAGGTGAAGAAGGCCGTGCGCGGTCAGGACGGCGTTTGGAGCGTCACGCTGTCAAACGGCGAGACTCGCCGCTATGGCGCGCTCATCGTCTGCAACGGCCATCATTGGGATCCGCGCACGCCGACTTACGAGGGGACGTTCAACGGGCCGGCGTTTCACGTCCATTCCTATCGCGATCCGTTCGATCCGGTGGACATGCGCGGCAAGAACATCGTCGTCGTTGGCATGGGCAATTCGGCGATGGATGTCGCCTCGGAATTGTCGCAGCGGCCGATCGCCAAGAATCTCTGGGTGTCCGCGCGGCGCGGCGTGTGGGTCCTGCCGAAATATCTGAACGGCAAGCCGGCCGACAAGGCCGCTGGCGATCCGCGAATTCCGCGCTTCATCACCCAGGCGCTGGCCCGCAACATCCTCAAGAAGGCGATCGGGCGCATGGAGGATTACGGCCTGCCCAAGCCTGACCATGAATTGCTCACCGCGCACCCATCGGTCTCGGGCGAGTTCCTCACCCGCGTCGGCTGCGGCGACATCAAGATGAAGCCGGCGATTCAGAAGCTCGACGGCGATCACGTGATCTTCGCCGACGGCTCGCGCGAAGCGGTGGACGTGATCGTCTACGCCACCGGCTACAATATGCGCTTTCCGTTCTTCGACGATCCGCGTCTCAATCCCGACGCGGAGCATCGCTTCCCGCTCTATAAGCGGATGCTGCACGCCGACATTCCCAATGTGATCTTCATGGGGCTGGCCCAGCCGCTTCCCACGCTCGTCAATCTCGCCGAGCAGCAATCGAAGCTGGTGGTGAAACTCTTGGACGGCTCTTATCGGCCTCCGCCGCCGGAAGAGATGCGCCGCATCACCGCCAAGGACGAGGCCTATTATCTCGGGCCCTATTACAAGAGCGCGCGCCACACGATCCAAGTCGATTTCGCGCATTATGTGATGGATTTGATGAAGGAGATCGCGCGCGGGGAAAAGCGCGCGGGCGTTCGGCAGGCGGCCTAAGCTCACCTGTTGCCTTGACTATGCCGCCGCCCGCGCCGCCCACAGCGCATACCACAGGCCGCGATAGATGGGTGTCATCTGATCGAAGCCGGCTTCTAGAAAGAGTTCGCGGGTTCGTTCCTCGCCGATGATCGGCATGGCCCGAATTGTCTCTGGTCCGCGTTCGATGATCGCGTTTGCGTGCGGATAGGCGCTGTCGAGCCCGGCTGAAACGGCATGCGCGCGAAACCAGGGCAGATAGCGCGCGAACGCGGCGTCGTTCTCAAAACACACATCCGCGTGCAGCAATAACGCGCCAGGTTTGAGGCGTGCGCGAATGTCCGTGAGAAATTTCAATTTGGCGCCGTCGTCTGGCAGGAAGTGCATCACCAAAAGCGCGGTGGCGGCGTCGTGACTTTCATCTATCGCCGCCGCCGATATGTCTCCAACGAGAAATCGCGTCCGATCGGCGCAGCGCGCCGTTTGCGCATAGCGCGCCGCAAGCTCCATCATGTCCGGTGACGGATCGACGGCGGTGAAGGAAAATGCCTTCGCCGATGGACCGAGTGTTTCCAACTCACGCCCGCCGCCCGCGCCTACAATGAGGATATGGCCCCGTGAGGGCGCTTCGCACTCCATCACTGCGCCGACGAGGGCGTAAAGGGCGTCCACGCCTGGAATGACCCGCTGCATGTTTCTGTAAAGTTCGGAGACGCTTTTGTCGTACTGCATTCGTTATGATATATCATAACGAAGCCTTTCGCGACAATGCTTTGCTTTGGCCTGTTCGACATGAGCGTCGTCACTGCTGGCGAGAGGTATTGAGCGGGGTCGCGAAACTGCTCAGCGATGCGCGCGCGCCCGGCCGCGAGTCCGGCTTAGCCTCGCCTCACACCACGTAATCGCCCGCGCCGCCGCCGACGATGCGTTCCACGATCAGCTCGGCCGCCTCGGCGGGGCTCGTCTTGGTCGTGTCGATATGGATTTCCGGCGCTTCGGGCGGCTCGTACGGGCTGTCGATGCCGGTGAAATTCTTGAGCTCACCCGCGCGCGCTTTTTTATAGAGGCCTTTGACGTCGCGCTTTTCCGCTTCGCTAAGCGGGGTGTCGACGAAGATTTCGAAGAATTCGCCCGCCGGCGTGCGCTCGCGCGCGAGGCGCCGTTCGGCGCGGAAGGGCGAAATAAAGGACACCAACACGATCAGGCCGGCGTCCGCCATCAGGCGCGCCACCTCCGCGACGCGGCGAATATTCTCCACCCGGTCCGCATCGGTGAAGCCAAGGTCGCGATTGAGCCCGTGGCGGATATTGTCGCCATCGAGCGTGATGGTGTGGCGTCCCAGCGAATGGAGCTTTTTCTCCACCATGTTGGCAATGGTCGATTTGCCCGCGCCGGAGAGCCCCGTGAACCAGAGCACGGCAGGTCGTTGGCCCTTTATGTCGGCGCGGGCGGCCCGATCAACGTCAAGCGCCTGCCAATGAATGTTCTGCGCCCGGCGCAGCGCGAAACGGATGAGGCCAGCGCCGACGGTGGCGTTGGTCATCCGGTCGATCAGGATGAAACCGCCAAGATCGGGGTTCTTGTCATACGGTTCGAACGCGATCGCACGGTCGAGCGAAATGTTGCACACGCCGATCTCATTGAGATCGAGCTTCTTGGCGGGCAATTCATCGAGCGTGTTGACGTTGATGCGGCACTTGGGCTCGGTGATCGTGGCGGAGACGAGTTGCGCGCCGATCTTCAGCCAATAGGAGCGGCCCGGCAGCAGCGGCTGTTCGCTCATCCAGATGATCGTCGTCTCGAATTGATCGGCGCTTTCCGGCGCCGCCTCCGCGGCCGCGATGACATCGCCGCGCGAGCAATCCACCTCGTCCGTGAAGGTGAGCGTGACGGATTGGCCCGCGACCGCTTCGTCCAGATCGCCGTCCTTGGTGACGATGCGGGCGATGCACGTCGTCTTGCCCGAGGGCGCGACGCGCACCGCATCGCCCGGCGCCACGCGCCCCGAAGCGATCAGACCGGAGAAGCCGCGAAAATCCAGATTGGGCCTGTTGACCCATTGCACCGGCATCGCGAACGACGCGCGCTGCAGACGCTCGCCGTCGATCTCGACGGTTTCGAGATGATCCATCAGCGATGGGCCGCTATACCAGGGCGTCGCCGCGCTCTTGGCGGCGATATTGTCGCCTGAGAGACCTGAGATGGGGATGGCGAGAAAATCATTCAGGCAGATTTGCGCGGCGAAGGCGCGATAATCGGCCACGATCTCGTTGAAGCGCGCCTCGTCGAAGCCGACGAGGTCCATCTTGTTCACCGCGAGCACTACATGGCGGATGCCCATGAGCGAAACGAGATAGGAATGGCGCCGCGTCTGCGTCAGAACGCCCTTTCGCGCATCGATGAGGATGATGGCGAGATCGGCGGTCGAGGCGCCAGTGACCATGTTGCGCGTATATTGCTCGTGGCCCGGCGTGTCGGCGACGATGAATTTGCGCTTCTCGGTTGAAAAGAAGCGATACGCGACATCGATCGTGATGCCTTGTTCGCGCTCGGCGGCGAGGCCGTCGACGAGCAGTGCGAAATCGATCTGATCGCCTTGCGTGCCCACCTTCTTGGAATCGGCTTCCAGCGCCGCCAGCTGATCCTCGAAGATCATCTTCGAATCGTAGAGCAGCCGCCCAATCAGCGTGGACTTGCCGTCATCGACGCTGCCGCACGTAATGAAGCGCAGCAGCGATTTATGCTGATGCTGATCGAGATAGGCCTCGATGTCGGTGGCGATAAGATCGGAGACGTGAGCCATGGGAGGGATTGGGGATTAGGGGTTGGGGTAGAGGCGACGAGCGAGCCAGACGGTGCGTCCGCCCGCCTTCTCGTCGTCCGCGATATGCGCGATCTCTTCAAAGCCGTGCTCGGCGAAGAGGGTTCGGTATTCATCGGGCGAGAGGCTGGCGTGATAAAGCGCTTCGCCAAACATCTCTCCTATTGCTTCACCATTCTGCGGCCCGCTGGTGAAGAGCAGCGGCGCCTGGGCATTGGTGTGGGTAGCAAGGCGCAGGAACATGGCGCGCTGTGCTTCCTGCGTCAGATGAAAGAAGCTGTCCCACAGGATCGCGCCATCGAATCGCCTGCCCAACGCAAGCGTGCGCATGTCCGCTTCGATCCACTCTTGCGTCGGCTGCCGCGCCCGTGCGCGCGCCAACATCGGCTCGGATGTATCGACCCCGCAAACCTTGAATCCCCGCTCCACAAAATAGTCCGCGATCGGTTCACCCGAACCGCAGCCGAGATCGAGCACTGTGCCGCCTCGCCGCAGCAGCGCCAAGAACCGATCGATCCATGGCCGCTCGACGAACAGCGTGGCACGCCGCAAGTCGTTCCAAGCCTCGCCCTTGCGAACGTAGAGGCCCACCACGTCCTCAGCGGAGTGGTGGGAGATCATAGCGAGAGCGCGAGCCGCAGATCGCAAGTTTCACTCCGCGCGCGCTCTTCGTGCGTCGGCTTCTTTAGGGCGGCGACTTCATTTGGGGCTTCATCACATGCGGGCTCAGGGACCGGACGAAGCCCGCTTGTTGCAATCGTGAGAAAATCGTGGAGCGACATCAAAAATATCCCTCCTGCTTCTTCTTCTCCATCGATGCGCTCTGATCGTGATCGATCACGCGACCCTGGCGCTCGCTGGTGGTGGTGAGCAGCATTTCCTGGATCACCGCGTTCAGCGTATCGGCCTCGCTCTCGACCGCGCCGGTGAGCGGATAGCAGCCGAGCGTGCGGAAACGCACCTTGCGCATTTCCGGCTTTTCGCCGGCTTTCATTGGCATGCGGTCATCATCGACCATGATGAGCGTGCCGTCGCGCCGCACGACAGGGCGTTCGGCGGCGAAATAGAGCGGCACGATCGGAATGTTTTCGAGCTTTATGTATTGCCAGATGTCGAGCTCGGTCCAATTCGAGATGGGGAACACGCGAATGCTCTCGCCCGGATGTTTCTTGGTGTTGTAGAGCCGCCAAAGCTCGGGGCGCTGGTTTTTCGGGTCCCAGCGATGCTGCGCCGAGCGGAACGAGAAGATGCGTTCCTTGGCGCGGCTCTTTTCCTCGTCGCGCCGGGCGCCGCCGAACGCCGCGTCGAAGCCGTACTTGTCGAGCGCCTGCTTGAGCCCTTGCGTCTTCCAGATGTCGGTGTGCAGCGCCGAGCCGTGATCGAACGGATTGATGTTCTGCGCCAGCGCTTCGGGATTTTGATGAACGAGCAATTCATAGCCGTAATGCTCGGCCATGCGCGCGCGCATCTCGTACATCGCCTTGAACTTCCAGGTCGTATCGACATGCAGGAGCGGGAAGGGCGGGCGCGAGGGATAAAAGGCCTTGGCGGCGAGGTGCAGCATCACCGCGCTGTCCTTGCCGATCGAATAGAGCATGACCGGCTTTTCGCATTCGGCCGCCACCTCGCGCATGATGTGGATGCTCTCGGCCTCCAGGCGCTGCAGATGGGTGAGCGCACGCGCCGTGGGCTGCGGGGCTTGGGCGGTCGCGAGGGCGGCTGTGCTCATGGGGGCCCGGGGCTCGGGTTTATGTCGTCCGGTTTGAGCGCTAGATAGGGGCGCGGCGCAAGCCCCGCGCGCCCAATCTTCTCACGCGCGCTTTAGCGGCCCTCATGCGAGGCTGTCATGGCCAAGGAACGTCTGGAACTGGTCGAGGTAAGCCCGCGCGACGGGCTGCAGAACGAGCCGGAAATTTGGCCGCTCGCGGCCAAGCTCGATCTGATCGGCCGCATTCTCGGGGCCGGATTTTCCCGCCTGGAGGCGGGCAGCTTCGTCAATCCCGCCAAGGTCCCGCAAATGGCCGACAGCCCCGCGGTCTTCGCGGGGTTGGCGCCTGACGCGCGGACACGCGCCATCGCGCTCGCGCTTAATCCGCGCGGGCTTGAGCGCGCTATCGAAGCCGGCGCGCGCGAGGTCAATTACGTCTTCTGCGCCTCGGACGGCTTTTCCATCCGCAACAATGGCGCGCAGGTGGATGAAACACTGAGGCCCTGGCCGGGCGTGGCCGCGCGCGCCAGGGACGCGGGCGTGCGACTCTCGGCCACCATCTCCACCGCCTTCGGATGCCCGTTCGACGGCGAGGTCGATCCTGGGCGGGTTGCGGCCATCGCGGCTGAAATCGCCGCCGCTGATCCGTTCGAGATCGCGCTGGCCGATACGATCGGCGTGGCCGCGCCGAGCAATGTCTCGGACGTTTTTCGCCGCGTCATGGCCGCTTCGCCGCGTATCCAATGGCGCGCGCACTTCCACAATACGCGCAACACCGCGCTCGCCAACGCGGCGGCGGCGGTCGAGGCTGGCGTGCGCGTGCTTGACGGTTCTCTGGCTGGGATCGGCGGGTGCCCGTTCGCGCCCGGCGCGGCCGGCAATGTGCCGACCGAAGACCTCGCCTACATGTTCGATCGCATGGGGTTCGCGATCGGGATCGATCTCGACAAGGCGATCGAAGCCGCGCGCTTCATCGGCGAGACGCTGGGGCGGACGACGCCGGGCATGGTGAGCCGCGCGGGGCGCTTTCCCAAGGGCTGACCAGACAAATCCGTATAAGAAAAGGCCGCCGCGCTTGCGCGCGACGGCCCGATCTTCAAGACCTGAAAGCGCGGCCTACAGCGCGCGCTTCAGCGTCAGCACGAAGCGCTCGTCGGAAACGGTGTTCCCATTGAGGTTCGTGATGTTTTCGTCGGTGTCGTGATAGCGCACATCGACGCCGAAGCCGGCGATCGCGATCGTCGCGCCGACATTGTATTGCGTGTATTCGTCGGTCGAGGTGGCGTCGTCGAGGACGAAGAAGCCCGTCTGATCCGATTGCTGCATGCCCACGGCGCCGGAGAAGGTCACCATGTCGTTCAGCGCGAACGCGGCGTTGACTTCATAATAGATCGCGCTGTCGGTCGAGCCCGAGAATTCCGGCGAATAGAAGAGCGCGCCGCCCAGCGTCAGGCCGTCGACCGGCGAGATCGAGGGGGCGACCTTCAGTTCGTAATAGTCGAGATCGACGCCCGGCGGATCTTCGGAGCCCGGATAGAAATAGCCGAGAATGGCGAGATCCCAGGTGACGGGGCCGGTGGTCGGCTTCACGCCGGCGTAGAAATCGATTTCGAAACCGTCATCGATGTCGGCGCCGAAATCGACGTTCGAGGCCCACGTGCCGGCATAGAAAATGCCGTTGGAATAGTCGAAGCCGCCGGAGACCGCCGGGCCTTCCTCGGTTTGGGAAATGCCGCGGAAGACATAATCCGTGCCGATCGCCACATTGCCCGAGAACGAGCCTTCCGCCGACGCCGTGCCGGCGACGCCCATGCTCGCGAGCAGCGCGAGCCCAATGACCTTCTTCATGCTTTGCATCCCTTAATTCCCCGCGGGTTTCTCGCCGCGTTCGCGACGAAGCTCACGCTTTACCGTGAACGAGTGGTAAACGCGGCTAAATTGAGCGGTAATGTTGCGAGTAAAAGACAGAAGCGTTGCAGGCGCGCCACAACCCTTGTGATTGCCCGCTTCGTGGGCGTTGCGCGGGCCGAGCGCCTTACTTGGAGGCGCCGACTCGACCGCTGTGTGGGAAGAGCCTGTCCCGCAATGCTTAACGCATCGTGAGGTCAGCGCGCCTTGGCGGGGGCGTAGCCGAGGTGCAGCCCCGCATCGACGATCAGCATTTCGCCGGTCACATGCCGCGACGCGTCCGACAGCAGGAAGAGGCCGGTTTCGGCGATGTCCTCGGGCGTGGAGGCCGCGCGCAGCGGCGTCGTCTGCTCGATGTTCTCCCGAATTTTTTGCGTGCGTTCCTCGCCATATTGATCGGTGAACCAGCGCGTGTCGATGAAGCCGGGGCAGAGCGCGTTGACGCGAATCTTGGGCGCGAGCGCGCGCGCCAGCGAAAGCGTCATGGTGTTGAGCGCGCCCTTGGAGGCGGCGTACGCGACGGACGAGCCGATGCCGGTCACGCCCGCGATGGAGGAGGTCATCAGCACGCTCGATCGGCCGGCGGCCTCCAGGAGGCCGCGCGCGGCGCGGATCATCAGGAACGGGCCGATCGTGTTCACCGCATAGAGGCGGTGGAAATCCTCGCCTTGAAGGCCATCGAGATCGGCATGATTGGGCACGTGCTTCGTCATGCCGGCATTGTTGGAGAGGGCGTCGATGCGCCCGTAGGGCGCCGCCTTCGCGGCGATCGCCTGGCAGGCCGTATCGTCGCTCACGTCGCCTTGCGCGATCAGCGCTTCCGCGCCCGCCGCGCGCACCAGATCGGCGGTCTCTTCCGCCTCCTTGAGGCTCTTGGTGCAATTGAGGATGACGGCCTTCGCGCCGCGCCGGGCGGCGCCCACGGCCATGGCCGCGCCGAGGCCGGTCGCCGAGCCGGTGACCAAGACAATCTTACCGTCAAAATCGGCCATCGCGGCCTCCTCAAGTTTCCCGTGTATTGGCCCCATCGGCCGCCTTCTCACAAGGGCGCGTCATTGCGCGGGCGTTGGCGAGCGATTAGCTCCCGGACATGAGCGATCTCACCCAGCTCGGAGCGCCGACCGCCATCCCCCCCAGCCCGGACGCGGCCGTGCTCGAACGCGCGCCCAACCCGCATGCGGGCGCGCTCTATCTTGCCCGCTTCACCGCGCCGGAATTCACGTCGATTTGCCCCGTTACAGGTCAGCCCGATTTCGGCGTGCTGGTGCTCGATTACGTGCCCAGCGCTTGGATCGTGGAATCCAAGAGCCTCAAGCTCTTCCTCCAAAGCTTCCGCAATCACGGCGCCTTTCACGAGGCGTGCACAATCGATGTCGCCAAGCGCGTGATCGCCGCAATCGATCCCATCTGGCTCCGCATCGGCGGCTATTGGAACCCGCGCGGGGGCATGCCCATCGACGTGTTCTGGCAGACGGGCGCACCGCCCGACGGGCTCTGGCTGCCCGATCAGGGCGTGCCGCCCTATCGCGGGCGGGGGTGATGAGAATGCATGCTGCCTGAATTGGATGGGCGCTAGAACCGGCTCACCCGGCTGGCATGATCGGCGCGCACGCGCTCGCTCGCTTCCGCTTGCGCCGTGCCGATGAAGACGAGCCCCGCGATGCGTTCATGGTCCGCAAGGCCCAGCACAGCCCGCGCGCGCGCGTCATAGGCGATCCATTCGGTCAGCCAGCAGCCCGCGAAGCCCATGGCGTGCGCGCCGATCAACAGGCCGTACGCCACGGCGGCGGCGGACAGGATTTGCTCCCATTCGGGAATTTTCGGATGCGGCTGCGCGTTCGAGATCACGGCCACGCATAAAGGCGCTTGCAGAAATCGCGCGCGCTCCATCTGAAGCCGCTCAGGCGTCACGCCCGCATCGTCCTTGATCGCATCCGCCAAGGCCTCGCCGGCGCGCGCGCGGCCTTCGCCCTCGATCACCAGAAATCGCCATGGCCCGAGCTTGCCGTGATCGGGCGCGCGGGCGGCGAGGCGCAGCAGCGTCTCAAGCTGGGCGGCGTTCGGACCCGGCCCGCCGAGATGCGCGAACTTGGTCGAACGCCGGCGCGCCATCAGCGCCAGCGTCTCGGCGCTCTCGCGCGCGGCATTGACGATCTCGTTCTCGGCGGGGGCGGGCGGCACGTGGGCGGCGTCGATGCTCATGCGCCTTCTCACCATCGCCGTCGATTGTCCGCAAGCGTGGGCGACCTTAAGAGCCGCCGAGGAGGCGTGCGCATGAACGAGCCCTGGGAGAGCGAGCCCAATCCGTGGACGGTGCGCGCCGTGCGCCGCGCCTACGAAACCGATTGGATGGCGATCGACGACCACGACGTGCTGACCCCGAACGGCGCGCCCGGCTTTTACGGCGTCGTGCGCATCCGAAGGCTCGCAGTGGGCGTGCTGCCGATCGAGCCGGACGGGCGCGTGCATCTGGTTGGGCAATGGCGGTTTCCGCTCGGCGCCTATTCCTGGGAGATGCCGGAGGGCGGGGCCGAGCCCGGGGAGGCGGCCGAGGCCTGCGCCCGCCGCGAACTCGCCGAGGAGACGGGCCTAAGCGCCGCCTCGCTCGAGCCGATCCTGGAAATGGACCTTTCCAACGCCCTCACCGACGAGCGCGCGGTGATTTTTCTCGCCACCGGCCTCACCCAGGGCGAGGCCGCTCCGGACGAGACGGAGCGCCTGCGGCGGCGAACGGCCCCGTTCCAGGAGGCGCTGGCGCGTGCGGTGACCGGCGAAATAAGGGACGCGTTAACCGTTGCGGCCCTGCTGCGGGCGCACCACATGGCGGTGACGGGGCGATTGCCTGCGACTTTAGCGCGCGCCATGGTGGGTCCCGATCAACGGCCCTGAAGAGGGAGGGCGTCATGCCCGAGACGAAATCAAAGCCGCGCGTGTTCGAAGCCTCGGGCGGGGTATGGGCGCAATTGCGCATCGAAGCCATGCAGGCGGTGGCGGAGGAGCCGCTGCTGGCCAGCTTCCTGCACGCCACGATCTTGCACCATGAGAAGCTGGAGGAGGCGCTCTCCTACCACCTCGCGCAGAAGCTGGGCGGGGGCGATATGAGCCCGCTGCAATTGCGCGAAGTGTGCCGCGAGGCGTTCGCCGCCGATCCCGAAATCACCCGCCAGGCCGAGCGCGACATGCGCGCCGTGCGCGAGCGCGATCCGGCGTGCCGCTCCTATCTGCAGCCGTTTCTTTTCTACAAGGGCTATGTCGGCCTGCAGGCCTACCGGATTTCGCATTGGCTCTGGAAACAGGAGCGCGAAATTCTCGCCTTCTATCTGCAGAGCCGCATCTCCGAATTGTTCTCGGTCGACATTCATCCCAATGCGCGGCTGGGCTCGGGCATCTTCATCGACCACGCGCATGGGATCGTCATCGGCGAAACCGCCGTGGTCGAGGACGACGTTTCGATGCTCCATTCCGTCACGCTCGGCGGAACGGGCAAGGAGACGGGCGATCGCCACCCGAAGATTCGTCGCGGCGTCTTGATCAGCGCCGGCGCCAAGGTGCTCGGCAATATCGAGGTCGGCGAACAGGCGCGCATCGGCGCGGGCTCGGTGGTGCTCGCGCCCGTGCCGCCGCGCTGCACCGTGGCCGGCGTGCCGGCCAAGCCCATTGGCGGAGCGTGTTGCGGTGAGGATGAAACGCCGGCCGAAGTGATGGAGCATCGCTTCGATCCGGGCATTTAATCCCGCTCGCCGCGCAGGCGCTCCGTAAGGCGCGCCTGCACGGTGGGCCATTCGTCGCGCAGGATCGAATACCAGGCGGTGTCTCGCCACGTGCCGTCGGGCCGGCGCATATGATGGCGATGGATTCCCTCGAACGCAGCGCCAAGCTTCAAGATCGCGGCGCGTGAGCGCGCATTGAGCGCATCCGTTTTGAGCTCCACGCGCTCGGCGCCGCATGAAAACGCATGCCCGAGCATCAGCATCTTGGCTGCGGGATTGACCACGCCGCCTTGCGCGCGCGGCGCATACCAGGTCGAGCCGATCTCGACGCCCCCATCGGACGGACGCGGGTTCAAAAAGCAGGTCTGCCCCACGATCGCGCCGTCGAACTCAACGACATAGGGCAGGGCTTTTCCTTGCGCGGCTTCCGCCAACTGAAAATCGACGAACGCGCCGACGCCGCCCTCCGCGAGGGCCGCGTTGGAATAATGCTTGAAGATGGAAGCATCTTCTCCGGCCGCGATGAGCGCGTCGCGGTGCGTGGGTGCGAGCGGCGCGAGGCGCACGAACGCATTCTCAAGCGGGCCATGCACGAGTTTCACGCGGCGAATTCCTGAAACGCGCGCGCAAGATAGACGAGCCCGACCGCGCTCACGATCCATTTCGTCCAATTCAGGAAGCTCTTGTCGCTCATGGAATCGAGGATGCGCGCGCCGATCGCGCCGCCCGCCAGCGCCAGTGGGATCATCGCCGCGAAAAACCAGGCCGGTGGCATGCCCGGAAGCCCGCCGACGAATAGCGGCGCGCCGTAAAACACCACCTTGCCGAGATGGGCCAGCACTTGCGTGGCCGCTTTCGTCGCCACGATCTCGTGGCGCGTGAGCGCGGTGCGCACGAAAAAGACGTCGAGCAGGGGCCCCGCCACGCCCGCCGCGATATTTAGGCCCGTCACCGAAAGCCCGCACAGGAAGGCGTGCCCGGGCTTGGCCGCGTCCGCCTCCAGCCAGCCCTTGGGCAGCCAGACGAGCGCGGGCACCAGCCCCAGCAGCAGAAACACCCACGCGCGCGAGGGCGCATAAGCCGCCAGCGTCAGCGCCAAGCCCGCCGCCAGCGACCCAAGCGCGTAGAGCGCCAAGATGCGCGGCTTGACGTGGCGGCGATGGATCGCCGCGCGCCAGCCATTGGAGGCGATCTGCACCGCCCCGTGCGTGACCATCGCCGCCTGCACCGGCATCAGGAAGGCGAGGGCGCCCATGAGGATGAGCCCCCCGGCCATGCCGAACACGCCCGACAGCGTGGCGGTCGCCAGGACGATGGCGAGAAGCGCGAGCGTGGCCGGCACAGTCATCGCTGCGTCATGCGGCGACTCTGGCCGGTGCGTAAAGCGCGCGCGGCGCGCGCGCCGTGTTGCGATGGCGCAAGGCGGGGCTTATCCAGAGCCATCGATAAAGGTTGAGATCGGGAGAGGCCCATGATTTTCGAACACACCGAGGAAACCAAGTCCTGGCTGGCGCGGGTCAAGGATTTCATGGACCGCGAGATCGTCCCCGCGATCCCGACCTATGAAAAGCAATCCTATGAAGGCGATCGCTGGAAGGTCATTCCGGTGGTCGAGGATTTGAAGAAGAAGGCCAAGGCGGCCGGTCTCTGGAACATGTTCATGCCGCCCTCGCATGGGCACGCCCATGTCGACGACACGTTCGAATTCGAAGGGCCGGCGCTCTCCAACGTCACCTATTCCGCCATCGCCGAACTCTTGGGCCGCGTCGGCTTCGCGTCCGAGGTGTTCAACTGCTCCGCGCCCGACACCGGCAATATGGAGGTGCTCCACCGCTACGGCACGCGCGCCCAGAAGGAGCAATGGCTGCGCCCGTTGATGAACGGCGAAATCCGCTCCGTCTTTCTGATGACCGAGCCGGCCGTCGCCTCGTCCGACGCCACCAATATCGAAACCTCGATCGTGCGCGACGGCGATCATTACGTGATCAATGGCCGCAAATGGTGGTCGAGCGGCGTGGGCGATCCGCGCTGCAAGATCGGCATTCTTATGGGCAAGACCGATCCGGGCCAGAAGACCTACACCCAGCAGAGCCAAATCCTCGTGCCGATGGACACGCCCGGTATCGAGGTCGTGCGCATGCTGCCCGTGTTCGGCTATGACGATGCGCCCCACGGCCACGCCGAAGTGGTGTTCAAGAATGTGCGCGTGCCGGCGGACAACATGATCGCCGGCGAAGGGCGCGGCTTCGAGATCGCGCAAGGCCGTCTCGGGCCCGGCCGCATCCATCATTGCATGCGCACGATCGGCGTCGCGGAAGCCGCGCTTGAAAAAATGTGCAAGCGCCTCATGTCGCGCAAGGCCTTCGGCAAGACGATCGCGGATCATTCGGTGTGGGAAGAGCGCGTGGCGCGCGCGCGCATCGATATCGAGATGACGCGCCTTCTGTGCCTCAAGGCCGCCTATATGATGGACACGGTGGGCAACAAGGTCGCTCGCGCCGAGATCGCCATGATCAAGGTGCAGGCGCCGAACATGGCGCTCAAGATCATTGACGACGCCATCCAGGCGTTCGGCGGCGAGGGCGTCACCACCGATCCCGGCCTGGCGCGCATGTACGCCAGCCAACGCACGCTCCGCATCGCCGACGGGCCCGACGAAGTGCACGCCCGCACCATCGCGCGGCTCGAGTTCGGCAAGCATGCGGGCGCGGCGATGAAGGAAGCCGCCGACCGCGAAGCGGCGCTGCACGTGCCCGGCATCCGCTGAGGGGATAGGGCTCGGTAAACTCAGATCCCACCTCGCGCGTATGCGTGAGGTGGGGCGGAGTCTTGCATGATTTCATGGTTGGTTGCGGCGGCGGCGCTTTTGGTGGGCGCGGGGCTTGGCCTCTTGGGTCTGTTGGCGCCGGCGCGCGCGGCGAAGCTGGTGAAACTGCAAGAATCGGACGCCGGCGGCTTCGCCGAGTTTCGCGCCACGTTCGGCGGCGTTTTTTTCGGGCTTCACGCCGTTGGGTTCGCGGGCGTTCTGGCGACGCTCTCGGGCGCCCCCGGCGCGCAGGCCTTCACGCTCGGCGCGCTGGGCTGCCTCGCGGCGGGCTGGATTGGGGCGGCGGCCGGCCGCATCCTCTCCATGGCGGCGGACAAGACCAATACAGGCTTCAATCGGGTTTCGGTGCTGGTGGAGCTGGCGCTGGGCCTTGCCCATCTCGCGCCGTTTCTCGCCCTGACGTAGCGTCGCGCCGTGACGGCGCCGCCGGGCGGCGCTAAGCACGCGGCAAGGGAGATTTCCGATGGCCGACAGCGCAGGACAATTCGCCTCCATCGACGACGCCGTGGTCGATCCGAACAATTACGCCGACGAGGACGCGATCCACGCCGCCTATGCGATCCTGCGCCGCGACGACCCGGTGCGGCTTCTGAGGCCGACCGGCTATCGCCCGTTCTGGGCCATCACCAAGCACGCTGACATTCTCGAGATCGAGAAGCGCAACGACATCTTCGTCAATCGCTTGCGCACCTATCTCAGCCCGATCACGGCCGAGGAATGGATGAAGAGCGTGAGCGGGGACACGCACCTTTTCCGCACCTTGGTCGATCTCGACGACCCTCAGCACATGAAGCTGCGCGCGCTGACGCAAGGCTGGTTCATGCCGCCAAACCTCAAGAAGCTTGAGGCGCGCATCCAGACGATCGCCAAGGCCCATGTCGACCGCATGGCCGAGCTCGGCGGCGAATGCGATTTCGTCAAGGAAGTGGCGGTCTGGTATCCGCTGCGCGTGATCATGGAGATTCTCGGCGTGCCAGCCGAGGACGAGCCCTTCATGTTGAAGCTGACGCAGGAAATCTTCGGCGCCGCCGATCCGGATGTCGTCGCCGCGAGCGAGCGCGCCTCGGATCAGCCTGTCGGCTTCAGCGAAGGCCATGCCGTCGATCTGATGAAAACGGCGCAGGAATTGTTCAAATATTTCGGCGCGATCACGGTCGATCGGCGCGCCAATCCGAAGGACGATGTGGCCTCCGTCATCGCCAATGGCATAATCGACGGGGCGCCGATCGGCGATTTCGAGGCGATGAGCTATTACATCATCGTCGCCACCGCGGGCCACGACACCACCTCATCGACCGTCGCCGGCGGCTTGCGCCAGCTTATCGAGCGGCCAGAGCAAATGGCCAAGCTCAAGGGCGATCTATCGCTTCTGCCCAATGCGGTGGAGGAGATGGTGCGCTGGGTGACGCCTGTGAAGCATTTCATGCGCACGGCGATGGAGGATTACGAAATCCGTGGCCGCACCATCAAGGCGGGCGATGGGCTCACGCTCTTCTATTGGAGCGGCAATCGCGACGAAGAGGTGTTCGAGGCGCCGTTCGAGTTCCGCGTCGATCGCCAGGTGCAAAAGCAGGTCGCGTTCGGGCACGGCGTGCATCTGTGCCTCGGCATGCATCTGGCGCGCATGGAGATGCGAATCCTGTTTCAGGAATTGCTGCCGCGCCTCAAATCGATCGAGCTGGCGGGCACGCCCCGCAACACGCGCGCAAATTTCGTCTCCGGGCTCAAATCCTTGCCGGTGCGTTACCAGATGGCGTGAGCCGGCGGCGCTTGGCGGCGAACGCGGCCAAGCGCAGGAGTGCGGCGACGCCAAGCAAAGAGAGCGCTGGAATGGCGAGCCAGGGCTTGGTCTCCAGGCGGCCAAAATAGGAATAGGCGAAGACGAGCGCGATCATATACCCGCCCGTCGCGTGCAAGAGCGACCACCGACGCGGGCCCAGGATGCGAACGGCCGCATCGTTCGAGGTGAGCGCCATGAGCGCTACGAAAACATAGACGATGCCGCCGCCAAGGATCGTCGCCAGAGCGGTTGGATCACCGAAAGTCAGCGTCGCGATGAGCAACGCGCCCAGGTGCACGCCATGAGCGGCGGCGAAGCCCAGGCCAATGGCGCGCCTGCGCCGGCGCAGAACTGCGCGCCAGCCGCCCGGAAAAAGCCGCGCGAGCGCGCCCGCGCTCCAAGCCAATATGAACCAGAGAAACGCGAAGCGCGCCGTGAAACGCGCGGCCGCCAGCGCGCCGTCCAGCGTCCAGCCGCCGAACAAGCCATAGCCGAGCGCGGCGGCGAGTGTCGCGCCGAGCGCGCCGGCCGCGGCGATCCGCCATGTCGGGACTTCGAAGGCCGGAGCGAGGGCGCTTGTCATACCGTCGGTATGATCATCATACTGACGGTATGACGTCAAGCGCCAATCGCCAAAAGCTTGTGCGCGCCGCGCGGACGCTGTTCGCCGCGCGCGGCTATGCGCATGTCAGCGTCGATGAGATCGCGGCGGCGGCTGGGCTGACCAAGGGCGCGGTCTATTATCAATTCGCCGACAAGACTGAACTCTTCAGCGCCGCGTGCGAGGATGTGCTGCACGATATCGCCGCCGATGTGACGAAAGCGACGATGGGGGAGATCGCGCACGTCGCCGATGAGATCGTCACTGGCGCGGATCATTTGTTCGACGCCTATGAGCGGCCCGAGGCGCGTCAATTGCTGCTTATCGATGCGCCCGCCGTGCTGGGGCCGCTCGCCGCCACGGCGCTGCAGCAAAAGCTCGGCCTCGTCGAACACGCGCTCGGCCACCTTGTCGATGAGGGCTTGCTGGCGAAGGCGATGGCGCCAGCCATGGCGCAATTGCTGACAGGCGCCTTCATGCAAGGCGTGCTGCAGATCGCCAACGCCGTGGATGAGAAAGCCGAAGGCCGCCGCGTTCGCGCCGCCTTCAAGCGCCTCGCGCAAGGTCTCCTGACGACGGCGCCATTGACCAAGCGACGTAAATAGTCAATCGATCCTTCATCGTTTACAGCGGCGCGCGGGCGCCTTATTGAGCGCGCGTTCTTGAGGAGACCCGCGAATGCCGATGACGCTCTACAATGGCGACCTTTCGCCCTTCACCGCCCGCGTGCGCATGCAGATTCGCGTCAAGGGGCTCGAGAACGAGATCGCGATCACGCCGCGTCCAGAGGGCGACGCCTACAAGGCGCTGAGCCCCACCGGCAAGGTTCCCTGCCTCGATACGGGGTCGAGCTTCCATCTGCCGGAGAGCGAGACCATCGCTGAATTCATCGAGGACAGCTTTCCGGAGAAGCCGATGCGCGGCCACACCGCGCTCAGCAAGGCCAAGGTCCGCCTCGTGTCGCGTTATGTCGACACCTATCTGATGGCCGGGCTCGGCATTTTGTTCGGCCAAGCCGGCGCCAATCCGCGCGACGCCGCGAAAGTGGCCGAGGGCGTCGCCGGCGTGAAGAACGCGATGGCGCTGATAGAAGGCGTGATCGAAGGGCCGCGCTATGCGTTCGAAAACCGCTCGACGCTCGCCGATTGCGCGCTCGTGCCGGCGCTCTTCTTCTGCAACGTGATCGGCCCGATGGTCGGGCAGGACTTTTACGCCGAGACGCCCAAGCTCAAGACCTATATCGCCAAGATTGTCGCGGAAGACGCGCAAGCCGGCCGGATCGTGCAGGAAATGGGCGCCGCGCTCGCCGCATTCCAATCAGGGCGTTGAGTTAGAAATCGTTGATGCTCATGTCCGCGCGCAGCGGCCATGAGCCGGGCGGCGCGTTACAGGCGCGCGGATCGAACGTCTCGCGCGTGAGGAGCGCCGCATTGGTCGGCGTTTCCTCCACGCGCACCGCCTCCACCTCGTAAGGCAGGCGCTCGGCCTCCAGGAACGCCGCGCATTTGAGCCAGAAGGCGGCCGCCAGCGCTTCCGTCGTCGGATCGCCCTCGAACACCATGAGCCGGGCGAGCCGCTCGGGCTCATGGGTGCGGAAGAAGCCGATCAGGGGATCTTCGCGATTGAGCTGAAGCGCATGATCGACGACGCCGTCGATCCAGCCGTGCCAGCGGCGCTTCACGGCGTCGAAATCGGCCAGCCGATTATCGCCGCCGAACACGAACAGCGCGCGCGGTTTCAGGCGCACGGAGACGAATTCGTTATGTCCATGAGGGGTGGCGCAGCGCGAAGCGGGATCGGCTAAGAGCCGATGCGCCATCGCAAAGCGCCGCGTGAATTCCAGCGCGGCCATGTAACTCTCTCAGAGCATTCCCGCAGCACAGACGGGCGCCGGCGCGTGCTTAAAGAGAGAGCGGCGCGCTGTCCAATCGGCGACCCTATTTGGGTTCGACGCTCTTCCAGACGGGCTTGCCGAGATAGATGTCCTCTCGGTCGGTCGCGTAGCCGGCGACGGCGCCGCCCACGGCGCCCACGGCCGCGCCCACGGGGCCCAGCACCAATCCCGCGCCGGCCCCTACAGCCGCGCCGGACACCGCCCGATCGCCGCTCGTGGTGCCGCATCCGGCCAGGGCGATGGCGGCCGCGCCCGCCAAGATAAGCTTTGCATCCATGAGACGCTCCTACATTGATTCTGCGTCATTTTCCGGGGGAATTGAGTCAGGATTTGGGTGAGGCGGGCTCAGAACCAATTGCGCCATTTCGCCAGGGCGAACAGCGCGGCGGGCGCGGCCAGCATCAGCGCGAAGCCGACCCATGGCCCCCAAGGGGCGGCGAACCAGCTCATGTGCTCGAAATTCATCCCGAAAATCGATGCGATGAGGGTCGGCGGCACGAAGGCGATGGTGGCGACCGAGAGCGCCTTTAGGATTTCGCTCTGATTGGCGTTGGCGAGGCCGACAGCGGCGTCGAGTAGGAAGACGAGGCGATTTTGCAGCGCGGTCGCGGCGCGTTCCAACTCGCGCAGATCGCGCCGGTTCTCCTCCAGGGCGGCGGTGTTGAGGCCATGAGCGGCGCCTTTGGCGGCGGCGTAGGTGACGAGCTGCGCCATCCCGGCGATGGAATCGCTTGCTTGGGCTGTCAGCGTGCCGATGCGGCCCAAGGCGCGCATCGAGGCGCGCAAATTGGCGGTCGCGCCCACCTCGGCGAACACGTCGGCTGAAAGCGTGTTCGCTTCACGAGTGGCTTCGGAGATGCGGTCGGCGATGCGCTCCACGATGCTGGCGATCAGCGCCACGAACACATCGGCGCCGGTTTCGGCGCATTGCACGCGCGCGGCCGCGCGCCCTTCGCCGATATCGAACGCGCGCGGGCTGATTTCGCGCACCGTGACCAGCTTGCCGGCGACCAGCACGAACATGACCGCGTCCGTCACGAACGGGCCCTCGTCGCGCCGCCCGAGCAAGGTCGCGGTCATGACCAGGGCGCCGTTTTCCTCGTAGAAGCGGGCGCTTTCCTCGAAGGCGGCGCGTTCGGCGTGCGTGGGCACGTCGATGCCGAGCGCCAATTCGATGGCGCTTTCTTCCTGGGCGCTTGGCCGGTCGAGATCGATCCAGATGGCGCGCGGATCGTTGGCCACGATACGCTCGTCCCGCGCGAGCGTCGCATCGGGCGCGATGCGGGCGTAGATATTGATCAAGCCGCCATGCCGGCTTTTTGCGCGAAGGCGTAGGCGCCTTGCGCCAGCGGCGCCACGCGCGCGGCGTGGGCGTCGGCGTTGGCGTGGCTTGCCGTGCCGTCCCGCACCCGCCCGACAATGCCCTGAAGAATTCCCGCGAGGCGGAACATGTTGTAGGCGAAATACCAATCGAGATCGGGCAGGCCCGCGCGTCCGGTCTTTTCGCAATAGCGCGCGACATATTCCTCAAGGGTGGGAATGCCCATCTCCTTGAGCGGCATGGAGGAGAGGGCGGCGCGTTCGCCCGAAGGCATCACCCAATTCATCAGATGATAGGTGAAATCGCCCAAGGGATCGCCGAGCGTCGACAATTCCCAATCGATCACCGCCAGCACGCGCGGCTCGGTCGGGTGCAGGATCATGTTGTCGAGGCGATAATCGCCATGAACGATCGATGTGGTTTCGCCTGCGGGGATCGATTTCGGCAGCCAATCGATCAGCTTGTCCATTTCCGGAATGCTCTGCGTTTCGGAGAGCTTGTATTGCTTGGTCCAGCGATCGATCTGACGCGCGAAATACGAGCCGGTTTTGCCGAAATCCTGAAGGCCGACGGCCTTGTAATCGACATTGTGCAGCGCCGCGAGCGTATCGATCTTGGCGTCATAGATGGCGCGGCGTTCTTGCGGCGTAGAATCCGGCAGCGTGCCGTCCCAGAGGATGCGGCCCTCTACATTGTCCATCACGTAGAAGATCGTGCCGACCACGCTTTCGTCCATGCACAGCGCATAGGGACGCGCGACCGGAAAGCCGATCGGGTGGAGCGCGGAGATCACCTTGAATTCGCGATCCACGGCGTGCGCGGAGGGCAGGAGCTTTCCCGGCGGCTTGCGCCGCATGACATAGGATTTGGACGGCGTGACGAGGTGGAAGGTCGGGTTGGACTGGCCGCCCTTGAATTTGCGCACTTCGAGCGGCCCGGAAAAGCCCTCCACATGGGCCTCCATCCAGCGCGCGAGCGCGGCCTCGTCGAAGCGATGACGCTCCTCCACCGGTTCGGTGCCGGTGTTGGAATTGGGGTCGATGGCGGCGTTGAGGTCGGCCACGTGTGTTCCTCCACTTTGCCCGTTCATGGCGCCACACGCCGCGGCAGGGCAAGGGGGCGGTCGGCCCGCGCTCTCAAGGCTTGATATAGGCCCGCAGCACGTCCTCCACGATCCGCTCAAGGTCCTTCAGCGAGGCGCACGTTTTCGCCTCGTGCGCGAACCGGGCATAGAGCGGCATCACGCTGTCGCCCTGGCCCCAGAAGCTCTCCGGCTCGGGATTGAGGAAGATGAGCGCGCGCGCGCGGGCGGCGATGGCTTTCATAAGATCGGCGCGGGGATTGGAATAATTCGACCGCGCATCGCCGAGGATGAGCACGGTGGTGCGCTTGTTGATCGTGTGCGCGAAGCCGGCTTCGAAATCGTCCAGCGCCTGGCCGTAATCGGTGGAGCTCCAGCCCACTTCGGCGATCACGCGCTCGATGGCGGCTTCGGCGCTCTCCGCGTCGAGTATGTCGCCCACCGGCGCGAGCCGTCCGGAGAAGGCGAAGGCGTCCAGCCGCTCAACGATTTCGTTAAGGCTGTAAAGAAAGAGCAGGAGGAAATGCGACGCCGCGCGCACCGAGCGCGAGACATCCACCAGCACGACGAGCTTGGGCTTTTCCACGTGCTTGCGCCGCCAGAATATGTCGAACGCGATGCCGCCGTGCGGGGCGGCCGCGCGCAGCGTGCGGCGCATGTCGAGCGCGCCGCGCTTGGCGGCCCGGCGCTTGCGCCCATATTGGCTGGCGAGGCGCTTGGCCATGCGCTTCACCACCGCGCGCATCAGCGCGAATTCCGCCGGATCGATGCGCTCGCCGCGCATGGGCCGCTCGGCGATCATGTCCTGGCGCAGGCGCTGACCGTCGGCGCGGGCGAAGAGATCGTATTGGCGCTCCATATAGGCGCGCGCGTCATCGATGAGGCGCCGCCGCGCCGCCCGAAGGGCTTCGGCGCGGGCGCGATCGTCGGCCTCGCCGCTTTCGGAGAGGTCGAGGATGCGTCGCTCGACCGCGTCGATCCCCATGGCGTCGAGCATGCGGCGCGCGAACAGGCGGCGCTGCGTGATGTAGCGGACGCCGCGCACGTCGGCGGCTTCGGCCGCGGCCTCCATGGCCTGGGCGAGGCCCGCCGCGTCGCCATTGAGCATCATCGCCTCAAGATCGTCGCCGCTGTCGCGGGTCCCCTCGGACGCCGCCTGCTGTTGGCTGTCCGAGGGCGCCGCCCTGGCGAAGAAGCGGTCGAAGCAGGCGTCGAAGGTCTCCACCTCGTCGGCGGATTTGGCGAGCGTGGCGCACAGCGCTTCCTTGAATAGGGCGCGCTCGCCATAGCCCACCGCCATGGCGGCGCGGTGCGCGTCGATCGCTTCGGCGGGAGACACCTTCACGTCCAGCGTGCGCAGCGCGCGGATAAAGTCCTCAAGCGTCCGCTGCATGGCTCAGAGCGGTTCCCGAAAAGTGTCACGCGGTTTCGGAATGAGAACCGCTCTAAACCAAAGATTCAAGCGCGCGCGCTGATCAGCTTGTCCACTTGCGGCGCGACCGCCTCGATGTCGCTTTCGAACTTGAGCAGCACGTTCAGCGTCTCGCGCACCAGATCGGGATCGAGCTTATGCGCATGCAGCAATGTCAGCGCGCGCGCCCAATCCACCGTTTCGGAGATCGAGGGGGGTTTGCGCAAATCGAGGCCCCGCACGCTCTGCACGAAGGCGACCAATTGGCGCTTCAACGCGGCGTCCACGCCCGGCACGCGCGCGGCCACGATGCGCTCTTCGAGCGCCGCGTCGGGTAGGGGAATGTGCAGGTGCAGGCAGCGCCGCTTCAGCGCGTCGCCCAGATCGCGCACATTGTTGGAGGTGAGAAACACGATCGGCGTTTTCGCCGCGCGGATCGTGCCGAGTTCGGTCGTCGTGATCTGATAGGCGGAGAGGATCTCCAGAAGGAACGCCTCGAACGCCTCGTCGGATTTGTCGATCTCATCGATCAGCAGCACCGCGCCGCCCGGCGCCTGCAGGGCGCGCAGGAGCGGGCGCGGCTCGATGAAATGTTCGGAGAAGAAGAGATCGCCCACGCCATGCAGCTTTGCCATCGCCGCATCGAGGCTGGGCGCATCGGCAAGCGCCGCGCCCATGCGGTCCTTTAGAATTTGCGTGTAGAGAAGCTGCTTGCCGTATTTCCACTCATAGAGCGCCTTGGCTTCATCGAGGCCCTCATAGCATTGCATGCGGATAAGCGGCAGATCGAAGAGCGCGGCGGTGGCGAGCGCGAGCTCGGTTTTGCCGACTCCGGCCTGGCCCTCCACCAGGAGCGGCTTTTCCAGCTTCACCGCCAGATAAAGCGCCGCCGCGATCCGGCGCGACGCGATATAGCCGACCGAGGCGAGCCCCTCGATGACGGCCTCCGGCGAGGCGAGGGCATTGGAAGAGGTGGCGCTGGTCACGCCGCACCAGAGCCGACGAAGCGTGTATTTGCAAGCTTACGCACGGGCGCCGGCCGTTCCACTCAGGTTTTCGCCTGAAGCGCTCGCCAGGCGATGTCGCGCCGCCAGAAGCCGCCGGGCCAATTCAGCGCCGCCGTGGCGCGATAGGCGCTGTCGACCGCGTGCTGCAGCGTGTCGCCGATGGCGCACACATTCAGCACCCGCCCGCCCGCCGCGCGCAGCGCCCCGTCCTCGTCGCGCCGCGTGCCGGCATGAAAGAGTGTGACGTTCGGCACGGCGGCGGCGTTGTCCAGGCCGCGTATGAGCGAGCCGGTCAAGGGCTCATCGGGATAGCCGTTCGCCGCGCACACCACGGTGATGGCGGGGCGTTCGTCCCAATCCAGCGGCGCAAGCGCGGCCAAGGTCCCGTTCGCCACCGCCAGCAAGACCGGTGCGAGATCGGATTTGAGGCGCAGCATCAGCGTCTGACATTCGGGATCGCCGAAGCGCACATTGAATTCGATCACGCGCGGCCCTTCGGGCGTCACCATGATCCCGCAGAACAGAACGCCCTTGAACGGCCGGCCCTCCGCCGCCATGCCGCGCACGGTCGGCAGAACGATCTTCTCCATCACTTCGGCTTCGACCGACGCGTTGAACACGGGCGCGGGCGAATAGGCGCCCATGCCGCCCGTATTGGGCCCCTTGTCGCCGTCGAAGGCGCGCTTGTGATCCTGCGCGGCGCCGAACGGGATCGCGGTTTCCCCATCGCACAAGGCGAAGAAGCTCGCTTCCTCGCCAGGCATGAAATCCTCGATGACGATGCGCTGGCCGGCCGTGCCGAATTTTTTCAGGAAAAGGATCTCATCGATCGCCGCGTCGGCCTGGCGGCGCGTCTCGGCGAGGATCACGCCCTTGCCGCCGGCAAGCCCGTCCGCCTTGATGACGTAAGGCGGCTCGCGTCCGGAGAGATAGGCCTTGGCCCTGATCGCGTCGTCGAACACGCGAAAATCGGCGGTGGGCACGCCATGGCGCGCGCAAAAATCCTTCATGAAGGCTTTGGAGGATTCCAGTTCCGCCGCGGCTTGCGTCGGCCCGAACGTCGCCACGCCAACCTGCGCCAAACGGTCGGCCAGGCCCGCCGCCAACGGCGCCTCCGGCCCGATCAGCACAAGGTCGACCCGTTCGCGCACGGCGAGCGCCGCGAGTTCGGCCGTCTCATCCGCCTTGAGCGGCACGCACCGGCCCAGTTCAGCTAGACCCGGATTGCCGGGCGCTGAAATGATTTCGCACCCGGACTGTTTAAGCTTCCAGCCCAGGGCGTGTTCGCGCCCTCCGCCGCCCACCACGAGAATCTTCATCCACGCATCATAGCCGGGCGTGCGCCCGGCGCCCAATCAGCGCCGGGCGGCCCGATTACGACAGGCTCTGCTTCTGCGCGGCGAGGCGGCGCTCTGCTCCTGTCATGTCCATCACCGCGCCCTCCATGCTGTCGGCGAGGTTCTCGGCGGCGCGCGTGAAGGTCTCGATCTCATATTCGTTCGGCAGTCCGCCCGTCACCGCCACGCCCATCGCGCCCATCATCGCCGCCAGAACGGTGATGAAAGAGATCGTCGCGCTGCGCACGAAATGCGTCACCGGCGTTGCGCCGACCGGCGCTGGCGCGACCGGTTGACGACGAGCCGGACGCGTGGGTTCGCGCGGCGCGGCGGGCGGCGCCAGCGCATCCAGCGCGCCGGCCAGATGCGCGAGCGCGCCTTCGTTGCGCAGGCGCACCGCCTCGTGCACGGACAGATAATAGAGAAATTCATCCGGCGCTTTGCTGTCGTCCAGGAAGACCGGGATGATGATCTTGTTGAAGCGCGCGGCGGCGGCCACTTCGCGGAACACATGGCCGGACGCGAAGGCTTGCTTCGAGCAGAACACGATCACGGCTTGCGACGCACGGATGGCGCGCATGATCTCGCCGGTCCAATGGCGTCCGGGCATGAGATTGCCCGTGTCCACCCAGAGGCGGCGTCCGCCCGCGCGCAGCCTTTGCAGGATCGGCCGCACCGCCGGCAGATCGGCCCGGCAATAGGAGACGAAGAAAAACGCCCTTTGTTTCGGCGCGGCGCGTGTATTTCCAAGCAAACCGACCCAGGATGGACCCGGCCGACGCGCCTCGACCCGTTTGAGCGGCATCGGCGCCGCCGTAAGGTCGTAAGAAGACAAGGTGGTGTCCGTCATAGTGCGCCAATAACTCGGCAGACGAAGCCGAGTGCCAGCGCGCCTCGATTTTTTCAGTTCATGAATACTGGCTGAATGAAGGCCTATTCACGGAACTTCTGCGCAAGCCGCGTTCAATCCTGCTTGCCCGGCTTCATCACGCCGGAAAAGGTGAGCACGGCGAGCGCGGTAAGAATGGCGCCGATGATGGCGTAGAGCGCATGCGCCCAGCGCCAGAGCGCCACTTCCTCCATGGCGCGCCACCCGCCCGGCGCCGGAAAGCCGCCGAACAGCGCAGCGCCCGGCGCCTGGCCCGGCGCGCAGGCGCTGGTTTGCCCCAGATCGATCACCGGCAGCGCCACATCGATCGCGTACAGCACGGGCTCCACTGCGCCGGCGCAGGCGGCTCCGCTCGGCGTGACGAGCGCGCCGCGAAGCCCCATCGCGAACACGCCGGCGATGCCGATGAGCAGAAACGCCGACAACGTCGCCGCCGCGCGCGTGGGCGAAAGCCCATAACCGGAAAGGAGGCCGAACAGGAAGGAGAAGATCCGCGTCGGCGACAGCGCCGAGGCGCCGCGCGCGGTGAGATCGTGCTGCGCGCGAAGGGCGCGGCGCATGTCGTCCTTGCGGCCCGCCTCGGCATAGACGCGCGCCAGAACGCCATAGGGCTGGGGCGTCATCGTCTCGGCGCGCTCCTTGAGCCAGCGCGTGCGCGCGGTCCAGCGCATGTCCTCGGCGCTGCAATCGAGCCGGCCATAGGTGAAGCCCTCCAGCGCGAGCTGCGTGGAGGCAAGGCCCCAGCCCTTCGCCAGATCGTCCGCCAGCGCGCCGCACGAGGCGCCTTCCAGATCGATGCGCGCATTCTGCGCGGTGAGTTGCAGCGCGCACAGCGATTGGCCGATCTGCGCATCCGCGAAGGACATTTGCGGCGCGCCATTGTCCGGCCCCTTGCCGCGCAATTCGAGCCCGTTCCACACCACTTCGCCGGCGATGCGCGCGCGGCGAAAATGAACGCCGCCTTCGACAACCGTTTTCGGTCCGAACGGCGCATCCTCCTTGTCGGGCGGATTGAAAGTGAGATTGCCGCCGATTTGCGCGTTCGGACCGCCGATGGCCCAATGGCCCGCATTGAGAAAGCGGCCGCCGCCGAACGTGCAATAGCCGGCGATGCGCGCATCGGCGAGCTTGATCTCGCCCTTGACGTTCGCGCCGCGCAGACGCAGCGCGCCGCCAATGCGCACATTCACCGCTTCGATCGCCACGTCGAACTCGGTCGCGCTTTTGCCGTTGAGACGCGGCCCGGTGACGACCGCGCCGCACAGATCGAGATTGTGCGACACGTCGAGACCGGCGAAGCACAGACCTGATGTGGCGTTAAGATCGCCGCACACCTCGCCGCTCACGTTCGCATTGCGCAGATCGAGCGCGCAGGGCTTCTGGCTGGCGAACTGACCCTTGGACAGCAGCACGCCGCCCTCGATGCGCGCATTGCGCAGGCTGACGCAGCCATTGGCGTTGAAGCCGTTGCGCAAAGAGACGCCGCCGGCGATCTCAGCGCCCTCGGCGTTGAGCGCGTCGCGCGCGGCGTGGCTGTCGGGCAGCACGATCGCGCCGCCATCGCCATGCAGGCCGTCGCGCAGGCGCGCCCCGCGCAGCCAGATCGGCCCCTCCGCGCGAAAGCCGGCGTTCATATGGAGGGCGCCGGCGAGATCGAGATTGCCGGCCGAAAGCGCATAGCGATGATTGACCGTGAGCCGCGCCCCGCGCAGATCGACAAGCCCGCCCACGCTCGCCGCATAGAGCGAAACCCCGCCCTCGGCGACGAAACCTGGCCGCAAATTCACGTTCCCGGCGATGCGGGCATTGCGCAGATTGAGCGCGAAGACGCCGATGCGGTCCTGCGCCGGCGTTGAGGGATCGCAGCGCAGCGCCGCGCCCTTGGCCTCCACCGCCCCGTCGATCTGGGCGCTTTCCAGATCGATGGCGCAATAGCCCGCCACGTCCAGCGGCGCGGCGCCGCGAAAGCTGACGGGGCCGTCCACGCGCGCATGGCGCGCCTCGATCCTGGCGAAGCGGCTGCCATCCAGCGCCAGGCGCGCGAGGCGGGCGTGCGTCAGGTCAAGGCCATCGGGCAGATCGCAATGCAGCAGTTCAAGCGCCGGCAGGCCGGCCCCGCCCGCGCCCGCGCAATCGGACAGATCAAGCACGCCCTCCACCCGCGCGCCGCGCACGCGCACGCCGGGCATGCGCACCGGCCAGTCGGGCGTGAGCTGCAGCAAGAGGCGCCGCAAAAAGCCGGCGCGAATCAGCGGTTTGACGCCGTCCGGCCCCGCCATCGGGGTGAAGTCAGCAATCTCGCCGTCGCGCGTGCGATCGATGACGTGCGCCTCGACCGGCGACAAATCGTTGGCGTCGAAAGCCATGCAAAGCGCCCCCGCCGCCCCTCCAGAGCCGCGCGCCATAAACCACAGGCCAAAGGGAGGGAGAAGAGGGCGCCGAGTCGAGCTATAGGGATCGCCGCCTTATGTTTTTGTCATGCGTCGCCCGGAAGCGGCGGCGCCCCAACAGCATGCAAGGCCGCACGCAGAAGAATGGCATGAGCGAAGCAGCGTCCCGCGTCTCAAACCTGACGGAAGTGTCCGTCTCCGAACTCGCCCAGGCGGTCAAACGGACAATGGAGCAGACATTCGACCGCGTGCGCGTGCGCGGCGAGCTCGGGCGCGTGCTGATCGCCAAGAGCGGCCATCTCTATGTCGACCTGAAGGACGAGAACGCCTGCGTCTCCACCGTGATGTGGAAAACAAATGTCGCGCAGCTGAAATTCAAGCCGGAGGAGGGGCTGGAGGTCGTCGCCGAGGGGCGGCTCTCCACCTATCCGGGCCGGTCGCAATATCAGCTGATCGCCGACCGCATGGAGCCCGCCGGCGCGGGCGCGCTGCTGGCGCAATTGGAGCGCTTGAAGCAGAAGCTCGCCGCCGAGGGCCTCTTCGCCGCTGAGCGCAAGAAGCCGATCCCTTATCTGCCGCGTGTCATCGGCGTCGTCACGTCGCCGACGGGCGCGGTGATCCGCGACATCCTCCACCGCATTTCCGAGCGCTTTCCGCGCCGCGTGCTCTTGTGGCCCGTGCTGGTGCAGGGACAGGAGGCCGCCGGCCAGATCGCGCGCGCGATCGAAGGCTTCAATCGACTGGACGGCGATCTGCGGCCCGACGTGCTGATCGTCGCGCGCGGCGGCGGCTCGATCGAGGATTTGTGGGCCTTCAATGAAGAGATCGTGGTGCGCGCCGCCGCCGCCAGCGCCATCCCGCTGATCTCCGCCGTGGGCCACGAGACCGACACCACCTTGATCGATTTCGCGTCCGATTTGCGCGCGCCGACGCCGACGGGCGCGGCGGAGAAGGCCGTGCCCGTGCGCGCGGAATTGCTGGAGCGGCTGCGTTCGCTGGATGGGCGCTTGCAGGGCGGCGTTTCGCGGATGCTTGAGCGACGGCGGGCCGATGTGCGCGCGCTCGGCGCGCGTCTGCCCCGGCCCGAGGCGCTGTTCCAGATCGCGCGTCAGCGTCACGACCGCGCCGCCGAGCGCCTGACAGCTGCGCTGCTGGCCAACACCCGCGCCGCGCAGGCCAAGTACGACCGCACCGCCGCGCGGCTGCGGCCGGACATGCTGACAAACGCCATCGCGCGCCGCCGCGAGCGGATCGATCTGTTGAGCGCGCGGCTCGCCCCGGCCATGCGCCGCGCGCTGGAACAGCGCGGCCAGAGCTTGGCGAGCGCGGGGCGCATGTTGGAATCGCTTTCGCACAAGAGCGTTCTGGCGCGCGGCTTCGCGATCGTGACGCGGGCGGATGGAACGCTGGTGCGCAGCGTCGCCGACGCGCCGCCCGGCGAGGCGGTCGAAATCAGTTTCGCCGACGGCGCCGCGCCCGCGCGGATCGAAGGCGCGGATGCAAGCAAGCGGCCCGCGCGCAAGCGCGGCGGCGGCGATCAGGGCAGCCTGTTTTGAGGCGTCCAGTTTTGAGCTTGGGCCGTCCGCGCTAAGGTATAGTGATGGATAAGAACGATCCGAACGGTCCCGAGGCGCTGCTTCGCTATGGCGACAATGAGCTGACCATTCTGCGCCAGGGGCTCTATGTGCGCTGCGCCGTCTCCGGCGAGCGCATCCCGCTCGATCGCCTGCGCTATTGGAGCGTGGATCTTCAGGAGGCTTATCGCGGCCCGGCCGAAGCCACGCAGCGCTGGCGCGCCTTGAACGAGGGCAAATCATGATCCGCTGCTGGCTTGCGGTGTTTGCGGCGCTCTCGCTCGCGGCCTGCGCCGCCGCCGACACAAATGTCGCGCCCGCGCCGCCGGTGGCGACCCCGGTCGCGCCTGCGCCGGTCGTGGCCGCGCCGCCCCCGCCCGCCGCGCCGACGCCCACCGGGCTCGCGTGCGCGGGCGCCTTCGTGCAAGGCGGGGTCGCGCTCTGCCGCGCCGCGCCGGGCGCGCGCATCGCGCTGGGCGGAACCGAGCGCGCCATCGCCGATGCCGGCGGCTGGGCCGTGATCGGCTTTGACCGCTTCGCCGAAGGCGATGTCGCGATCTCCGCGACGACGCCGGACGCGATCGTCTCGCGCACCTACACGATCGCGCCGCGCACGTTCGGCGAGCAGCGGGTCGATGGTTTGCCGCCGCAGACCGTCACGCCCACCGATCCCGCCGTGCTGGAGCGCATCGCGCGCGAGCGTGAGATCAAGAATGTCGGCTTCGCCAGCCGCGCCACGAGCGAAGGCTTTCTGGATGGGTTCGTGCAGCCGGCCGAGGGACGCGTTTCCTCCTCATGGGGCAATCGCCGCATTCTCAATGGCGTGCCCAATACGCCCCATTACGGCGTCGATATCGCCGCGCCCACGGGCACGCCGATCCGCGCGCCGGCGGGCGGGGTGGTCGCGCTCGCCGAGCCGGATCTGCATTATGAGGGCGGCCTCGTTTTCATCGATCACGGGCAGGGCCTCATCTCGATGTATCTGCACATGAGCCGCCTGGATGTGCGCGCGGGCGATTCCGTGACGCAGGGCCAAGTGATCGGGGCGATCGGCGCGGCCGGCCGCGCCACCGGGCCGCACCTGTGCTGGCGTCTTAAATGGCGCGACCAGAACCTGGATCCTTCGGTGGCGTTGACCGCCTTGGCCGAGGCGCGCGCGGCGTTGTCACAGAACTGAAATTGCGGCGCGCGCGGTCGCGTGCTTAGAGGCGCGCATGAGAAAAATGTCGCGGATTCTTGGCGCGGTCGTGGCGCTCGCCGTGCTCGCCGCGTGCGGCGCGCCTGAAGATGCGCGCCCGCGCGCCGCTTCGGGTGATTCATTGCTGTGCAATGTCACCTACAATCTTCTCGCGGGGCCGATGATCATCGAATCCGCCGCCGACATCGTGTTCGATTTGGATATCGGCCCCCTCGGGGCGCACTACACGGTGCGTCGCTTGACCGTGACGAAACCTTGGGAAGGGCGCGGCGAACTCGATCCCTGGCGCATCTTCCTCGAAGGCCGCAAGCGCCCGATCGCGAAAGTGGAGGGCGACATCATCACGCTGTTCGAGATGGGCGAGGGCAATCGCGGCTTCACCATCGATCGGCTCAGCGGGGATATTCTCTGGGCCGCGCCCGCCGCCTTCGGCGAGACCGAATATTTCGGCGGCTGCCGGCCCGTTCCAGGGCCCGGCTAGAGCATTGATGCCGTCATTCACATTTTTCGCTGATGCAACGAAGAACGATCACTGCCTAGATCACAGCACGCCGGCCTTCGCCCAGGCCTCCTTCGACCAGCGCTGATGCACCCAGAACCATTGCTGCGGCGCTTCGCGAATGCGCGCTTCGACGAATTGATTGATGCGCGCCACGCTGGCCTTGATCTCCTGCTCGGCGGGCGCGTCATGATCGAGCGGCAGCGCGTCATGGCACGTCACCTCGAAGCGCGCCGCGCCGATGCGCTTGACGGACATGGGCACAAGGCTCGTCTTGAAGCGCAGCGCAAGGCGCGTTGGCCCATCCGCCGTCATGCATTCATGGCCGAAGAGCGGGCTCGCCACGCCTTCATTGTATTTCTGGTCGTTCATCAGGGCGACGGATCGGCCCTTCGTCAGCGCGCGCATAAGGCCCATGCCGCCCTCCACGCCCTTCGCCGCCTGCAGCGCCGCGCCATAGGCTTGTCGGATCGCCAGCACGCGTGCGTCGATGATGGGATTGTTCATCGGCCGATAGGTCATTTGGCAGGGCACGCCGCGATGCGCGATCGCCATCGGCATCAATTCCCAATTCGAGAAATGTCCGGAAATGAACACGACGCCGCGACCCGCTTCGCGAATGGCGTCGAGCTTTTCCGCGCCGATCACGCGCACGCGCTCATTTTCGGCGTAAGGGTCGATTTTGGGCAGATGCGGCAGTTCCGCCGCGATGCGCCCGACCTCGCCCCAGGCCGCGTCGGCGACATGACGGCGCCAGGATTCGGTTTCGTTGGGATAGCACATGCGCAGATTGCGCAGGGCAGTGCGGTGCGCGCTCGTCAGCGGGCCGATCGTGCGCAAAAGCCGCGCGCCGGCGTTTGACGCCGCTTCGATGGACAGCGCGCGGCAGCCGGCGAGATAAGCGTCGAACAGCGCCGCCTCGATCCGCGCGAGCGGGGTGATCTCGGTGTTGACCGCCATTAGGCCGGCTCTTTTTCCTTGAACGGCGCCAAGAGGGAGTCGAGCGCCGCCTCATCGTCAAATTGCGCGCGCACCGGCAAACAAAGAATGTCCGTCCGTTCGTGCGCCGGTAGGCGGACATGATCCTTTTCCGTCGTGATGAGCCGCGCGCCGCGTTCACGCGCAAGCGCCCGCAGGAAGGAAAGATCGCCCGCTTCGTAACGGTGATGATCGGAGAAGGGCGCGGTCTCGCGCAGATCCGCGTCAAGGCTTTGCAGGGTTGCGAAGAATTTTTCCGGCCTCGCGATGCCGGCGAAGGCGACCAGCGGCCCCGAAGGCGCGGACGCGCGCGGCGCAATATGGGCGCGCAATAGAGGGCGCCCCAGCGCGCGCACCTCCGCCGGCGCTTCGCCTTGCCCCATCAGAACGAAGGCGTCCGCGCGCGAGAGACCGGCGCGCAAAGTCTCGCGCAGCGGACCCGATGGAAATACGCGCTCATTGCCGAACCCGCTCTCCGCATCGACCACGACGATGGAAAGCGCTTTCTTCAGGCTATGATTTTGGTGGCCGTCATCCATCAGGATGAGTCGCGCGCCGGCGGCGACGGCGGCGCGCGCGCCGTCCGCTCGGCGCGCCGCCACCCAGGTTGGCCCATCCTGCGCATGCAGAAGCGCCTCATCGCCGACATCGGCCGCATCCATGTCAGGCGTCACGCGCAGCGGGCCCTTCATCCGCCCGCCATAGCCGCGCAGCAATACATGCGCGTGGGGCAGGCGCGCGCGCAGGGCGCGCGTCACCGGCGTCTTGCCAGCGCCCCCCATGGTCACATTGCCCACGCAAATGATGTCGGCGCCGACGGCGGCCGGCCGCGCATTATCCGCGCGCCAGGACGCGACCGCGCCATAGAGCGCCGACACCGGCGCGAGCGCGGCTTGCAGCATCGGCGCGCGGTCCCGCCCTTCGGCTTCTCCGCTCCAGAATTCAGGCGCGCGCAGCGCTCTCCATCAACGCGCCGGCCAGCAGCGCCATCAGCGCGTCAGTTGTTTCCTGGAGCGCGTTCTCGCCATTGGCCACACAGGCGCGCGCGGCGTCCGCGCGGCTCTGCTTGAGCGCCGCGTCGCGCCAATAAGCGCCGACATGCGCGGCGATCGCGGCGGGATCGCTCGTCTCCACGGCGCCGCCGGCTTGATCGAGCAGGGCGTAGAGATCGGAAAAGCTCTCCACGTGCGGCCCATGCAGGATCGCGCTGCCGAGCTTTGCCGGCTCCACGGGATTATGTCCCTTGAGCCCAGGCAGCAGCGAGCCGGCCACCAGGCTCACCGGCGCGAACGCATAGAAGAGGCCAAGCTCGCCCATCGTGTCGGCGATATAGACGGGCCCATCGCCGATCCGCGCGCCGCGCGCGCGGCGCGGGGCGTCGTCCGCGTGGGCGGCGACGGCGGGCCCGCGTTCCGGGTGGCGCGGCGCGATCACCAGAAGCGCGTTCGGAAAGCGTTCGCGCAGCAAGGCGTGCGCGGCGAGAACGATCTCATCTTCCCCCGGATGCGTGCTCCCGGCGAGCCAGATCGGCCGCTCTCCCGCGTCGCGCCGCAGCAGCGCCAATTCCTCCGGATGCACGCGCGGCGCGGGCGCGGCCAGCTTGAGATTGGGCAAGGCGCGCGGCGCGGATTCGGCGAGCGCGGCGAGACCTTCGGCGGTGCGCGCATCGCCCGCGATCCGCAGCGCGAAACAGTCGAGCAGCGTGCGCGCGGCCGACGGCATGCGTCCCCAGTGTTCGAGCGTGCCCGCGCTCATGCGCGCGTTCACCAGCGCGAGCGGCACGCCGCGCGCATGCGCGCTCATCAGAAGATTAGGCCAAAGCTCGCTTTCGGCGAACACGCCGAGATCGGGCTTCCAATGATCGAGAAAACGCTCCGCCGCGCGCGGCAGGTCGATGGGGGAATAGACGTGCCGGGCTTGCGCCGGGGCGCGGCGCGCGAACAATTCGGCCGAGGTCTTGGTGCCGGTCGAGATCAGGAAGTTCAAAGCCGGATCGCGCGCGGCCAGGGCGTCGCGCAGAAGCAGGATCACGCCCATCTCGCCGACGCTCGCGCCGTGCAGCCAGATCAGGCGCCCGTCTGGGCGCTCCAGCTCGCTCGCGCCGAAGCGTTCGCGCCAGCGCTTCTCGTCTTCCTTGCCGCGCTTGATGCGCGCCTTGAGCCACGGCCCGGCGATGGGCGCGAGCATGTGCGTCGCGCCGCGATAGAGGGAGAGGGCGGCGCTCATGGGCTTGCTTCCTGCGGCGTTGCGTTCGCCGCGATCGGCGCCGCCGCCTCCGGCGCGATCCGCGGGGCCCCCACGCGATCGTCGGCTTCGTCGCTCAAGCGGTTCAGCAGCGCCTCCAATTCGGCGCGCTTGCTTTCCAAGAGGCCGTCATCGGCGTCGCGCGGCACGCTGATCGGCCCGCCCCAGATGAACACGCCCGTGCCGAACGGGTGGGGAATGAGGTGCTTGTCCCAAGACTCAATCGCGCGGCGGTTCTTCTGCGACCAGGCGAAGGCGACGATCGGCGCGCCGGTGCGCGCGGCGAGCTGCACCGCGCCCATCTGGGCGCGCATGCGCGGCCCGCGCGGACCATCCGGCGTCACGCCCACGGCCCCCTGCGCATGAAGATGGGCGAGCATTTCGCGAAAGGCCCCCAAAACCCCTTTGGACTTGCCGCCCTTGGCGCTGGAGCCCCGGATCGGGGCGAAGCCCACCGTGGTGCAGGCGGCGCTGATCACGTCGCCGTCGCGCGATTGGGAGATCAGAATTTTCAGCTTTTGCGCGGCGCGCCAGGGCTCCCAGCCGCGCCGCACCAGAAGCAGGCGATTGTGCCAGAAGCACACGATCACCGGCCCCCCGTGCGCCCAGGCGGCCTCCACCACGTCCCGCCCGACATAGCGCCAGCGCGTCGTCGCCCCGCACAGGCGCACATACCAGCCGATCAGCCGGCCTTGGAGCGCAAGCCCTTGGGGCGAATTGAGAAAACGCTTGAGCATGAAACGGCGTGGGCGGATCGCTATCTTTGCGGCTGCGAACCCCATTATAGGAGCCCGGCCCGGCTTTAGGCCATGGCAGGCTTATAGAGGTCCATGCTGGCAGACAAATCCCCCGGTCCAGACGCCGCCGCCCAAGCGCGCCCCGAGGCGAGTCCCGCGCTGAAGGAGGCGCTGCGGACCCGCTGGCTCGCCCGGCGCGCCGCGATCAAGGCCGCCGAAGCCGCCGCGCGCCCAAGGCGCTTCGATCTGGAGACGCCGCAAGGGCGCCGGCGCGCCAAGCGCGACCTCATCTGGGCCGATCACGGCTTCCTGCGCGCGGCCTTCTCCAATTTTCATTGGATCAGCGAGGAGATGGCCAGAGCCAATCAGCCTTCGCCCAAACAGCTGCGCCGCTATGCGGAGATGGGCTTCAAGACCATCATCAATCTGCGCGGCGAAAGCGATACCGGCTACCATGTGCTGGAGCGCGCGGCCTGCGAGCGTTACGGCCTTCGGCTGATCAACGCGCCCCTCGGTTCACGCGAGGCGCCCTCCAAGGAGCGCATCTTCAGGGCCAAGAAGATCGTGCAGACGATCCAATATCCGGCCCTGATGCATTGCAAATCGGGCGCGGACAGGGCCGGTCTCATGGCCGTGTTCTATCTGCATTTTCGCAAGGGCGTGCCGATCGCGGAGGCGATGGAGCAGCTCTCTCTGAAATATTTGCACGTCAAGCACGGCAAGACCGGGATGCTGGATTATTTCTTCCAATGCTATCTCGATGAGACGCGCGAGAGCGGCAAGGCCTTCATCGATTGGGTGAAGGAGGATTATCATCCAAGGCGCGTGCATGAAGGCTTCCACGCGACGTGGTGGGCCAATGTGCTCGTCGATGTCGTGCTGCGTCGGGAATAGTCGTTAGCCGCGCACGCGCGCGATGAGATCGCGCAGCATCGCCGCATCGGGCGGCGCGCTGAGGAGCGGCACGATGGTCTTGATCGTCGCGTCCGGCAGCGTCCACCAGGCCAGCTCAAGCAATAGCGCGACGATGTCCTCGTCAAAACGCATCTTGATGAGGCGCGCCGGATTGCCCCCGACGATGGCATAGGGCGCCACATCCGCGACGACATGGGCGCCCGCCGCGATCACCGCGCCGTCGCCCACGTTCACGCCCGAAAGGATCGTCGCGCCATTGCCGATCCAGACATCGGCGCCGATGATGACATCGCCCTTGGTCGCGGGATGGCCCGGATGGGGGGCGGGGCCGAACACGTCCTGATGGATGTGGCCGAATGGAAACGTCGTGATCCAATCGATCCTATGATCGCCGCCGAGAAAGACCGTGACGTCCGTCGCGATGGAGCAGAAGGCGCCGATGCGCAGGCTCGCGCCTTCGCCCCATTCGCGGATGGTCAATTGCTTGTGGCCATAGGTGTGGCGGCCCACGTCGATACGGCTCGCGCCGACCATGCGCGCGCTGTCGGATTTCCTACGCATGGTGGAAATGTCCGCGTTGCGCCGGCGCGGCGCAAGCGCGTTCACACTCTGGCGGCGGCGGCGCGATAAGGCTTGCGCGCCCGGCTGCGCGGCGCGGCGCGCTTCTGCCCATCCGGACGCGGCCCGGGATGGCGCCCGGCTGCGCCTTTATGACCTTGCGGGCGCGCGTGGGGGCGGGCGGCCTCCTCGCGTGGCGGGGCGAGCGCGAGCGCATGCGCGGCCACCGGCACATTCTGTTTGGTCAAGCGCTCGATGTCGCGCAGCGCGCCGCGTTCGGACGGCGCGCAGAACGAAATCGCCTCGCCCGCCGCGCCGGCGCGCGCGGTGCGGCCGATGCGGTGCACATATTGTTCGGGCACGTCGGGCAGATCGAAATTGATCACGTGGCTCACCTGTTCGACATCGATGCCGCGCGCGGCGATCTCGGTGGCGACCAGGATGCGGGCTTGGCCGGTCTTGAACGCGTGCAGCGCGCGCTCGCGCTGTCCCTGGCTGCGATTGCCATGAATGGCCTCAGCCGGAAAACCGGCGGCGCGCAGACGCGTGACGATGCGGTCCGCGCCATGCTTGGTGCGCGAAAACACCAGCGCGCGCGTGATCGCTGATTGCTGGAGCAAGCTTTGCAGCAAATCCTGCTTATGCGCGGCGTCCACATGAATGACGCTCTGCGTCACGCGCTCGGCGGTGGAGGAGACGGGCGTCACCGCCACCCGCATCGGATCGGTGAGGAATTGCGCGGCAAGCTCGGCGATCGCCGGCGGCATGGTGGCGGAGAAGAACAGCGATTGGCGCTCGGCGGGCAACAGCACCGCGATGCGGCGCAGCGCATGGATAAAGCCCATGTCGAGCATGTGATCGGCTTCGTCGAGCACGAATTTCTCAACGCCGTCGAGCCGCAGCGTGCGCTGGTTCACATGGTCGAGAAGACGTCCCGGCGTGGCGACCAGAATATCGACGCCGCGCGCAAGCGCCTGCTGCTGCTTGTACATGGAGGCGCCGCCGAACACGACGGCGGTGGAGAGCCCCAGAAAGCGGCCATAAGTGCGGAAGGAGGCCGCGATCTGGCTCGCCAGTTCGCGCGTCGGCGCGAGCACGAGCGCGCGGCAGCGCCGCTCGCCGGCATGGCGGCGGCTTTCCGAAAGCAATTGCAGGATCGGCAGCGCGAAGGCGGCGGTCTTGCCGGTGCCGGTCTGCGCGAGGCCGACAAGGTCGCGCCCTTCGAGCACGATCGGCACGGCCTGGATTTGAATGGGCGTGGGCCGCTCATAGCCCTCCGAAGCGAGCGCCTTGAGCAGCGCCGAATGAAGGCCGAGCGTTTGGAAATCTGTCACGTTGCATCTTTCACGCCGCGCGAATGCCTCGCGCGGGCGTCTTGTTTTCGAAACGATGCGACGGCGAAGAAGGGCGGCGAGCGGAAGGCTCAAAGCCGAAATTCGATGGTTGCGTTCCGGGAAAAGGGACCACGTTCGCGCGCGGCCGAGAAAGCGATCTTGGCCGGCGAACGATCGCAAGCGCCTTATGTCGATAAAGTCTTGATAAGTCAATAAAGCGGGCAGGCGCCGTTCGGTCGCGGCGGCGTCAATCCTTTTTGGCGAGATCGGGCCGCGAAGCCAGAAACGCCGCGCGCTCGGCGGCGTTCAGCACCTTTCCGGGCTTCGTCCGGCTCACTTTCGGCGTCGGACGCGCATAGGTCTCGGGCTTGGGCGGGGATTTGTTGCTGGTCATGTCGCGCGGCACTCTAGCGCCGCGATTGGGGGCGGCGCAAAGCGCTTCCCGATTGAGGAGGCGTTGCGCGCGGCGCCCTGCGCGCCATCGCCAGCGCGCGCTCCCATGCCTTGATCGCGATGGATTCCAGCGGCCTTTCCAGATGCCGCGCGGCAAGCACGCCAAGGATCGCCACGCCGACATAAGCGCCGGCGAGCAGCGCAAGCAGCGCCAAGGGATAGGGCGTTTGCAACGCTTCCGCGATTTTCACGGCGGCCTGCGTCACGAAATAATGCGTCAGATAGATCGCGAAGCTGGCGTTGGCGAGTTGGTCGCGCAACGCGCCGCGATGCGTCTCGCCCAGGCGCTCCAGCATCAGCACCGCCATGATCACCAGCCCCGCCAAGACCGCGCCCGACAAGCGCGGATCGACGCCGAGCAGCACGCTGTCGCGAAGCGCGATCGTTGTGAATCCCAAGCCGATCACGCCATAAAGCGCCGGCTTTAGCCAGATCGGCGCATCCGCCGCCGAAACGCGGTCTTGCACATGCAGCCACCAGGCGCACACCAATTGACCGGCCACGAACGCCAGCAATCTTGAACTGGTGAAGAAGGCGATCACGACATCGGTCGGCTTCAGCACCCATCCGATCACGACCAGCGCGCTCAGAAAGCCGGCGCTCGCGGCCCAGGCCCAGCGGCCGGCGATCTTCAGCGCGACTGCGTAAACCAGCATGAAGAAGACGAAATACGTCATCGTCCAGCCGACGAAAATGATCGGCTGAACAATGCCCGGCGACTTTTCGTAGGGAATAAAGAACAGCGATTTGAGCAGCGTCTCGGGCGTAATTGTCGTCGTCTGGAACAGGAACGGCGCGGCCAGCGCCAGCGCCGCCACGATCAGGGTCATCAGCCAATAGAGCGGAACAAGCCGGACGAAGCGTCGGCCCAGGAAGCCCAAGGGCGATCGCGGGCGGCGCGCGTGCGTGTAGGGAATGAGGAAAGCGCTCGCGACGATAAAGCCGTCCACGCTCAAGCGTGCGAAGGGAGAAACGAATTGATCGACGCCGAGCAGGCGATAAATCGGTTCAAGATGCGCGGTCACCACCATTAAGGTGAACAGGACGCGCAGCGTCTGAAGATTCTGCAGCACAGCATCGCCAAGCTGGTGCGGCCATCGCAGGTTGTCTCCCGCGCACGCATCGTGCGCGAACAATGCGCCCGAGGGGGAGGGGCGCTAAACTGGAGCGTGCGCCTTCCGAAGCGTCACCTAGCCTGGCGGTTGATCCTTGTCCGGATCGAGCAGGCGGTGAGCGTGTATGATGAAATAGCGCATGCGCGCATTGTCGACGCTGCGCTGCGCCGCGCTCTTCCAGGCGTCGTAGGCTGCCCTGTAATTTGGAAAGGCGCCCACGAAATCGAGCGCTGAAAGATCGGCGAATTCCGGCCGATCGAGCGTTTTGAGCTCGCCGCCGATCACGAGATGCAAAAGCTGGCGGTCTTCGTTCACCATGCGCTCCTGTCGCTCATGCTTGGCCGCTTCTCCGCTCCCATTCGCGCGGATGGGGCAGATGCGCCACGCGGGAAAGCAATTCGTGTTGCAACGGCCCTCCGCTGGCGACGCACCCGGGCGCGCGCGGATCAGGCTGGTTAAACACAAGCGGCTCGCCAAATTGGTCGCTGGCCGCCCCGCCCGCCGCGTCCAGAATGGCGATGCCGGCGGCGGTGTCCCATTCATTCTTGAAGCCGAGCATCAAGGCGCCGTCGAAATCGCCGCACGCGATCAGCGAAAGCCGATAGGCGATCGAATGACGCCAGCCGAGATCGAGCGCGGGCCAGGGCCTCGGCCAACGCTTGTCGGCGTAAAGCGCTTGATGGCCAATGAGGCGCGCGCCTTCCAATTGCGCACGCCGCGTCGGCCGTATCGGCGCGCCATTGAGCAGGGCCGGACTCTCCAGGCCGCCGACGAACATCTCATCCTTGATCGGATTATAGACGCAGCCGAGCACCGCGCGCGTTCCTTCCACCACTGCGAGCGAGATGCAGAATTCCGGCAGCCCTTCGAGGAAGGCGCGCGTGCCGTCGATCGGATCTATGATGAACACGCGGCGCGCGCCGAGCCGGGCTTCATGGTCCGGGGTTTCTTCCGAGAGCCACCCATAATCCGGGCGCGCCGCGCGCAGCCGCTCCTTCAAGAGCGCATCGACCGCCAGATCGATCTCCGTCACCGGCCCGGCCGCGCCCTTGGACCACGTTTCCACGCTGCGCCCAAAGCCCGCGCGCGCGATGGCGCCGGCCTCGCGCGCGGCCGCCTCAAGCAGGGGGAGATCAGAGGCCGCCGATTGCAAGGTCGTCCACGAGGAGGCTTGGAATTTCGAGCGAGCCGCGCTTCTCCATGTCGGCGCCGGGCTCAAGCCGCAGGAAGATGTCGAGAATGTTTCCCGCCACGGTGATTTCGCTCACCGGGAAGGCACGCGCGCCGCCCGCGAACCAGAAGCCCGACACGCCGACGGACCAATCGCCCGTATTGGGATTGAGCGAAGGCGAGAACATGTCCGTCACCAGCAAGCCTTCGCCCGCATCGCGCATCAAATCCTCAAGGCTGCGCTCGCCGGGCGACACGCTGAGATTTGATGTCGATATGCCCGGCGGCCCGCCATGGCCGTACGTGGCGTGGCCCGTGGGCGCCATGCCGAGCTGACGCGCCGTGGCGGCGTTGAGCAGCCATGTGGTCAAGACGCCGTTCTCGATCAGCGCGCGCTTCGACACCGCGCCGCCCTCGCCGTCGAACGCGCGAGAGGAGAGCCCACGCGGCTTGAACGGGTCCTCAACGAGCTGAAAGCTCTCGGGGAAGATGCGCTGGCCCAGCTTGTCCTTCAGGAAGGACACGCCGCGCGCCACCGCCGCGCCCGAAATCGCGCCCAGCATGGGCGAGACGATGCGCCCGGCGAGGCGGTTCTCGAAAATCACCGGCGCCTTGCGGCTTTCGATCTTGCGCGGGCCAAGCCGTTGCGAGGCGCGTTCGCCGGCGGCGGCGCCGATGCGTTCCGGCGCGGGCAGATCGGCGAAGAAGCGCGTATGGCCCCAATCATAATCGCGCTCCATCTTGCCGTCGCGCTCGGCGATCGGCTGAACGGAAACGCCATAGGAGGTGCCGCTCGAAACGCCTTCAAAGCCGTCGCTCGTCATCAGCGCGGCGATCGAAGCGTCCCAGGAGGCGCTCGCGCCGCCAGAATTGGCGACCCCTGGAACCGCGAGCGCGGCGGCTTCGGCGGCGAGCGCCATATCCTGCAAGGTTTCGGCGCTGGGGCGCGCATCGTCCGCTGATTCAAGCGGCCTGATCTCGCGCGCGCGAAAGGCAGGATCCAAAAGGCCGCAAAAAGGATCTTCCGGCGCGGCGCGCGCCATGGCCGCCACACGCTCGGCCAACGCCTTCAGCCCGCCTTCCGAGAGATCGCTCGAGGACGCGCCCGCCTGGCGCTTGCCGATCAGCACCCGCAGGCCGACCGAACGGCTTTCCTCGCGCTCCACACCTTCAAGATCGCCCATGCGCACCTCGGCGGCGACGCTTTCGCGGATCGAGGCGCTGGCGTCGGCGGCTTCGGCGCCGGATGCGCGCGCATGGGCCAGGAGAACGCGCAAGGGCTCGCGCAGATCGACATTGGAGGGCATGGACTTTACATGGCCCACGAGGCGCCGCCGCGCAATGACGCGGGCGCACGCCTTATGTCCCAGGGAGTGATGATCGATGCGCTGCCAAGCCGTGACCGCCTATGGCCAAAAGCTGGAGACCATGGAGCGCGAAACGCCCGCGCCCGGGCCCGGCGAAGCGGTGGTCAAGATCGTGCGCTCGGGCGTGTGCCATTCGGATGTGCACATTCATGACGGCTATTTCGATATGGGCGGGGGCGCCAAGCTGCCCGCGCCGATGCCGCTGCCGGGCGTGCTCGGCCATGAGATCGAAGGCGAGGTCGCGGCGCTCGGCGCCGGCGTCGTCGGCCCCGCGATCGGGTCGCGCGTCGCCGTCTATCCCTGGATCGGCTGCGGCCAATGCGCGGCCTGCAAGCGCGGCGACCAGCATTATTGCACCGGCGCCAATCGCAATCTCGGCATTCGGCTGTGGGGCGGCTTCGCCGATCATGTGCTCGTGCCCGATGCGGACGCGCTGATCCCGTTGAAGAATGTGGATGCCGGCGTCGGCGGGCTCGCCATGTGCTCGGGTCTGACCGCTTTCTCCGCGCTGAAGAAGATCGGCGCGCCCGATCCCTCGGAGCCGATCGTCCTTCTGGGGCTCGGCGGGGTCGGCCTCATGGGGCTGGCGCTCGCCAAGGCGCTTTTGCCCAATCCGCTGATCGCCATGGATATCGATCCCGCCAAGCGGGAGAACGCGCTCAAGCGCGGCGCGGCCGAGGCGATCGATCCGGCCGATCCCGCCGCCGTCAAGGCGTTCCAGAAGGCCAGCGGCGGCGCCTATGCGGCGATCGATTTCGTCGGCGCGCCGGCCACCTACAACACCGCGATCCAGATCGTCCGCCGCGGCGGCCATTATGTCGTCGTCGGCCTGTTCGGCGGCGCGGTGACGGTGCCGCTCGCGACCATCCCGATGCGCGCCATCGCCATTCAGGGTTCTTATGTCGGCTCGCTCGCCGAGGCGCGCGAATTGGTGGCGCTGTTGGAGACGGGCAAGGTCGACGCGCCGCTCATGGATGTGCGCCCCTTGAGCGCCGCCACCCAGGCCCTGGCCGATCTGCGAGAGGGCAAGGTGATGGGGCGCGTGGTGCTGACGCCCTAAGCGCTACAAGGCCTGAGCGCTTAGAGGGCCTGGGCGAGCCCCGCCCAGATCAGCCCCGCGCCCAGGATGAGGAAGCTCAGCCATGTCAGGACCGTGCCGATCTGCCGGCCAAGATTGAGCACGCCGGTGGAAAGGCCCCAGCCATGGAGGATGCGGCCCGCCGTCAGCGTGCCGCCCGCCGCGTGGACGAGCCAGAGCGGGGCGGCGGGGTCGAGCAGCGCCAGAAGCGTCACCCCCGCAATGCCGGCTGGAATATATTCGGCCGCGTTGCCATGGGCGCGCACCGCCCGCTGCACCGCCTCGTTGCCGCCATCGCCCAGCACGACCTGATGGCTGCGGCGCGCGCCGACCACTCGGAACGACAGAAACAACAGGATCAGAATGTTCACGCCCGCATAGAGGGCGGCGATTTCCAGGCGCACCATGCGTCACTCCCCGAACACAAATTCAGGCGACGCTAACCACGTTTGCGCGCAAATCAACGCTTTGTTTTTGTTTTGGAAACGCCGCGTTCAGAGGCGTGTGCCATAACAAGACGGTCAAACGAAATCGTCCTCGAAGGCGGTGTTGGTGGTTGGAAGGCGCGCAAGATCAGCGCGGGGGAGCGAAGAGCGCGGCGTCCGCTGGAGAAGCGGGGGCCGCGTTTTCTTTCGCCGGTCTAGCGCAATCGCCAAACGCCGGTGCGCTTGATCTCGGAATCCTCCAAAGCCCGTGACACCGGCACTTCATATTCAGCGACCTTGGTCAGCCGTTCGCGCGGCAGATAGGTGCGGCCAGGATCGCCGATCAGCACCTGCTTGCCCGCGGCTTCCAGCGCATGCAGCCAGGCTTCAAGGCGCGCGGCGATATCGCGGTCGTAGAAGAGGTCGCCCACCAGCACGATGTCGGCGTCGGTGTCGCGCTCCAGCGGATCGTCGTCGCTGGTGTCGACAGTGACGCCGTTGAGCATGGCGTTGAGGCGCGCGGCATGGGCGCAGAAGGGATCGATGTCGCAGGCGCACGCGCGCGTCGCGCCCGCTTTCATCGCCGCGATCGCCACGAGGCCCGAGCCGGACGCCACGTCCAGGACGCGCTTGCCGCGCACGGTCTCAGGATGGTCGAGCACGTAGCGCGCCAGCGCCTGCCCGCCGGCCCAGGCGAACGCCCAGAACGGCGGCGGCAGGCCGATCGCGCCCAATTCTTCCTCCGTCATCTCCCAGAGCGCGACGGCGTCGTCGGCCAGATGCAGGCGCAGTTCGGGCACGTGCGGCGGGGAAAGGACGCGCGTATTGGCGGCGATGAAGGCGGGGACGTCCTCGATCAAGCCGGCCCCAGATCAAACTGGTTTCGACGCCGCCAGAGCCAGCACCTCGGGATAGGAATGGGCGATGCGCATTCGCGGCCCGAAGCCCTTTTCCACCAGCAGGCGATGCGCTTCGGGCAGATTGTAGCAGGGCACGTGCATGAACACGTGATGCGTGCCGTGATAATGCACGTAGAAGGGCGCGATCAGCAGGCGCTCGATCGGGTTCGCCAGCGTCGTGCGCGCATGGGTGAAGGGATCGTTCTCGGTGCCCACCATGGCGTGCTCGGCGATGTTCCTGAGGCGCGTGATCAGCGGCAGCCAGGTCGCCATCGGCACGATCCAGAGCGCGGGCCACGCCCACCAATAGCCCGCTGCCGTGAGCGCTAAAATCGCTGCGCCATTGACGATCCAGAAGCGCAGGCCCGGAGTGTCGGCGACGCGCGGCGGCTTTTGCGGCTTGCCGCTCATGGAATCGATGAAGGGCTGAATGCGCTGCTTGTAAAAGGTCTGTCCTGTGAGGTCGCGCACCACTTTGCGCCAAAGGCTTTGCCGCGTGATCGGGAACGGCGCCGAGAGCGAGAGGTCGGGGTCTTCCGGCTGCTCGGTGAATTTGTGGTGCTGCAAATGATAGGGCCGATAGCGCTTCAGGCTGCCGCCGATCGCGGCGTCGCATAGCCAGTCGGCCAGCCAATCATTGACCTTCAAATTAGGATGCAGCGCGCCATGCGCGGCGTCATGGCTGAGGATGGCGAGCCCCAATTGCCGCGCCCCGATGATCATCACCGCCAGCACATAGGTGAACGGATTGGGGAAGGCGATGAAGAGCCAGGCCGCGCCCACGATCAGCGCCCAGGCGAAGGCGATCATGCCCATCCCGCGCCAGGACGAGCGCTTGGACAGGCGCGCCCATTCCTCGGGCGAGAAGTATTCCTTCGGGTCAAGGCGCGTGACGGCGGGCATATGACGACTTTATCACAAAACCCGGCGCGGACGTCACTCCACTGTCTTGACGTCCGTATAGCGCCACAAATGCCAGGCCGCCGCGCTCCGCCAGGGGCCCCAGCGTGCGCCGAAGGCGGCGAGCTCCTTCGGCGTGAAGGCGCGGGCGAACAATTTCTCCGCGCCCTTGCGCACGCCGAGATCGTCGATCGGCAGGACGTCGGGGCGGCCGAGCGTGAAGATGAGATACATCTCCACCGTCCAGCGCCCGACGCCGCGCACCGCCACGAGCCGCTCGATGATCTCATCGTCCGGCAGATGCTCGATCTCGCCCTTGTCGGGAACGAGGCCGGAGAGGCGCTTGGCGGCGAGGTCCTTCAGCGCCGCGATCTTCTGACGCGAGAGGCCCGCGCCGCGCAGCTTTTCCTCCGGCGCGCTGAGGATCGAGCGCGGGCTCGGAAAATACGATCGCGGAAACAGCGCCACGGCGCGGTTGAAGATGGTGGTCGCCGCCTTGCCCGAGAGCTGTTGAAACACGATGGCGCGGAAGAGCGCTTCGTAAGGCCCGGTCGGGCGCGGCGGCGCGGCCGGAAACGGTTCTTGCCCGGCGACGATGCGCGCCATGCCCTCGCAGGCCTTGGCGAGATGCGCTTCCGGCTTGGCTAGGCGCTTGGTCATTCCGCCCTGTGCGCGCCGCGCGGACTTATTGCAAGAGCGGACGTAATGTGCGCGTCAGCGGTTCGATCGCGAAGACGATGACGAGCGCGAGGCCCACCGTGGCGTTCTGCTTGAACGCCGTCAGCGCGCTTGCGGGCTTGGCCGGATCGGCATGCTGCAAAAGCGGCCAGATCAGAAAGGCGCCGATGAGCCCTAGGCCGACGAAAGTCGGCCACAGCGCGCCGGCCAGCCACGCGGCGACGCCCCACAAGAAAAGCGCGGCGAGATAGAAGAGGCTCGTCCAAAGCCGCCAGCGCGCGCCGAACAGCCGCGCGGTTGAGCGCACGCCGATCAGCGCGTCATCCTCGCGGTCCTGCAACGCATAGATCGTGTCATACGCGATCACCCAGGCGATGCAGCCGGCATAGAGCGCGAACATTTCGCTCGGAAACTCGCCCCAGCGCGACACCGCCATCGCGCCCACGAGCGCGCCCCAGGAGAAGGCGAGCCCCAGCCAGGCCTGCGGCCACCAGGTGATGCGCTTCATGAACGGATAGGCGGCCACGAGCGGGATCGCCGCCAGCGCGGTCAGCTGCGCCTGCGCTGGAAAAACAAGGAGGCAGAGGAGGCCGACGAAGCATTGCGCCACCAGCCACATGCCCGCGCCGCGCACGCTCAGCTTGCCCGCCGGGATCGGCCGTGCGCGCGTGCGCGCCACTTGCGCGTCGATGTCGCGGTCGACGATGTCATTATAGGTGCAGCCCGCGCCGCGCATCGCCACCGCGCCGATGAGGCAGGCGAACGCATAGAGCGCGTCCTCAGGGAAAAAACCGTCTTGCGTGCGCACCAGCGCGATGCCCATCCAGCACGGCAGCAACAGAAGCTGCCAGCCGATCGGCCGATCCAGCCGCGACAGCTGCACATACGGGCTCCACGCGGCGGGCAGACGGTCCGTCCAATGGCGGGCGAGGGAATCCGCGGGCTTGTGCATCGGCCCTTGTCGCGCGCGCCGTGGCGCGAAGGCAACAGCGCGCGCGCGCTCGCAAATCCGTGACCTGCGACGACTGGACGCAAGTCCCGCGCGGGCGTATGAGCGCCCCATCATGAGTGGTTTCGGAAGCAATCGTATCTGGATGGCGCGACCATAAGCTGCGCGGCGCTCTGAGAGGACGCCCGGTTGGAACGCGCCCGCGCTAGGCGGGTCCGTTCCGCGAACCCTCCTCTCCGAGCGCGCCCGGTCCTTGGATCGATCTCGTCTCACTCCCCGCGCGGGGCGTCCCCGCGCGCTTCGAGCTTCCGTTCTTTTCTCCATTTCGATGCGGCGGCGCTTCATGCGCCCCTTGAGCCTTCGGCGCCCGCATCCGCGTTTTCAGGTGCTTCATGAGCGACATGAACGATTTCGACGACGAGGACGACGACCGTCTGCGCAAGAAGACGGTCGCCGATATCTTCGCCTATCTTTGGCGCCATTGGACGTCGCAGCCCGGCCTGCTCGCCGGCTTCTTCGTGTTCTTCGTCATCGGCGTCGCCTGCGACCTTGCCTTGCCGGTGGTCTCCGGCGCGCTCGTCTCGGCGCTGTCCGGCGGACCGAGCGCGGAGAACACGGCGCGCGCCACGGACATCTATTGGCAATTTGCGGCCATCGCCTTCGTCATGCATTTCGCGCGCAATGTCGGCGTGCGCTTCTGGATGCCGTTCGCGGCGAACAATATGCGCAACCTCGTCTCGCGCGGCTTCGCCGACGTGCAGCGTTTTTCCGCCGATTGGCACGCCAACAATTTCGCGGGCGCGACGGTGCGGCGCGTCAGCCGCGCCATGTGGGCCTATGATCAGATCTCTGATGTCCTGGTCTGGTTCGTGCTGCCGGCGGGCGTGGTCCTGATCGGCGTCACCGCCATGACGGCGATGCGCTGGCCGATCATCGGCGCCTTCGTGGGCGTGACGATCGCGCTCTATTTCGTCTCCACCTATCTTTTCTCACGCTTCTACATCGCCGACGCGAACCGCGCCTCCAATCGCGCGGACACGCGCATTGGCGCTGCCCTCGCCGACGCCATCGGCTCGAACGCGACAGTCAAGGCGTTCGGCGCGGAGGCGCGCGAGCAGGCGCGTTTCGACGCGGTGATCCAGGATTGGCGCGACAAGGCGGTGCGGGTGTGGACGCGCTTCACAAACGCCTGGATCGTGCAGAATCTGCTGCTGTTCCTGCTGATCGCGGGGCTTGTCGGCCTCGTTCTCTTGGAATGGCGCGCGGGACGCGCGAGCGCGGGCGACGCCGCCTTCGCCATCACGGTTTTCTTCCTGGTGTCCGGCCATTTGCGAAACTTGGGTGAAAACTTCCAGATGCTGCAAAAGGCGTTCGCCGAGATCGAGGACGTGGTCGCCTATGAAAGCGAGGCGGCCGAGATCGTCGATCCGCCGAACGCGCCGGCGTTCGCGCCGGGCGCGGGCGAAATCCGCTTCGAGCACGTCGCCTTCCGCTACAAATCGCAGGAGGAGATGCTCTATCGCGATTTCTCGCTCGTCATTCATCCGGGCGAGACGGTCGCGCTGGTCGGCCCGACGGGCTCGGGCAAATCGACGTTCGTGAAGCTGGTGCAGCGTCTGTACGATGTCGATGGCGGCGCGATCCGCATCGACGGGCAGGACGTGCGTTCGGTTGCGCAGGAATCCTTGCGCCAATCGATCGCGCTCGTGCCGCAGGACCCCGCGCTTTTCCACCGTGCGCTGCGGGACAATATCGCCTATGCCCGCCCGGACGCGCCGCTCGAGGCGGTGATCGAAGCCGCCAAACGCGCGCGCGCGCATGATTTCATCGTGCGTCTGCCCAAGGGCTACGACACCGAGGTCGGCGAGCGGGGCGTCAAGCTCTCCGGCGGCGAGCGTCAGCGCGTGGCGCTGGCGCGCGCCTTCCTCGCGGACGCGCCGATCCTCATTCTGGATGAGGCGACATCCTCGCTCGACGTGGAGACCGAGCGCGACGTGCAGGCGGCGATGGCGGAATTGAAGGAAGGGCGCACCACGATCGTGATCGCGCACCGCCTCTCCACGATCCGCCAAGCCGACCGCATTCTGGTGTTCGACCGCGGCCGCATCGTGGAGCAAGGCCGCCATGGCGACCTCGTCGAACAAGGCGGGCTCTATGCGCGGCTCAACGCGCTCTCGCGCGGCGACGTGCTGGGCGAGGCGGCGTAGCGAAAAACAAGCGCCAAGAAAGAGGCCGCGGGGCGATCAACCCCGCGGCCAATTCTTTTCAACTGCGCGCCGCCTAGTAGCTGTAGCGCATCTCGAAGCCGATCACGCGGCCCTTATTGAGCGGCGAGAAGGTGGCCAGAGCCGGCGTCACATCGCCGCCGACCGAGGATGGCAGGACGGTGTTGCCGCCATAGGTCGTCTCATCCGTGAGGTTCTCGCCATAGAGCGAGAAGGAGACATTGCTGTCCGTCGGGCGGAAGGTGAGGTTGAGATCGACGATATCCACCGCCGGGAAGAAGCCGAGATTGGTGTCGGTGAAGAAGTTCCGATCCCGGTGGCTCCAGCTCAGGCGGCTCGACAGCGTGCCCGCATCCGCGATGTCCAGATCGTAGATGAAGGTCAAGCCATAGGTCCAAGGTGACAGACGCGGGATCTCGAGAGCGAAATCCGCGCCGTCGATGACTTGCGGCGCCGATGGGTCAGGGTTGCTGATGTCCGCAAAGATCGCGTCGTACTCACCGTCCGTGTAGCCGGCTTGCAGCTGGACGAGGAAATTGTCGGTGAACGAATAGCGCGCTTCGATTTCGACGCCCTGGATCGTGGCGTCGGCCGCATTGACGATCTGCTGATTGGTGCCGAACGGGCCGGCCGTGTTCAGCTCGCGCTGCATGCCTTCGATTTCGTTGTGGAAGATCGCGGCGTTGATGCGTCCGCGTCCGTCCATGAAATCCTGCTTCACGCCGAATTCGATGGTGGTCTGCTCTTCTTCATCGAACGGACCGGGCGTCACCGTTGGGGAAAGCACCGCGGTTTGGCGGAAATTGTAGCCGCCCGAACGGAAGCCCTTGGCCCAGAAGCCATAGACCTGCGTGTCGTTCGACGGCGTCCATTGGAAGCCGACGCGCGGACTGATGTCGTTCCACGAATCTTCGGTCGGGTAACCGTTCGCCTCTGTGAAATCCGCGTTGAACGTCCGCGCCTGCAGATCCGCGCCGCCTGGACGCAGCGTGGCGATCTCGACCTCCTTCTCTTCGTGCGTGTAACGCACGCCGAGATTGATGGTGAAGGTTTCGGTCAGCGCATAATCGCCGGCCACGAACGCGCCCCAGGTCGAGAAATCGCCCTCGCCGCCGCCGCTCACGACGAGCCCGCCGCCGAACAATTCGCGGTTTTCGATGTAGAACAGGTCCTGCTGGAAGTAATAGAGGCCCGTCGTCAGCGCCAGATTGCCGAACGTGCCGGCATAGCGCAGCTCTTCGCTGATTTGGTCCTGCTCGGTGATGGCGTTGGCGTGGAACAGGAACGACGTCGTGCCGTCGATGTCGCCGCGATTGCGCGATTCATATTGGCGCCAGCCGACGATATTGGTGATCGTGCCGTCGCCGAACGCCACGTCGATATTGGTCTCAAGCGTGGCGCTGTCCCAATCGGCGCGCGAGAAGCCGCGTTCGTCGATGCCGAAATCCTGGCTGTCGCGGCTCCAACGGTCGTGGTTCTGCGAGATCGCGCCGTCGCCAGCCTGACGCCCGCTTTCGCCGCGCAGAATAAACTCGACGCTTTCAGTCGGCGTCCAGCGCAGCGCGCCGCGAACGAGGCCGAGCTCCTGCTCACCCAGGTCGCGCCCGTCCACGTTCTCGAAATAGCCGGTGTCCTGGTTGTGATAGACCGCGATCTTGCCCGACAGAACGTCTTGCACGATCGGGCCCGTCACCATCGCATCGACGGTGAAGTTCGGGCCGGTCTCGACGCTGAAGCCGCCATTGACGCGCAGCTCGTCGCTCGGCGTCGTCGTGCGCAGCAGCACCGCGCCGCCCGTCACGTTGCGGCCGAACAGGATGCCTTGCGGGCCGCGCAGGACTTCCACGCCTTCCAGGTCGAAATTGTCGAACACCTGGCCGCCGGAAATGCCCTGATAGACGCCGTCGACGAAGATGCCGACGGTGGGGTCGATCGAGGGGATCGAGCTGTTGATGCCGAGGCCGCGGATCGAGAAATTGGCGTAGCCGGGGGCCGTGCCGTTATCTTCCAGCTGCACGTTCGGGATCGAATAGGAGAGGCTGGAGACGTCGCGGAAATTGAGCGCTTCAAGCTGCTCCTGGCCGAACGCCGTCACCGCGAGCGGCACGTCCTGGACGTTGGCGTCGCCCCGCTTGGTGGCGGTGATGACGATATCTTCCTCCAGCGCGTCCGTGGCGCCCTGCGCCAGAGCCGGCGTCGCCATCGTGGCCGCCCCGGCGGCCAGCGCGAAGGCCAGCGAGTTACGCGCCGCGCCAAACAGGCTCGCGCGGGTATTGCCAGTTTTTTGTGCAGACATTCGCTTCTCCCGGCACGTCATTGCGAATCTTGACGCGCATATTCAGTGTTCTGCCGGCAATCCTCCTCGCCGCGCCTAAGGTCAAGTGCGCACCCTGCGCACCGTGCGTGTAACGAGGGTTCTGTGACCTTGGGGCAACAAGCGCGCTTGCCAGATGACGGCGGCGGCGGCATCCCCGTCCCATGCCGGACCCGCGCCTCTTCCTCAACGCCCCGCTGGCCGCCGGCGCGCGCGTGGCGCTGGAGGACGCCCAAGCGCACAAGATCGTCAGCGTTCTGCGCCTTGGGCTCGGCGCGGGCGTGCGCGTCTTCAATGCGCGGGACGGGGAATGGCGCGCGCATCTGGTCGAGGCGGGCAAGCGCGGCGCGGCGGTCGCGGTGGCGGAGAAGCTGCGCGACGCGGCGGCGCCCGCGCCGATCGATCTCCTGTTCGCGCCCTTGAAGCGCGACGCGACCGATCTCGTCGTGGAGAAGGCGACCGAATTGGGCGCGCGCGCGCTTCGTCCCGTCATCACCGCGCGCACCATCACTGACACGGTGCGCCTCGACCGTCTGGCCCTCATCGCCCGCGCCGCCGCCGAGCAGACCGAGCGCTGCGACGCGCCCGAGATCGCCGCCCCGATCGGGCTCGCCGCCGTGCTGGGCGCCTGGCCGGCGGAGCAGGCGCTCCTCTTCGCCGACGAAGCCGGCGACGCGCCGGGCGAGCCGTGGGGCGGCCAGGTGGGCCGCGCGCGCGCCATCCTGGCGGCGCTGGAAAATGTGCGGCTCGGCGCGGGGCTGGGCGTGCTCGTCGGGCCCGAAGGCGGCTTCACGCCGCAAGAACGCGCCGCGCTCCGCGACGCGCCCTTCGTGATTCCGGTTTCGCTCGGTCCGCGAATCCTGCGCGCCGAGACCGCCGCCATCGCGCTCCTCGCCATCGTCCAGGCCAAGCTCGGCGATTGGGCGGCGCCCTTGCCGGAACGCATAGGCTCGCCCAAATAGCCGGCAAAGCCGCATGGCGATCATGGGAGGAATGCCTTGGCGAAAACGGCGGACAAGGCGCCTCCGGTGGAGAGCGTCCGGGAGCTGGTCGCCCATCTCGAGCGCGGATCGAAACCCGATCCCACGACATGGCGCATCGGCACCGAGCACGAAAAATTCGGCTTCTACAAAGAGACGCACGCGCCCGTTCCCTATGACGGGCCGAACGGCATACGCGCGCTGCTCGACGGCATCGCCGAGCGCTTCGGCTGGACGCGCGTCTATGAAGGCGAAAACCTTATCGCGCTGACCAAGGGGCGCGCTTCGGTCACGCTTGAGCCGGGCGGTCAATTCGAATTGTCCGGCGCGCCGCTTGAGCATCTGCACCAGACCTGCGCGGAGACGGGATCGCATCTGCGCGAGGTGCGCGAGATCGCCGACCGGCTCGGCATCGCGTTTCTCGGTCTTGGCTCATCGCCGAAATGGTCGATGGAGGAGACGCCGCTCATGCCGAAGGGGCGCTACAAGATCATGCGCGCCTATATGGGCAAGGTCGGCCGGCTCGGGCGCGAAATGATGTTCCGCTCCTGCACGGTGCAGACCAATCTCGATTTCGGCTCGGAAGCCGACATGGTGAAGAAGTTTCGCGTCTCGCTCGCGCTGCAGCCGATCGCGACGGCGCTGTTCGCCAATTCGCCGTTCACGGAAGGGCGGCCGAACGGGTTCTTGTCCTATCGCGGCCATATCTGGTCCGACACCGATCCGGACCGCACCGGCATGCTGCCCTTCGTGTTCGAGGACGGCATGAGCTTTGAGCGCTACGCGCTCTATGCGCTCGATGTGCCGATGTATTTCGTCTATCGCGACGGGCGTTATATCGACGCTTCCGGTCAGAGCTTCCGCGATTTCATGAAGGGCAAGCTGCCGGCGCTGCCGGGCGAGCGGCCCAGCATCAAGGATTGGGAAGATCATCTGACGACGATCTTTCCCGAAGTGCGCCTCAAGACCTTCCTGGAAATGCGCGGCGCCGATTCCGGTCCCTGGAGCCGCCTGTGCGCCTTGCCGGCGTTCTGGGCCGGCATACTCTATTGCGACGCGGCGCTCGAAGCGGCGTGGAGTCTCGTCAAAAGCTGGACGGCGGAGGATCGCGAGGCGCTGCGCCGCGCGGTGCCGATCCTTGGCCTGCGCGCCCCGATCCGCGGCGCGAGCGCGCGCGAGATCGCGCAGGCCGCGCTCGCGATCGCGCGCCAGGGCCTTAAATCGCGCGCCAAGCTCGATGACAGCGGCTCGGACGAAACACATTTCCTGTCCGAACTCGACGACATCGCCGAAAGCGGCGTCACCCCCGCCGAGCGCCTCTTGGAGCGCTATCGCACCGAATGGGGCCGCGATGTCGACCGCGTGTTCGAGGCGTGCGCCTATTAGGAGGCTCGATCATTCGCTGATCACGCCCCGGCTGCGGCTGGAGCCGATCACGCGGGAGATGGCTGACGCCGCTTCGATCGGCCCCGCGCCGCTCGCGGCTTATCTGGATGCGGATTTGTCGCCCGACTGGCTCCGAGCGGGCGGCATGCGCCTCGCCACGCGTGTGTATGGATCGCCCCCGCCGACGCGCGCGATCGTCATTCACCGCGCAGATGTGCGCGTGATCGGCGATGTGCGGTTCGAGCCTTATTCCGATCGGGTCCCAACGCGGCGCACGCCCGCCTGGCGCGAGGGCGTGGTCGAGATCGGCTATGCGATCGTTCCCGATTATCGCCGCCAGGGTTATGCCAGCGAAGCCATGGGACGCGTGATCGATTGGCTGATCGAGGACCCGTCCGTGCAGAACATCATCGCCGGCTGCGACACGCGCAACCGCGCCTCGGTGCGTACGCTGCGCAAGCTGGGTTTCGTGCTCGACGGAACGGGCATGGGCCGCTCCTTCTGGTGGTATCTGAACCGCGCCGTACGCGATGGACTTAGGCCGGAATGGCCCGGCCCCAATAATTGAAGCCGGCGATCTTCGGCGTCGAGGGCAGATACATCGTCTCCATCGACGCGATCTTGAACCCGCCTTCCTCCAAGAGCCTCGGAATCGGCCGGTTCAAATTGCACCCGCCGGCGATGCGCTTCCAAAGCGGATTGATCCTCTCCTGCCAGCGCGCGGTCGATGCGTCGGGCGCGGCGCCATGTTCGCAAAACAAAACGACGCCGTCCGGCTTCAACGCGCGGCGCACGGCGTGCAGGGCGGCGAGCGCGTCCGGGATCGTGCAGAGCGTGTAGGTGATGAGCGCGGTGTCGAAGCTTTTGTCGTCAACTTGCATGTCTTCCGCGCCGCTTTGAATGTGCGTCACCGGAAAGGGCGCCGCGCTTGTATCGGCCTTCGCCCACAATTCCGCCGACGGCTCGACGCACACAAGGCTCGTCACCTTCGCGGGATCGTAGAACGGCAGATTGAGGCCCGAGCCCGCCCCGATCTCCAGAACGCGGCCCGCCGCCTGCGGCGTGATCTTGGCGCGCTGATAGCGGATCGGCTTTGCGCCGCAGGCGCAATTCAACAGGTGCGGCAGGACGTGCTTGTCGTAAAAGCTCATGGGTCCTCGGCGTTCGCGATCAAGAGGCGCAGCGGCGCATCATAGGCGGGCAAGGCGCGCCATGCGCCGTATTTTTCGTCCCAGGCGCCGCTGTCCAGGTCGGCGCGCAAACGCGCAACGAAGCGCGCCTCCGCGTCCGCGCCGATGAACGCCCACCCCGATTGGCCGGCCCGCACCGCCGGATCGAGCAGGAATTCCGGCCGACCGTAAAAGGCTTCCGTAAACCCATCGATGCAATCGAACGGCACCGGGGCCGGAGCGAACTCCACGTGTGGGCCCAGCATCGCGGCGACGTTTTCAAGCGTGGGCATGCGCTGCCCCTCGGCGCCTGTGCGCTCTGGCAGATAATCGTGTGTCCAGAGCTTGCCGAACGCGGCGGGATCGAAGGTGAGGATCACGACGCGCTTGCGCGCCACGCGGCGCATCTCGGCAAGGCCCTTCGCCAGATCGCGCCATTGATGGATCGTGAAAACCGCCATCACCGCGTCAAACGCGCCGGCGTCGAACGGCAATTCTTCCGCCGCGCCGATCACGCAGGGCGCGGCATCCCTTGGCCGTTGCGCGCGCATCGAAGCGGAGGGTTCGAGCGCGACGACGAGCCTGTCGCTCGGTTCGTAATTGCCCGAACCCGCGCCGACATTCAGCACCGTGCGCGCATCGGCGAGCGCTTCGCGCACGCATGCCGCGATGCGTGGATCGGCCTGACGCGTGCGCGCATAAACGCCGGGACGCGCGTCATAATCGAAATCGCCGGCCGGCGGCGGGCGAGGCGGATGCATGGCGCATCATCGCCCGCCGCTCCGCGCGACGCAAATCAGACCTCGGCCGTCACGCGAAGAAAGGTCGCGGGGATTTCGGTGCGCCCCGGATCGCGGCTTTGGTTTTGCCGATCGAACAGCGCGCCCAATTCCTCATGCAGCGCCTCGGCGCGGCCATCGGCCTCGGCGGCGGCATAGGCGTTCATCGTCGGCCCGTAGAAACGGCGGAACGTATCGAGGAAGGCGCGCGGCGCGCCGTCGAACCGGAAGACGTAGGTGTCGCGCTCGCAGCGCACCCGGTCGGCGCGCACGCCCGCTTCGGCGAAGCGGCGCTTAACCTCGTCCTCCTGGCCCCATGACATCGGACTAACAAAGCCCGCCGGCGGCGCGGGCGTATAGGCGGCGCTGATCTTCAGGATTTGCGCCACGAGCGTGGGATCGCCGGGGATCCAATTGCCCATGACGATCCGCCCGCCCGATCGCGTCACCCGCACCATTTCGCGCGCGGCGTCGTCGGGGCGCGGCGCGAACATCGCGCCGAATATGGTGACGACGAGATCGAACGAGTTTGCCTCAAGCCGCGTTAGCGCGCAGGCGTCGCCTTCCTCGAAGCGCAGATTGGCGAGGCCCGCAGCGCGCGCGCGGGCGTTGCCGGCGGCGACCAGATTGGCGGCGATATCGACGCCCAGCACATCCGCGCCGGCCTTGGCCGCCGGCAACGCGGTGGTGCCGTCGCCGCAGCCGAGATCGAGCACTTTCATGCCCGGCTCAACGCCGATGCGCGTCACCAAGTCCTCGCCGCTTTGGCGCATCGCCGCGGCGATCTGCGTGAAATCGCCTTTCTCCCACAAAGCTTTGTTCGGGTTCATGTCAGTCTCCTCGGGCGCCCCGCGCCGGCACTGCGCGCGACATGGCCTGAGCTTTCCCCGCCCTTCCAGTTCAGAAACTGAATCCTGGCCGATACAGAATTTGAACTGGGTCCCTCGCGCGCGTACCGTCGCGGCGGAGGTGGATCATGGCCCAGGCCGGCTATGGGCAATTCTGTCCGGTCGCGATGGCGGCGGAGCTCTTGTGCACGCGCTGGACGATCGTGCTGCTGCGCGAGCTCGTGGCCGGCACGTCGCGCTTCAACGATCTGCGCCGCGGCGTGCCGCGCATGTCGCCGGCGCTGCTTTCACAGCGGCTCAAGGAGCTGGAGGCGGCGGGCGTGGTGGAGCGGCGCCCCGTGCGCGCGGAGCCGGGCGTGTTCGAATACGTGCTGACGCCGGCGGGACGCGAGCTTGAACCGCTCGTCGAAGCGTTCGGCGTGTGGGGCCAGCGCTGGATCGACAAGGAGCTCTCGCTGCAGCATCTCGATGCGCAGCTTCTGATGTGGGACATGCGCCGCAACATCGATCCCACGCCCTTGCCGCCGCGCCGCAGCGTGATCGAATTTCAATTCCTCGATCAGCCGTCCGCGCGCCGCGCCTGGTGGCTGATCGTGGCGCCGGACGCGCCGGTCGAATTGTGCTCGGTCGAGCCGGGCTTCGACGTCGATCTCTATGTGTCGTGCGATCTGCGCACGATGACCGCGATCTGGATGGGCTATGAGCCGGTGCGTCAGGCGATCGCGCAAGGCCGAGTGCACCTGACGGGCGAGCCCGCCTTGGCCGAGCGGATGGAGACATGGCTCGGCCTCAGCAAGCTCGCCAAGGTCGAGCGCATGGCGAGCTAGTCGGCAGGCGTTGGTTTGACCCTCGCGCTGGATGGGCTATGAGCCGGTGCGTCAGGCGATCGCGCAAGGCCGAGTGCACCTG
>CAZLWK010000004.1:105938-186847 GCA_964563395.1 uncultured Caulobacteraceae bacterium
CGCCAAGGTCGAGCGCATGGCGAGCTAGTCGGCAGGCGTTGGTTTGACCCTCGCGGCGGCGCGTGCTTGCCTGCGCGCCGCTTGAGCGCGCGGGAGCCCAAATGAACGTCGTCGTCGCAATTGGCATCATCATCACCATCGCGACCTTGATCCCGGTCGCGCTGCAATTGCGCCAGCATCCGCGCGGCCTGTTCATCCTGTTCTTCGCCGAGATGTGGGAGCGGTTTTCCTATTATGGGATGCGCGGCCTGCTGATCTTCTATCTGACGCAGCACCTTCTGTTCGACGATGCGCTCGCCCAGGGCCAATACGGCGCCTACACCTCGCTTGTTTATCTGATGCCGCTGATCGGCGGTTTCCTGGCGGACCGTTATCTCGGCACGCGCAAGGCGATCGCGTTCGGCGCGCTCTTGCTGGTCGCGGGCCATTTGGCGATGGCGGTGGAGGGCCCGCCGGCGCGTCAGACGCTCACTTATGAAGGCGCGACGTATCAATTCGTCACCGAAGGCCGCGCCGATGAACGCCAGACGCGCCTCGTCGTCGATGGCGCGCCCTATGCGGTGGCGCCGGGCGAAGGCGGCGGCATCGCCATTGTGGATTTGCCGGCCAATGCGGCGCTCCCGCAGACCTTGCCGTCGGGCTCATACGAACTCGGCGTCGAAGGCCGTTCGCCGCTTTATGTGTCGATCTTCTATGTCGCGCTGTCGCTGATCGTGATGGGCGTGGGCTTCTTGAAGCCGAACATTTCAACCATCGTCGGCCAACTCTATCCGGAGGGCGATCCGCGCCGCGATCCCGGCTTCACGCTCTATTATTACGGCATCAATCTCGGCGCCTTCTGGGCGTCGGTCCTGTGCGGCTTGTTGGGCCAGACAATGGGCTGGTGGGCGGGTTTCGGTCTCGCGGGCCTTGGCATGATCGCCGGCTTCATCGTGTTTCAATGGGGAAAGCCCTGGCTTGAAGGCAAGGGCGAGCCGCCCGAGCCCGATAAGCTCGCGCGTCCGCTGATCGGGCCGCTCAATCGCGAATGGCTGATTTACGTCATGGGGCTCGCGGGCGTGGGCGCGGTCTGGGCGATTCTCACGTTCGATGCGCAGGTGCGCGACGCGACCGCCGCGGCGATCGCCGCGTTCCGCGCGGAGGCGGGCGAAGCGGCCGCTTTGCCGGCGGCGCTCGCGGCGTCGGATTTCTTCGCGGTGGTCGGCGCGTTGCTCGTCGCGGGCTCTGTGATCGTGCTCGCCTATCTCGTCTGGCAGATGGCGACGCGGTTCAACGCGCAGGAGCGCGGGCGCCTTTCCCTCGCGCTGATCCTGATCGCGTTCTCGGTGGTGTTCTGGACCTTGTTCGAACAAGCGGGCTCCTCGCTCAATTTGTTCGCCGATCGGCACACGCAATTGCCCTCCGACGGCTTCATGACGGTCACGGCGGCGCAGACGCAGAGTTTCAATTCCGGCTTCATCCTGCTTCTGGCGCCGGTGTTCGCCGCGCTCTGGGTGTTCCTGGGGCGCCGTTCGCTTGATCCCAATCCGTCGATGAAATTCGCGCTGGCGCTGATCCAGGTCGGCTTGTCCTTCCTGATCCTCGTTTGGGGCGCGACCTTCGCCGACGACAGCTTTCGCATGCCGCTTTTCTTCCTGGCGTTCGCCTATCTCGCCCAGACGACGGGTGAATTGTGCCTCTCGCCCGTGGGCCTCTCCATGGTCACCAAGCTTTCGCCGCAACTTGTCGTCTCAACGGTGATGGCGGTGTGGTTCCTCGCCAGCGCCTGGGCGCAATGGCTGGGCGGCATTGTCGCGCGATTGACGGCCGTGGAGACGGTGAACGGCCAAGTGCTGGATCCGGCGTCCTCGCTCGCCACTTATCTCGACGTCTATGGCCGGCTCGGCTGGGTGACGATCGCCATCGGCGTGGGGCTCGCGGTCCTCAGTTTCGCGCTCAATCGCCTGGCCGGGCCCGCAAGCGCGCCGCGCGAAAAGGCGCCCGCCTAAGCGGCGTTAACCATGTTTTTGGGACGTCTTTCGCGGACCGCGCTGCATCGCGGCGTGGCCGCGCCCCGCTGTGGCTAGCCGGTTTGCGAAGGGGGCTAAATCTGCTTCTGTAGCGTTCTCGGGGCGTGGGCGCCGGACCGCCGCAAAGCAGCGCCGCTGCGGCCGGATTTGTCCGCCAAAACTTGAGCGCGCCCGGTCTTGGCGCAACGGAGCAGAGGGCGGATGAGCAGCAGATCGGGCCGGGCGAGCGTGAAGAAAAAGCCGGCCGCGCTCGCCAAGGCGGGGCCGCCCGCGCGCGCCGAGGACGACAAGCTCACCGGCTACGATCTGCTTTTGGGGTGGACCGCGCGCGACGCCGCGCGCGATCCGATCGGGTTTTCCGCGCCGCGCGCGGCGCCCGCGCCAGAAGCGGGCGAATCTCCGATCCTTTATGGCGAGGATCGCCATCTGGTGACGATCGCGCCCACCGGCGCGGGCAAGGGCCGCTCGATCATCATTCCCAATCTCTTGCGCTTCGAAGGCTCGGTGATCGTCATCGATCCCAAGGGCGAGACCTGGCACACCACCAACCGCCGCCGACGCGAAATGGGCCAGGAGGTGCGCCTCCTCGATCCGTTCGGCGTGATTTCGCGCCGCACCGACAGCCTCAATCCCTTCGACCTGTTCGACCGCCCCGGCGCGCTCTTGGATGCGGACGCCGAGATGCTCGCCTCGTTGCTCGCGGGCGACGCCGGTTTTCACAAGGAGCCGTTCTGGGACAATTGGGGCCGCTCGCTGATGAGCGGCGTTATCGCCGCGGTGGCCGAGACCGGCGGCGGCGGCGAGCGCCATTTCGGCAAGGTGCGCGAAATCCTGATGAGCGACGACGCGGTCTATAATCTGGCCGCGCTGATCGAGAACCATGAGCACCTCAATCGGCTCTCCAAGCAGAACATTTCCTCCTTCCTGCCGATCACGGAACAGACGCGCTCGGGCATTCTGTCCACCGCGCAAAGCTATCTGAAGGTCGTCAATTCCGATTCCGCCCTGCGCTCGCTGTCGCGCTCCACCATTGATCTCGACGCGGTGCGCAAGGGCGACCCGATGACGATCTATATCGTCGTCCCGCCCGATAAGCTGGAAAGCCATGGCGCGCTTCTGCGTCTATGGGTGGGCGCGCTGATGCTCACGGTGATGGGGCGTCGCCGGCGCCCGAAGCGCTCCACGCTGTTCCTGCTCGACGAGTGCGCGCAGCTGGGCGAGTTCGGCCCCTTGCGCCAATCCATGACGCTGCTGCGCGGCTATGGCCTGCAGGTCTGGCCGTTCTTCCAGGATCTGTCGCAGCTGCAACGCCTCTATCCGAACGATTGGCGCACCATCTTCAACAATGCCGGCGTCTTCCAGCTGTTTGGCGTCGCCAATCATCTGATGGCGCGCGAAAGCGCCGACCTCATCGGCGATGTGGACGCCGACGTGCTGCGCAACATGCCCAAGGATCGTCAGGTGATCGCCATTTCCGGGGACAAGGCGCTGAACGCGCGTCTGCCGGATTATCTGGTCGACGCGCCCTTCGCCGGCCAATGGGACCCCAATCCCATGTTCGAGACCGAGCCGACCGCGCCGCCCAAACCGCGCACGCGCGGTCCAGGGCGCTAGCGTCGGCGCTGGGCGGCGAGCTCGGCCTCGAAGGCCTCCTGCAAACTGGTGTTGAAGGCCTGTAGCGCGCGTGGATCGACGAAGGCGTTCGCATCGCCCGCGATCTGCGCGGCCCGCCGCGCCTCCATGTCGAAGAACATGGGGTGCGAGGCCAGGAAGATGTCCGCGCTCATCTCCGCCACGCGTTTGAAGCTGTATCGGAAATCCTCGACGATCCGGTCATAGGCGGGCGGCTCAAGGCTGTGTCCCGCCACCGTCGCCGAGCAATGGAAGAAGACGCTGCGCGCGCGCCCGTCCGCTCCACGCGTCCGCATGGTCCAGGAGGTGCAGCCCTTGGAATGGCCGGGCGTCATCACTGCGGTGAGTGTGGTCCCTCCAATCGTCACCGTCTCGCCGTCGGCGATCACGCGATCCACGCTGACCGGGGGCGTGCGCACGCCCGCGCTCGGCCCGTAATCGACCATGCCCGCTTCGAGCGCCGGCTTGTCGGCCGCGCTGGCGATCATCGCCGCGCCCGACGCGGCCTTGAGCGCGGCCAGGCCCCCTGAATGGTCCCAATGCGCGTGGCTGTTCAAAAGAAAGCGCACGTCGCGAATGTCGAAGCCAAGCGCGGCGATGTTCGATGAGATCAGCGGCGCTGATTCGACGAGGCCGCCATCGATGAGGATGTGGCCCTCGGGCGTCGTCACGAGGAAGGCCGAGACGCCGGCGACGCCGACATAATGCACGTTCCCATGGATCGTGAACGGCGCGACGGGGCGATTCCATTCGGCCCGCTGCGCGGCGAAGCTCTCATAGGTCGGCTGCGAGGCGGCCGGACCGGAGGCGCAGGCGCAGAGCGCGGTCAGCGCGAAAAGTGCGTATTTCATGCGGAAAACCTCACCAAGGCGCGCAGCATGGCCGGCTTGGATCGGCGGCGCAATGAGCGGCGGCGCACAGCAAAACGCCGCCGGCCAGGGGCCGACGGCGCTCGCATTACAAAACGAAAGAAGAAGCTTACTTCTTCTTCGCCGCCTTCTTCGCCGCTTTCGCGGGCGCTTTCTTCGCGGCTTTCTTCTTGGCAGCAGCCATAAGTACCCTCCCAGACAGGTGAGACGAATCTCACGTTACGCAAGCGCGCGCGGTTGTAAATACGCGCCGCGCTTCACATGCCGCCGATCGTCAATCCCTTGATGTAGAGAGTCGGCTGTCCAACGCCGACGGGAACGCTTTGTCCGGCCTTGCCGCACGTGCCCACGCCATCGTCGAGCTTGAGATCGTCGCCCACCATCGTCACGCGTGTCAGCGCGGAAGGCCCATCGCCGATCAGCGTCGCGCCCTTGATCGGCGCTCTGATTCGCCCGTCCTCGACGAGATAGGCTTCCGTGCATTGAAACACGAACTTGCCGCTCGTGATGTCCACCTGGCCGCCGCCGAAATTGACCGCGTAGACGCCGTTTTTCAGCGCGGCGAGGATTTCCTCCGGCTTCTTGTCGCCGCCGAGCATGAACGTGTTGGTCATGCGCGGCATCGGCCGATGCGCGTATGATTCGCGCCGCCCATTGCCGGTGGGCTGAACGCCCATGAGGCGCGCATTCATCCGGTCCTGCAGATAGCCCTTGAGCACGCCGTCCTCGATCAGCACGGTGCGGCCCGTGGGCGTGCCTTCATCGTCGAACGTCAGCGAGCCGCGCCGATTCTCGAACGTGCCGTCGTCCACAACCGTGACGCCTGGCGAGGCCACGCGCTCGCCGATCTTGCCCGCGAACGCGGATGACCCCTTGCGATTAAAATCGCCTTCAAGGCCGTGCCCCACCGCTTCGTGCAGCAGCACGCCCGGCCAGCCCGGCCCAAGCACCACGTCCATCTCGCCGGCGGGCGCGGGGATCGAATCGAGATTGACGAGCGCGATGCGCAGCGCCTCGTCCGCCATCGCCTTCCAGCGTTCCGGCGCGAGGAAAGCCTCATAGGCTTCGCGCCCGCCCGCGCCGCACGATCCGGATTCGCGCCGGCCCGCGCGCTCCACCGTCACCGAGACATTCACGCGCACGAGCGGACGCGCATCGTCATAGCGCTGGCCGTCCGGGCGCAGCACCGTCACCTCGCGGCGCGATCCCGCGAGCGAGACCATCACCTGAACCACGGCCGGGTCCTTGGCGCGCAGATAGGCGTCGATCTCCGCCATCAGCGCGGTCTTGTCGGTGAAGGCGGGCGCGGCAATCGGGTCGATGTCGCCATAGAGGCGCTTATTGGTGCGCTGGGGTGAGACGTCGAGCGCGCCGTCATGGCCGCGCTTCACGCTGGCGGCCGCGTCCGCCGCGCGCGCAACGGCGTCCTCGTCGAAGCCGCTGGCGTGGCCATAGCCGGCCCGCTCGCCGGCGACGACGCGCAGCCCAAAGCCTTGCGCCACATCGTAGCTGGCCGATTTCAGCCGCCCATCGTCCCAGACGAAGCTTTCCGAGCGGCTGTCCTCGACGAACAATTCCGCATCGTCCGCGCCCTTGGCGGCGTCGGCGAGGATGCGGCCGGCGGCGGTCCAATCGAGCGCCGCGGCCGGCGCGGGCGAGGTGAGGGTGTCGGCCATGATGCGCCTTTCGTGATGTCCTGGTCGGGACTCATATAGGCGCGCGGGGCCGGCGTCGCCTATTCGCGCGGCTGAACCGAATAGCGCGCGAGCTCCAGCTGGGCGCGCGGCCATTCCGGCGCGATCTCCACCGAGCGGCGCAGGTCCGCATAGGCCGCGCGTACATCGCCGTTCAGTTCGTGGGCGAGCGCGCGGTTATAATAGGCCTCGTGCGGGTCGCTCGGATTAAGGCTAAGTCCGCGCGTGATCGCTTCGATGGCCCCGGCGAAATCCTGACGCAGAATGAGCGCCGCGCCGCGATTGACGTGCGCCTCGCCCAATTCCGGCATCAGGCCGATGGCGGTGTCGAAATCGGCCAGGGCCGCGCCCGGTTCGCGCCGCTGCAGCTTGAGGACGCCGCGATTGACATAGGTGCCCGCGCGGTCGCGCCGGGTCAGCGCCTCTTGTTCGAGCGCCTGATCGCAGACGGCGAGGTCGCGCGCCTGGGAGCGTCCTTCGAGCGCGGCCTCGTAGCAGGCCCGCCCCAAGGGTTCGCCGAACACGGTGGTGGCCGCGTGCGCGTTCAGCCCGATCAGCCCGGCCCCGAGCCCGGCCCCGAGCACGGCCCCCGCGCCGAGCATCCGAGAAAGCACGCTTTTCATTGTCCGCCTCCTCCGTTTTGCGCTGCCTCCGGCTGGGCGCCGGCGGCGTCGGCCAATTGCTCGCGCCGGCCGCGCGCGAAGCGCTGCAGCTCCGCCTCGGCGGGCCCCCAATCGGGCATGATCTCCAGCGCCGTATTATAGTCCTCGTAGGCGCCGCGCAGATCACCCAGCAATTCGCGCGCGCCGCCGCGATTGAAATAAGCCTTGTGGGGTGCGCGCACGCCGAGCGAGAGGGCGCGCGTGATGGCGGCGACGGCGGGGCCGGGCTGCCCGTTCATGATGAGCGCGGCGCCGCGATTGACGTGCGCCTCCGCATTGCGCGGATCGAGCGCGATGACGCGGTCGAAATCGGCGAGCGCGGCCGCGCCCTCGCGCCGCATGATGTGCAGGGCGCCGCGATTGGTGTGCGCGGCCAGGAGGGCGATGCGGGTGAGGCGTTCTTCCGTGATCGCGGTGGTGCAGGCGGCGATCGCATCCTCGCTGGCGCGGCCATTGGCGGCGGCCAGGCCGCAGGCGGCGGCGTTCGGCGTGCCGTAAATCACCTGGCCTTCGATGTTCTGCGCGAATGCGCCGGCCGCGAAGGCCGCCGCGCCCGCGACGAACGCCGCCGATGCGAGCGCCATCCGCGCCAAATACTTTGAACGAGGGCCTCTGTTCATCGACACCGTGCCTTACCCAACGGGCCGCCGCCGGCCCGAAGCGGGATTGTGTGCGATCTCTTCTGCGGCGACATAGCGGCGAGGGGGCCATGGCGCGGTTCTTTGCCGCGCCAGCCCAGTATAGGCGCGGGCGCCGGAGCGCGCCATACCGCTTGCGCTAGCGTGGCGTCCTTGTAATTCGGGCGCCGGTCTCATGAAGGAGGTCTCGGCTGATGACGGCTGAGCGAGGTTTGGGGATAAAGACGGCGCTGCGCGCTGGCCTGGCGGCGGTCGCCGCGGTCGCGGTCGCGGGCGTCGCGCGCGCCGATCAGCCGATCCCGGGCGGCCTTGATCTGCAGCCGGCGGCCACGCCGGTGATGGAAGAGATCGTCAGCTTTCACGGCTTCATCCTGCCGATCATCGCGATCATTTCGCTGATCGTGCTCGCGCTGCTGGTCTGGGTGATGGTGCGCTACAATCGCCGCGCCAATCCGAGCCCGCGCAAATTCACCCACAACATGACGGTCGAGGTGATCTGGGCGGTCGTGCCGGTGCTGATCCTGGTGCTGATCGCGTGGCGCTCCTTCCCTCTCCTGTTCCATGCCGAGCGCATCCCGCAGGCCGAGATGACTATCAAGGCCGTGGGCAATTCCTGGTTCTGGCAATATGAATACGAAGGCATGGATGTGAGCGTCACCTCCATCATGCTGCCGGAGGACGAGGCGCGCGCGCAGGGCCGCCCCGCGCAGCTCGCCGTCGACAATCCGATCTATGTGCCAGTCGATACGAATGTCCGCGTGCTCGTCACGTCCAATGACGTGATCCATTCCTGGACCGTGCCGGCCTTCGGCGTGAAGGAGGACGCGATCCAGGGCCGCGTCAACGACACTTGGTTCCGCGTCACGCGCGAGGGCACGTTCTACGGCCAATGCTCTGAATTGTGCGGCGTCGATCACGCCTTCATGCCGATCGAGGTTCGCGCCGTCAGCCGCGAAGCCTTCAATCAATGGGTGCTGGCGCAGGGCGGCTCGCTCGCGAGCGCGGACCCCGCGCCCGCCGCGCCCGCCGAACAAACGCCCGAAGGCGGCGCGCCCGCCGCCGCGCCCGCCCGCTAAGTTTATTGGAGCCGAAGATGGCCGAGCCCGCCGTCGCGCACGACGAATCCCACGAAGAGCACCGCCCCAGCCTGTGGGATTGGAAGCGCTGGGTCTATTCAACCAATCACAAGGACATCGGCACGATGTACCTGATCTTCGCGATCATCGCGGGGATCATCGGGGGCGCGCTGTCGGGTCTCATCCGCTGGGAGCTGGCCGAGCCTGGCATCGGCGTGCTCACCCAGTTCGTCGCCGCCGGCGATGTCGCCGCCGCCAAGCATTATTACAACGTCGTCGTCACCTATCACGGCCTCATCATGATCTTCTTCATGGTGATGCCCGCGATGATCGGCGGCTTCGGGAATTGGTTCGTGCCGCTGATGATCGGCGCGCCGGACATGGCCTTCCCGCGCATGAACAACATCTCGTTCTGGCTGCTGCCCGCCTCGTTCGCGCTGGCGATCATCTCCATGCTGGTGCCGGGCAACGGAACCTATCCCGGCTTCGGCGGCGGCTGGACGCTCTATCCCCCGCTCTCCACCTCGACGACGCACCATAGCGGCCCGTCCATGGATCTTCTGATCCTGTCGCTGCACATCGCCGGCGCCTCCTCGATCCTGGGCGCGATCAACTTCATCACCACCATCTTCAACATGCGCGCCCCGGGCATGACGCTGCACCGCATGCCGCTCTTCGTGTGGTCGATCCTGGTGACGGTGTTCCTGCTGCTGCTCGCGCTGCCCGTGCTCGCCGGCGCGCTGACGATGCTGCTGACGGACCGCAATTTCGGCACCAATTTCTTTAATCCGGCCGGCGGGGGCGATCCCGTCATGTACCAGCATCTGTTCTGGTTCTTCGGCCACCCCGAGGTTTACATCCTCATCCTTCCCGGCTTCGGCATGATCAGCCAGATCGTGGCGACGTTCTCGCGCAAGCCGGTGTTCGGCTATCTCGGCATGGCCTACGCGATGGTCGCGATCGGCTTCATCGGCTTCATCGTGTGGGCGCACCACATGTACACGGTCGGCATGGGGCTCGATCTGGAAGCCTATTTCGTCGCCGCCACGATGGTGATCGCGGTGCCCACGGGCATCAAGATTTTCTCCTGGATCGCCACGATGTGGGGCGGTTCGATCAGCTTCACCGTGCCGATGCTGTGGTCGATCGGCTTCATCTTCCTGTTCACGGTGGGCGGCGTCACCGGTGTCGTGCTGGCCAATTCCGGCATCGATACGGTGCTGCACGACACCTATTACGTCGTCGCGCACTTCCATTACGTGCTGTCGATGGGCGCGGTGTTCACCATCTTCGCGGGCTTCTATTATTGGATCCCGAAGATGAGCGGCTATCGCTACAACGGCCTTCTCGGCGGCCTGCATTTCTGGGTCACGTTCATCGGCGTGAACCTGATCTTCTTCCCGCAGCACTTCCTGGGCCTGCAGGGCATGCCGCGCCGCTACATCGATTATCCCGAGGCGTTCGCCGAATGGAATTGGGTGTCCTCGGTCGGCTATGCGGTGACTTTGGTGGGCATGGCGTTCTTCTTCCTGATGCTCGTGGAAATGTTCCTCGTGCGCCGCAAGGCCGGGGCCAATCCGTGGGGCGAGGGCGCGACGACGCTCGAATGGACGCTCTCTTCGCCGCCGCCCTTCCACCAATTCAGCACGTTGCCGGTGGTTAAGCCCGACGCGCACCACTGAAAGCGCCGCGCCCGCTCAGCGGGCGCGGATGCGTTTGGAGACACGCCGTGACAGACGTTTCTGTCGGCGCCGCACGCAGCGCCGCCGCATCGGACTATCTCGCGCTTCTGAAGCCGCGCGTGATGAGCCTCGTCGTGTTCACGGCGCTTGTCGGTTATGTCTGCGCGCCCGGCGCGGGCGATCCGGTGCTGGGGTTCGCCGCCATCCTGGCGCTGGCTGTCGGGGCCGGGGCCTCCGGCGCGCTCAATATGTGGTTCGACGCCGACATTGACGCCCGCATGGCGCGCACCGCGACGCGGCCCGTGCCGGCGGGCCTTGTCAGCCGCGACGAAGCGCTGGGCCTTGGCCTCACGCTCTCGGCCCTGTCCGTGCTGACGCTCTGGCTCGCGTCGAACATCCTGGCCGCGGCGCTGCTGGCCTTCACGATCTTCTTCTACGCCGTGATCTACACGATGTGGCTGAAGCGTTCGACGCCGCAAAACATCGTCATCGGCGGCCTCGCCGGCGCGCTTCCCCCCGCCATCGCCTGGGCGGCCAAGACGGGATCGCTCGGCCTCGATCCGCTGATCCTGGTCGCGATCATTTTCGTCTGGACGCCGCCGCACTTTTGGGCGCTCGGCCTCGTCGCCAAGCGCGATTATGAGGCCGCGGGCGTGCCGATGCTGCCGGTGACGCATGGCGCGGCTGAAACCCGCCGGCAGATCCTTTGGTACGCGCTGCTCCTGGCGCCTGTCGCGTTCGCGCCGGTGCTTACCGGGCTCGGCGGCGCTTTCTATGGCGCGGTGTCGATCCTTCTGAGCCTCGGGCTCATCGCGCTCGCGTTTCGCCTCACGCGGCTCGCGCCCGACGCCGCCATGGCGGTCGAACGCCCGCACGCTCTAAGGCTTTTTGCCTATTCCATCTTTTATCTGTTCGCGCTCTTCGCCGCATTGCTGATCGAGCGGATGGCTGCTTTGGTCTCGGCATGGAGCATGTGACGCTCACGCCGGAACAGGAGCGCGCCCGCAAGCGGCGCAATGTCTGGATCGCCCTGTCGCTGGCGGCCTTCATGGTTCTGGTGTTCCTGATCACCATCGCGCGCCTGCAGGCCGGCGTGCTGGAGCGCCCGCTTTGAGCGCGCCGCGCAGGCGCATGCTGGTGACCGCCGCGCTGGCCGGCGGCGCGGTGCTGTTCATGACGGCGGCCGCCTTCGCCGCCGTGCCGCTCTACGATCTCTTCTGCAAGGTCACTGGCTATGGCGGCACCACGCAGGCCGCGAGCGCGGCGCCCACGCTTGTGTTGGAGCGCGCCATCGACGTCTCGTTCGACACCAATGTCGCGGCCGGTCTGCCGATCCGCTTCGTGGCGGGCGAGCAGGTCCAGCGCCTCAAGATCGGCGAGACGGGCCTCGCCTTCTTCGAGGTGGAGAACACCTCAGATCGCCCTGTGACGGCGGTCGCCACCTTCAATGTCGCCCCGCACAATACGGGCGTCTATTTTCAGAAGCTGCAATGCTTCTGCTTCCAGGACCGGGTGTTCGCGCCGGGCGAGCGGGCGAGCCTGCCGGTGCTGTATTTCATTGATCCCGACATCGCCGATGATCCCGATGCGCGGGATGTCTCGCAAATCACGCTCAGCTACACGTATTTCCCCAGTCCGGACCAAGGCGGAACCTGACCCGCCAACGCCGTCGCGCCGCGTCAAGGACCAGTGACGATGCGCCGCTTGGCGCGGCAGGGGTGTTTCGTTAAACCGCTTCCGGGCAAAGTCGAATCCAGGGTTTTGAGGGCCGCCATGGCGCATAGCGAGGTCAAGCACGACTATCATTTGGTCGATCCGAGCCCGTGGCCCTTCGTCGGTTCGTTCGCCGCGTTCTTGAGCGCGCTCGGCTTCGTGATCTGGTCCAAGGGGATCGCCGAGCCGGTCGATTTCGAGGCCACTCCGCTCGCGGGCGGCGCGCGCTTCTGGGCGGAAATCTCCAATACGCTTTTCGTGCAGGGCAGCCTGTTCGTGGCCGCTGCCGGCGCGCTTCTCCTGACCTTCACCTTCATCGGCTGGTGGGGCGACGTGATCAAGGAAAGCCGGCGCGGCGATCACACACCCGTGGTCGATATCGGCCTGCGCTACGGCATGATCCTCTTCATCGCCTCCGAGGTGATGTTCTTCGTCGCCTGGTTCTGGGTGTTCTTCGAACTCGTCATCTTCCACGGCGCGCGCGCGGAATGGTCGGTGCCGATCTGGGATGAGGCGACGCGGCAAGCCTGGGCCAATTGGCCCCCGCCGAACGTGGAGACGTTCGAGCCCTTCCACCTGCCGCTGATCAACACGCTGATTCTGCTTTTGTCGGGCACGACCGTGACCTGGGCGCACCACGCCTTGCAGACCGGCGATCGGCGCGGCGCCACGTGGGGCCTCGCGCTCACCGTCGCGCTCGGCGTTTTGTTCACCTGGGTTCAGTTCGCGGTGGAATATCCCGCGCGCGGCTTCTTCTTCGGAAACATGAACGACGTCACGCAGGCCAATCTCTATGGCGCGTCCTTCTTCATGGCCACCGGCTTCCATGGCTTCCACGTCATCATCGGCACGATCTTCCTCGCCGTCTGCCTGATGCGCCTGATCGCGGGCCAGTTCACGCCGCAGAAGCATTTCGGTCTCGAAGCGGCGGCCTGGTATTGGCATTTCGTCGACGTGGTGTGGCTGTTCCTGTTCACCTTCGTCTATGTGACGCCGTATCTCCTGATGGAGAGCTAAATGGCGCCCGCCCCGTTCCAAGCGGGGCTGAGGGGAAAATGCCCGCGCTGCGGCGAGGGCGCCTTGTTTGAGAGCTATCTCAAATTCGCGCCGCGCTGCGCGGCGTGCGGCGCCGATTTCACCATCGCGGACGCGGGCGACGGCCCCGCCGTCTTCGTGATCTTGATCGTCGGCGCGTTGGTCACGCCGCTGCTCTTCATCCTGCAATTCGGCGTCGGCGCGCCGGGCTGGCTGGCGGTGGGGATCACGCTCGCCGCGGCGGCCATCTTGTGCGTGCTGGCGCTGCCGCCGTTCAAAGGCGTGCTGTTCGCGCTGCAATGGCGCCACAAGGCCAGCGAAGCGCGCAATGAGGATGTGGACCTGTGATCGCTTTTCGCCCCTTGCCGATCATGAGCGTGCTGACGGTGCTGTCGCTGGCGGTGCTCGTTACGCTCGGTCACTGGCAGATGGCCCGCTACGAGGAAAAGCAGCGCCTCGCCGCAACGCCGCCGGCCGAGATGTCGCTCGCGGCGTACGAGCCGCTGCCCGAAGGCGTTCAACTCGTCTATGGCGTGCGCGAGGGCGTTCCCGGCTGGCGCATCTTCGCGCCCGTGCGCGACGGCGACGCGGTGATCTTCATCGATTCCGGTTTCGTTGAGGGGCCCGCCGCGCCGAATTGGCGCGACATTTCCTATCCCTCCGCGCTCAGCCATGATGCGCCGATCCGCGGCGCCTCGATCCGGCCGGAGGCGCCGGGGCCGTTCGCGCCGCCGCCCCGCCCGGCCGACCGCATCTGGTACGATGTCGATCTGCAAGGCATGGCGCGCACCGCCGGGCTTGGCGCGGCGGCGGATTATTTCATCGCCGCGCCCTATGTCGGCGAGGACGGGCGCGCCACGGAAAATCCGTTCGCGCGCCTGCCAGGCGCCGATCCTTTGCCGCCGGAGCGCCATCTCGGCTACGCCATCACCTGGTGGGGGCTCGCCATCATGCTTGTCGGCGTTTATCTCGCCTATCACATCAGCGTCGGCAGGCTGCGCCTGAAGCCGGCGGAAGAGGCGTGATGCGGTATCGATCGACCCGCGGCGGCGCGGGGGATGTGTCCTTTCTCGACGCCATGCTCGCCGGGCTTGCGCCCGATGGCGGGCTCTACGTGCCGGCGCACTGGCCCACGGATTTGGATCGCGACGCGGTGCGCCGCGCGATGGCGACGGGCGCCTTCTCCTACGCCGCGCTGAACGTCTTGAAGGCGTTCGCGGGCGACGATCTGGAATGGGACGAGGCCGCCGATCTCGCCAACACGGCCTATCTTAGCGGCGGCGTCTGGCCATCCGCCGTCACGCCGTTGAAGCAGCTCGGCCCAGGCGATTGGGCGCTGGAGCTTTTTCATGGGCCATCGCTCTCCTTCAAGGACGTGGCGATGCAGCTCATCGGCCCGCTTTACGATTTCGCGCTGAAAAAGCGCGATCAGCGGCTGAGCGTGGTTTGCGCGACGTCCGGCGATACGGGCGGGGCGGCGGTGGAGGCGCTCAAGGGCCGCGAGCGTGTCGATCTTTTCGTGCTGACGCCCAAGGGCCGCGTCTCGGACGTGCAACGGCGCTTCATGACGGCTTCGGGCGCATCCAACGTCCACGCGCTGGAGATCGACGGCGATTTCGACGCCTGCCAGGCCATCGTGAAGGCGCTGCTCGCCGACCGCGCCTTCGCCGATCGCGCCCGCCTCAGCGGCGTCAATTCGATCAATTGGGCGCGCATCGTCGCCCAAAGCGTCTATTTCCATATCGCCGCGAACGCGCTCGCTGGCCCGGGGCCTGTGCATTTCGTCGTGCCCACCGGCAATTTCGGCGACGCCTTCTCGGGCTACGCCGCCAAGCGCATGGGCGCCCCGATCGGCAAGATCGTGCTCGCGGTGAACGCCAATGACATTCTGGCGCGCACGCTCGCCACCGGCCGCTACGCGCGCGCGCCCGCCTCGCACGCCACCTTGTCGCCCGCCATGGATATCCAGGTCGCCTCCAATTTCGAACGTATCCTGTTCGAAGCGGTGGGGCGGGACGGCGCGCTCGTGCGGCGCCTTTACGATCAGTTCGCGCAATCGGGCGGCTTCGATGTGCCGGGAAACGCGCTTGAGGCGCTGCGCGCGGATTTCGCCGCCGTCACGGTCTCCGACGACGAAACGCGCGCCTCGATGCGCAATATCTGGACAAGCGAGCACTATCTCGCCTGTCCGCATACGGCGGTGGGCCTGTTCGCGCCGGCCAAGCTCGACGCACCCGTCGGCCTTCCCTTGGTGACGCTGGCGACGGCGCATCCTGCGAAGTTTCCCGAGACAGTGGAGGACGTGGTCGGCGTGCGCGCGCCTCTGCCGCTGAAATGCGCCGATCTGTTCGGACGGGCCGAGCAAATCGTGTCGCTTGAAAACGATCCCGGCGCGGTGCGCGCCTTCATTCAAGACAAGAGCCGCGCTTGGGCCTGACGCAGATTTCCGATGGCTTGGAGCTGGTGACGCTCGCCAATGGCGTGCGTGTCGTGCTCGATCCGATGCCGGGCTTGGAGACGACCGCGCTCGGCGTGTGGCAGGGCGTGGGCGCGCGCTGGGAGGCGCCCGAGGAAAACGGCGTCGCCCATCTCTTCGAGCATATGGCGTTCAAGGGCGCGGGAGGGCGCGACGCCAAGCAATTCGCCGAGGCGATCGAAAGCGTCGGCGCCCATCTCAACGCCGCGACCGGCTATGAGCACACCTCCTATTTCGCGCGCGCCGTGGCGGCCGACGCGCCCTTCGTGCTCGATCTCATCGCCGACATTCTCTTCGCACCACATTGGATCGAGGAGGATTTGGAAAAGGAAAAGGGCGTCGTTTCGCAGGAGCGTGGCGAGGCGTTCGATTTTCCCTCCGACCGCGTTTTCGAATTGCATCAAGCCGCGCTCTTTCCCGATCAACCGCTTGGGCGGCCAATCCTCGGCGAAGAAGCGACGCTCGCGCCCTTGAAGGTCGCCGCGCTCGAACGTTTCCGCGATGCGCATTTCACCGCTGACCGCGTCGTGCTCTCCATCGCCGGTGGGTTTGACCGCGTCGCCATTCTGGATGCAGTGGAGCGCCGCTTCAGCGTCTTGAAAGCTCACGCGCGTCGCGCGCCCGCGCCCGCGCGGCCCGTGCCCGCCGTCGCCGGCGAAGCGCGCAAGACCGAGGAGGCGCATCTCGTCCTGTCCTGGTCGGCGCCGCCCGCTGGCGATGAACGCGCGATGGCCGCGCGCCTTTTCGCGGAGATTTTCGGCGGCGGCATGTCCTCGCGCCTCTTCCAGGACATTCGCGAGACGCGCGGCCTTGTCTATTCGATCGATGCGTCGCTAGACGTGTTCGAGGACGTGGGCCGCCTCATCGTCGGCGCGGGATGCCGGCCGCAGGATGCAAAGCTCGTGGCGAGCCTCGTGCTCGATGCGCTCGCCGATCTCGCCGCGCATGGGCCCAGCGCGGCGGAATTGCAGCGCGCGAAAGCCGTGGCCGGCGCATCCTTGTTGATGAGCGCGGAAGCGCCTTCGGCCCGCGCCGGCGCGCGCGCGATGCAAGTGCTCACCCATGGCGCGCCGGAGACCTTCGCCGCCATGAAGGCGCGCTGCGACGCCCTTGAGGCCGGCGAAATCCAAGCGCTCGCCAAGGCCGCGCTTGAAGGGCCGGCGGCGCTCGCGGTCGTCGGTCCCAAATCCGGACTTGGCGCGATGGACGTGTTTGGGGCACGATAGCCCCATGGCGTTTCTGCGGCGCGAGGGTGAGGAGACGGGGCGGATCGCCGGCGCGGCGGTCTATCTGCGTCATCCCGAGGGACGCGATTTCAACGCCTGGTCCCAGCTGCGCGCGCACAGCCGCGCCTTTCTCCAGCCCTGGGAGCCGAGCTGGCCGGACGACGAACTCTCCATCGCCTCGTTCCGCTACAAGCTGCGCCGTTACGCGCACGATATTCGCGACGGCAAATCCTATCCCTTCTTCGTGTTCCGCATCGAGGACGGCGCGCTCATCGGCGGCGTCACGCTCAGTCAGGTGCGGCGCGGCGCGGCCCAGGCCGGCACGCTCGGCTATTGGATCGGCCAGCCTTTCGCCGGCAAAGGCTACACCACGGACGCCGCGCGCGCCGTGGTGCGCTTTGCGTTCGATGAATTGGATTTGCATCGCGTCGAAGCCGCGTGCCAGCCGGAGAACGAAGCCTCGCGCGCGGTCTTGTTCAAGGCGGGCTTTGTCGAGGAAGGGCGCGCCCGCGCCTATCTGAAGATCAACGGCGCCTGGCGCGATCATTTGTTGTTCGGCCGCGTGCGCGAGAATTAAGGAGCTCATCATGGGATCGAAGCGTCTGGGCCGCAGCCCCATCGTCGTGTCCGACATCTGCATGGGCACGATGACGTTCGGATCGCAATGCGATGAAGCCGAAGCCTTCCGCGTGCTCGATAAATGCCTCGACGCGGGGATCAATTTCTTCGACACGGCGGAGAATTATCCGGTGCCGCCCAAGGAGGAATGGGCCGGATTGACGGAGGAGATCGTCGGCCGCTGGATGAAGACGAAGCGCCGCGATTCCATCGTCATGGCGACGAAGGTGTGCGGCCCAAGCCATGGCTGGCTGAAAGCCTCGCAGCGCGCCGGCATGACCTGCCTCGATCGCCACAACATCGTGCGCGCGGTGGAGGCGAGCCTCACGCGTCTGCAAACCGATTATATCGACCTCTATCAGACCCATTGGCCCGATCATGGCGCGCGCTACGAGGATGCGCTCGAAGCGCTCGACGATCTGGTGCGCGCCGGCAAGGTGCGCGTCATTGGCTGCTCAAACGAAACCAGCTGGGGCCTGATGAAGAGCCTCGCCGTCTCCGAGCGCGAAGGCTTCGCGCGCTATGAGACGATTCAGAACAATTTCAGCCTGAACAATCGCCGCTTCGAGGATGAGCTCGCGCAGGTCTGCCGCCAGGAGGGCGTCAGCCTCATTCCCTATTCACCGCTCGCGGGCGGCGTCTTGTCGGGCAAGTACAATGGCGGCAAGCGGCCCGAAAAGGCGCGCTTCTCCGCCTATCTGGAGATGGGCGGACGCCAGGCGGCGATGGCGCGCCGCTTCGTCAATGAAAAGAGCCTCGCCGCCACGGAGCGCTTCGGCGCCATCGCGGCGGAAGCGGGCATGTCGCTGGTCACGCTCGCAACGGCCTGGAGCAAGCAGCACGATTTCGTCGCCTCCACCATTGTCGGCGTCACATCGCTCGCGCAGGTCGATGAAATCCTCGCCGCCGCCGATCTCACGCTCAGCCAGGACGTGATGAAGGCCGTCGACAAGGTGTCGAAGGAGATCCTCTACCCGATGGGCTAAGCCCTCACGCGCGTCCCGCGTCGCCGCTCAGCTGGCCCGGTTCGAAGCCCAGGCGCCGGATCGCGCGCGCCCATTTGTCCGCGTGCTCGGCGCCGAACACGATGGCGTCGTCGGGATCGACCACGAGCCAGGCGTTGCGCTTGAGCTCTTCCTCCAGCTGGCCCGCGCCCCATCCCGAACAGCCGAGCGCCAGAAGGAAGCGCGAGGGCGCCGCCTCGCCGCCGATCGCTTCCAGCACGTCGCGCGTCGCGGTGAGGCGGATGCCGGGCGCCACGTCCTGCGTCGCGCCCTCGGTCTCGTAATCATCGCTGTGCAGCACATAGCCGCGGTCAGGCTTCACCGGGCCGCCATCCATCACGATGCGCGGTGAGACGTCGTCGCGCGCATTGATGCCCAGATGATCGAGCACGTCGCCCAGCGTGAGCTGGTCCTTCGGCTTGTTCACGATCAGCCCCATCGCGTGCTCGCTCGTATGCTGGCACATGATGATGACGGAATGGTCGAACCGGGGATCGCCGATCCCGGGCATCGCCACCAGGAGCTTGCCGGCCAGGGTGTCATCCATGGCCCATGCTCGCCTCTTCGCGCGCGCGCGGCAAGAGCGCGGCAAGAGCGCGGCAAGAGCGCGCGGCGAAGGCGCATGGGGGGCGGGTGACGAAACCGCCGCCCATGCGTTAGGAGGAGGCCGCAAAGAGGAGACGCGCCGCCATGATCAAAGTCGGAGACAAATTGCCGGAGGCTGCCTTCACCGTGCCGGGCGCCGACGGCCTCAAGCAAATGACCACGCAGGAGATTTTCGCCGGTAAGCGCGTGGCGCTGTTCGCCGTGCCGGGGGCCTTCACGCCGACCTGCTCGGCGCGCCATCTGCCGAGCTTCCGCGACAAGGCGGGCGAGCTGAAGGCCAAGGGCGTCGACCTCATCGCCTGCACCGCCGTCAACGACGCTTTCGTGATGGGCGCCTGGGCCAAGGACCAGAATGTCGGGGACATGCTGATGCTGGCCGACGGCAATGGGGATTTCGCCCGCGCCATCGGTCTGGAATTGGACGGCACGAAATTCGGGATGGGCAAGCGCTCGCTGCGCTATTCGATGATCGTGAACGATGGCGTGGTCGAAACGCTCAATGTCGAAGAGGGCGGCGAATACAAGGTCTCCAGCGCCGAATATATGCTCGGCCAGCTTGGTTGATCTGGGATCGCGACCCCGGATTTAGCCTTAACGCCGTGTCAGCATGTCGCTGACCTTTACGTAACCCAGGCGCGCTAAACTGCGCGTCCTGGGTGCGCGGGGTCGGGCATGGGTGAATTCGTCTTTATCGTTTTGGCCTTCCTGGCCCTGGTGATCGCGTTCAGCGTCATCAAAGTGGTGCCGCAGGGCCGGCAATGGACCGTCGAGCGCTTCGGCCGCTACACGCAGACGCTCAAGCCCGGCATCGCGTTTCTGATCCCGTTCATGGACCGCGTGGGACGCAAGCTCTCCATGATGGAGACGGTTCTGGACGTGCCGCGCCAGGAAGTGATCACCAAGGACAACGCGATCGTCTCGCTCGACGCGGTCGTGTTCATCCAGGTGATCGATGCCGCGCGCGCGGCCTATGAGGTCGAGAACCTCAACAACGCCATCCTCAATCTTTCGGTCACCAATGTGCGCACGGTCGTCGGCGCGATGGATCTCGACGAGGTCTTGTCCCAGCGCGACGCCATTAATGCGCGCCTCCTGACCGTGATCGACGCCGCCACCTCAGCCTGGGGCGTCAAGGTGCTGCGCATCGAGATCAAGGATTTGACCCCGCCGCCGGATATCAACGCCGCCATGGCCCGCCAGATGAAGGCCGAGCGCGAGCGCCGGGCGCTGATCCTCGAGGCGGAGGGCGAGCGCCAGGCCGCCGTGCTGCGCGCCGAGGGCGCCAAACAAGCCGCGATCCTGGAAGCGGAGGGCCGCCGTGAAGCCGCGTTCCGCGACGCCGAGGCCCGCGAGCGCGCCGCCGAGGCGGAAGCCAAGGCGACCGAAATGGTGTCGGAGGCCATCGCCAAGGGCGACGTAAACGCGATCCGCTATTTCCTCGGGCAAAAATACATCGAGGCGTTCGGCGAACTCGCCACCGCCAACCAGCAGCGCACCGTGATCGTGCCCGCCGATTTCGCCGGCCTCGCCGGCCTCATCGAGGGCTTGCGCGCCCTCAATGCGGCGCCGGATATGAAGCCGCGCTAAGGCGGAGCAAGCGATGGGCGATGTCATCTATTGGCTGACCAATGTGGACACGTCCCATTGGCTGGTGCTGGCGCTGATCCTTCTGATCGCGGAACTCACCACCGGCACCACCTATCTGCTTTGGCCCGCCGTCGCGGCGGGGCTGACGGGCCTCGCCTCGCTCTTCTTCGGCCTCGCCTTTGGCGCGGAGGTGGCGTCGTTCGCGGTGCTCACGATCGCCTTGACGCTGATCGGCCGGCCCATCGTGCGCGACCGCCTCTACAAGCGCGTGGACGCAACGCCCCTCAATGAGCGCGGCGCGAGCCTCATCGGCGCGCGCGCCGTCGCGGTCGATGCGTTCGCCAACAACGCGGGTTCGGTGAAGCTGGGCGACACGATCTGGCGCGCCGCGAGCGCCGACCCTGTGGCCGCCGGGCAGGCGGTGGAGATCGTCGGCGTGGAAGGCGCGACGCTGCAAGTGAGGCCCGTGGGCTAATCGCGCGCGGCGTCGAGCACGTCCTTCAAGCGCTCCAGAAACGGCAAGGCGGCGGCGAATTCCTCGCCCGGTATGGTTTTGAGCAAAGCCCGCAATTCAGGTTCGAGCGCGGCGAGCGCGCGGGTGCGCGCCGCGCGCCCGGCCTTGGTCAGGCGCACGATCTTGGCCCGCCCGTCGCGCGCGTCGCTCTCAACGCTCACATAGCCCATGGCTTCAAGGCGCTGCAGCGTGTTCGTCATCGCGCCCTTCGTCACCTGGAAGGCGCGCGCGAGCGAGGCGGGCGCTTGGCCTTCCACGCCGCGCACAACGAAATGATTGAGCACGCCGAAGCCGGCCATGGAGAGGCCGTGCTCCAACAGCCGCTCCATCGCGGTTTGGCTGAGCTGCGCGATGATGGCGGTCAAATTGAGCGCGCGAAAGGCGGCGGCGGAGGCGTCCTCGGGCCTCATGCGCGGAGATGTTCGCCAAGGCCGCGGCGCGGCGCGGGCGGCGTCTGCGGACCATAGCCCACGCGCACCAGCATCTGCGTGCGCGCGCCGGGCGTGGCGCCGGTGAGCGTTTCGGCCTGACGATAAAGCGCGGCCATTTCGGGATATTCCTGCAGCGCCTGGCTCCACGGATGCATGGCGAGACCCTCGCGCGTGGCCGCCAGGTTAAGCCGCGCATAAGCGCGTCCCGCAGCGATTTGCGCAAGCCGTGTGTTCTCGGCGCTGCGCATCCAGACAAAGCCGGGACATGCAACCGCGAGCGCGAGCCATTGATCGAGATTGGGCTTCGTCAGGAGATGCTCGGGATCGCGGAGTCCGCTGCAGCGCAAGAGGCCAAGCGGATTGACGACTTCCACAAACGCGCCTTCCACGGCGATGCCGTCGCGGTGGCGCGCGATCTCGGCCTTGCCGACGCGCAGCAAATGAATGGATTCCATGTGCGCGGCCGGCGTGTGCGATTCCATGTGGAAGCCGTCATGCACGAGCTGGCGCAATTGATCGCGCGCGCCGCCGCCGAGCGACCAGCCATAGGCGAGCCCTTCGCCTTGCGCGCTCGCGATCATCGCCCGCACGGCGCTTTCAGGAACCGTGCGATCTTCATAAGGCTCGCGATTGGTGCGCCGCGCCAAAATCTGCGCGAACAGCGGATCCTTCACGCCGCCGGGGATGAGCTTCACGTGCGCGAAGGGGCGCTGATCGAGCGCGCGTTCGTCGCCGCCTTCTGGGAAGGGCGTGATCTCAGCCGCATAGCCCGCCTCCGCCGCCGCGAGCGACAAGAGTTCGAGCATCGCGCCGCAGCCGATGCTGATCTGGCGCGAATAGGGATCGGTGTCGGGCAGGAGGCGCTGCAAATCCGGCCAGAGCATCATTTCGTCGGCGCCGATCAGTTCGACGAGCCAGGGCTGACGATTGTGCGGGTTGGGGGCGAGGATGGCGTGCGCGAGCGCGAAAAGGCGCGGATCGCTCTGGCCCGCGCCGGGATTGCGCCATGCGGCGATGGGATCGGGCAAGGGATCGCCCGAGGAGCAGGCCGGCAGCGGCAGCGCGGCGGCCGCGAACATCAGCGATAACATCTGCCGGCGTGTGGCCATCGGGGCGCTCCTTTAGTTCAACGCTTAACTAAATGGTTTAGTATTAAACCAAATCGCGCGAGTCAAGCCGCCACACGATGAGCGCTTGAGCTGACGTCCCGCCATGGCCTAAGCGCGGAGGCGATAGGGAGCATCAACAGCCATGAGCGCCGACGACATCATCTTCCATTGCTATGATCTGTCGCCCTTTTCAGAGAAGGTGCGCGTCGTCTTCGGCATCAAGGACATGGCCTGGCGGGCCTGCGCCCAGCCCGTGATCATGCCCAAGCCCGACCTCATCCCGCTCACCGGCGGCTATCGCAAAATCCCGGTGATGCAGATCGGCGCGGATATTTTTTGCGACAGCCGGGCCATCATCGCCGAATTGGATCGCCGCCAGCCGTCGCCCAGCATCGGGCTCGGCCTCGGCCATGCCAGCGGCGTTTGGACCGACAAGACGCTCTTTCCGCTGACCATTCCGGTGATTTTCGGCAGCGGCAAATTCCAGGTGGACGAGGCGTTCATCGAGGATCGGGCCAAGCTCTCCGGCCAGCGCATGGACCCCGCCATGCTCGCCGCCGCCATTCCCTACGCCCGCGCGGGCCTGCGCGCGCATCTAGCCCCCGTGGACGCGCAATTGCGCGCCGGCGGCAAATTCCTGGCCGGCGATACGCCCACCTATGCCGACGCCAATCTCTATTACATCCTTTATTTCGTCGGCTTCGGGCTTGAGCCGGGCGCGGCGCTCTTTCCAGAATTGGAGGCGCTTGAAGCCTGGCGAAAGCGCGTCGCCGCCATCGGCCATGGACGGCGCGGCGAGATCGCGCCCGCCGATGCGCTGGACATCGCCAAGGCGGCACACCCGCGCCCGCCCGCGCCGTCGGTTCCGGACGATCCTTCAGGGCTGAAGCCCGGCCAGCGCGTCACCGTCTCGGCGGACGATTACGGCCGTGACCAGATCGCGGGCGAACTCTCCTCGGTCGGGGCCGACCACGTCACCATCCTGCGCGAGGACCCGCGCGTGGGGCAGGTGGCGGTGCATTTTCCGCGCGCTGGCTTCGTCGTCGCGCCCGCATAGCGCCCGGCGTCAAAGCCGGCTATGCACGCGCCATGGCCGGCCATCGTTCGATCCGAATTCCTCGCCCGGCCCGCGTCTGAGCGCACGCTCCGCGGGACCGGGTCGCTTTGCTATCCTCTTTCCTCTGATCTGGAGATTCGCCCGTGGCCGATGCGAGCGCGGCGCGCGATTACCGCCCGACCCTTTTTCTTCCCGAAACCCCGTTTCCGATGAAGGCGGGTCTGCCCCAGCGCGAGCCGGATTGGATCAAGCGCTGGGACGAGATCGGGCTCTATAAGCGCCTGCGTGAAACCTCCGCCGGGCGGCCGACCTTCATCCTGCATGACGGCCCGCCTTATGCGAACGGGGCGATCCATATCGGCCACGCCGAAAACAAGATCCTCAAGGATTTCGTCGTCCGCACCCGCCAGGCGCTCGGTTATGATTCCGATTACGTGCCGGGCTGGGATTGTCACGGCCTGCCGATCGAATGGAAGGTCGAGGAGGATTTCCGCGCGCAAGGCAAGAAGAAGCAGGACGTCAGCGCGGTCGAATTCCGCAGCGCCTGCCGCGCCTATGCCGACAAATGGATCCCGCTTCAGCGCCAGGAATTCCGCCGCCTCGGCATCGAGGGCGATTGGGATAAGTATTATTCGACGATGAGCTTTGAAGCCGAAGCCGCCATCGCCGCCGAGTTTCATAAAGTGATCCGCACCGGCCTCGTCTATCGTGGGCAAAAGCCGGTGATGTGGAGCCCGGTGGAGCGCACCTCGCTCGCCGAAGCGGAGGTGGAATATCAGGAAAAAACCTCGACCACGATCTGGGTGAAGTTTCCGATCGTGGATGGTCCGAACGCTGCGCGCGATCCCGCCGGCAATGTCATGGATGCAAGCGGCGGGCACGGCCCTGTGTCGATCGCCATCTGGACGACGACCCCTTGGACCATTCCGGGCAATCGCGCGATCTCGTTTTCGCGCGACATTTCCTATGGTCTCTACGAAGTGCAAAGCATCGAACAAGGTCTTCCCTTCGCACCTTGGGTGAAGCCCGGCGAACGCCTGGCGCTCGCCGACAATCTCGCCGAAGACGTGATGAAGAACGCGAAGGCCGCGACGTGGACGCGGCTGGGCGATTTCGATCCGAGCGGCGTGATTTGCGCGCATCCGTTTCGCGCCAAGGGCTACGCATTCGACGTTCCGCTGCTCGCCGGCGATCATGTCACCGACGACGCAGGGACAGGCTTCGTGCACACCGCGCCCGGCCATGGCGCGGACGATTTCAACATCTGGCTCGCCACCGGCCACAAGCAGAGCGACATTCCCTACACCGTCGATGAAGACGGCCGCTTCACCAACGAAGCGCCGGGCTTCGAGGGCCTCGAAGTCCTCACGCTCGAGGGCAAGAATCTCGGCAAGGACGGCCCGGCCAACAAGGCCGTGATCGACGCGCTTATCGAAGCGGGCGCGCTGCTCGCGCGCGGCGTGCTCAAGCACCAATATCCCCATTCCTGGCGCTCGCGCGCGCCGCTCATCTTCCGCGCCACGCCGCAATGGTTCGTCGCGCTCGACAAGCCCTTTGACGTTCAAGGGCAGGACCGGCGCGGCGCACAAAAGACATTGCGCGAGATTTGCTTGGCGGAGATCGAGCGCGTCGATTGGGGCCAGCATCGCCTTGGCGATCAGCGCGACAAGAACCGCATGAAGGCCATGGTGGAGACGCGGCCCGATTGGCTGGTCTCGCGTCAGCGCAATTGGGGCGTGCCGCTGGCCATGTTCGTGCGCAAGGACACTGGCGAAATCCTGATGGATGATGCGGTCGATGCGCGCATCATCGCCGCCATGCGCGAAGGCGGCGCCGATGTCTGGTGGGCGACGCCGGCGCAGGAATTCCTTGGGCCCGCCTACAAGGCCGAGGATTTCGAGAAGATCGAGGATATTCTTGACGTCTGGTTCGACAGCGGCTGCACGCACGCCTTCGTGCTCGGCACGCGGCCCACTTTGCCATACCCGGCGGACGTCTATCTTGAAGGCGCGGACCAGCATCGCGGCTGGTTTCAATCCTCGCTTCTGGAAAGCTGCGTCACGCGCGGGCGCGCGCCTTACGATGCGGTGATCACCTATGGCTTTGCCGTCGCCGAGGACGGGCGCAAGATGTCGAAATCGCTCGGCAATGGCGTCGAGCCGCAGGACGTGCAGAAGCAATATGGCATCGAAATCTTCCGCATCCTTGTCGCCAGCGCCGATTATCGCGACGAGCTGCGCATCGGCAAAACCATCTTCGAGCAATCGTCGGAAACCTATCGCAAGCTGCGCAACACGCTGCGCTATCTCCTTGGGGGGCTGAAGGGCTTTGACGAGAGCGAGCGTGTTTTTCCTCCCCCGCGCGCGGGGGAGGTGTCGCCGCAGGCGACGGAGGGGGCGTCCCCCCTCAGTCATGCTGCGCATGACAGCTCCCCCGTAAACGGGGGAGCAACAGAAGCGCTGCCCCTCCTCGAACGCTGGCTGCTGCATCGCCTGCATGAACTCGACGGAACCGTACGCCGCGCTTACGAGACCTTCGAATTCCGCCACGCGCTCAGCGCCATCGTCGAATTCTGCAATGTCGATTTGTCGGCCTTCTATGTCGATGTGCGCAAGGATGCGCTCTATTGCGATCCGCGCGGCGCGCTGCGGCGCAGGGCCTGCCGCAGCGTGCTCGATGAGGTGTTCTCGCGCCTCACCATCTGGCTCGCGCCGATCATGCCGTTCACGACGGAGGAGGCCTGGCTCACGCGCTTTCCCGAGAGCGAGAGCGTGCATCTGCGCGTGATCCCGCCGATGCCGGAACACTGGCGCGACGATGCGGCGGCGGAGACCATGGCGCGCCTGCGCGCCGCGCGCGGCGTGGTGACGGGCGCGCTGGAAGTGGCGCGGCGCGACAAGAAGATCGGCGCGGCGCTCGAAGCCTGGCCGGTCGTCCATGTCGCGGACGCAGAGATGCTGGCGCTGCTGCAATCGGTCGATTTCGCCGAACTCTGCATAACGAGCGGCGTGACGCTGCTTGCGGGCGAGGGTCCGGCGGACGCTTTCCGCCTGGCCGAAACGCCGGGCGTTGCGGTGGTGGTTGAAAAAGCGCCGGGCGTGAAATGCGCGCGCTCATGGAAATATTTCGATCCCGCGACCGCCGATCCCGCCTACCCGGACATCACGCCGCGCGACGCGGAAGCGGTGCGCGAATGGGAGAAGTCTCAGGCCGCCTGATCCGCCGCGGCGGTGTTCTAGGCCGCCTGATCGGCGGCCTGGGCGTCGTAGAAATCCTCGGCGCTGTCGACCTCGATCAGCTTGCCCTTGCGGATCTCGAAGAAGCGATTGGCCGCCGCGCGCGTGAAGAAGCGGTCGTGGCTGACGAACACGCAGCTTACGTCCGCTTCCTCAAGCTGGCCTTCCAGATCCTCTTGCCCTTCGATGTCGAGATGGTTGGTCGGCTCGTCGAGCAGATAGAAATTCGGCCGCATCAGGCGCAGCTTCAGGAACATGAGTCGCGCGCGCTCGCCAAACGACAATTCGGCGATCTTGCTTTGGATGCGCCCGAACGGAAAGCCCGCCTTGGCGAGCAGGGCCACCATGCCGGTGTCGAGCTTTTGCGAATCCGAGAGATAGCCGATCAGCGTCTGATCGAGCGGCAAGGCTTGCATGCGCTGATCGAAATAGACGAGATCGATCCCCGGATTGAACCGCACCGGCGCCTGGCCGTCATAATGGGCGCCGCTCTTTGAGAACGCGTCGCGCAGCGCGGTGAGCAGCGTGGATTTGCCCGCGCCATTGACGCCCAGGATCACGGCGCGGTCGCCCTTGGCGAGCGCGAGCTTGTCGATGGTGAACAGTTTCCTGCCCCCGCCGGGAACCATCACGTCGAACTTTTCGATGCGCAGCGCGGTCTTGGCCTCGATCTCGCCCTCCGCCAGATCGAGGCGGCGCACGCGTTGGCGATAGGTCTGCGTGCGCGCGGCCTCCAAGCGGGCGATGCGTTTTTCAGTGCTTTTCTGCTTCTTGTGGAAGTCCGAATTGAGTACGCCCCAGGCCTTGTAGCGCTGCACCATGCGCTCCAGGCGCGCGATCTCCTTCTCCTCCAGCGCGCGCTGCTTGGCGGCGGCGACATCCCGGCGGATCAATTCCTCGCGCGCCTGCGCGAAGGGAACACGGAACGCGTGCGCGCCGTCGCCGCGCAGGAAGATGGTGCGCTCCGTCATCCGATCGAGGAATTCGCGGTCATGGCTGACGATCAGCATCGGCATGTCGAGATCGTCCATCAGCCAGCGTTCGAGCGTGTTGATGTTGGCGATGTCGAGATGGTTGGTCGGCTCGTCGAGGATAAGCAGATTGGGCTCGGTGAGGCGCGCCTGCGCCGCGATCAGCATCAGCCTTTGCCAGCCCCCGCTCAAACGCCCGAACGGCGCCGCCGCCGTTTCCGCGCTGATCGAGAGATCATCCAGCAGCACATCGACTTTCCAATCCTCGCTGCCGTCCTGCACGGGCAACGCGCTTTCCAGGACCGCGCGCAGAGTCTGCGCGGGAAAGTGCGGCGGAATTTCCTGCGGCACATAGCCGACATGCACGCCGCGCGAGCGCACCACCTTGCCGCTGGTCAGCGTCAATTCGCCGGTCAGGCATTTGAGCAGCGTCGATTTGCCCGCGCCGTTCTCGCCGACGAGCGCGGTCTTCGCGGAATCGAGTTGGAAACTCACATCCTCGAATACGCGCGTCGCGCCGTAGAAGAACGCGCCGCGATCGACGCCGAGAACCGCGCTTGCGCCCATGAAACCCTCGCGCTTCGAAGAGCCGCGCGGGGCTTCAATGTCAACTATATTTGGCGATCAGCGCGCTGGCTTCGCGCGCGCGGGCCGGATCGTCGCCCAAAAGCGCGATGATCTTGCGCGCCATGGCGCGCTTGAACGCCTCGCGGCTGAATTGGCGCGCATGCGCCTGGATGCGCTCGTCGTCGAAGGCGTTCTCGCGCGCCTCGAAGCGCGTGATGGCCGCGGCCATCGCATCCACGCTCTGTTCCTGGAAGAAGAGGCCGGTTTCGCCGTCGATCACGCTGTCGCGCGCGCCGCCGCGCCCGAACGCGATCACCGGCCGGCCCGACGCCATCGCCTCCACCGCCACGATCCCGAAATCTTCCTCCGCCGGAAACAGGAAGGCGCGGCAGCGGGCGTAATGATCGGCCACCACCTCGTCGCTGGCGCGGCCGAGAAATGTCACGCTCGGCCCCGCGCGGCGCTGCAGCGCCTTGGCCTCGGAGCCGTCGCCAATGACGACGAGTTTTCGGTGCATGCGTGTGCACGCCTCGATCGCCAGATCGGCGCGCTTATAGGGGGCGAGTTCACCCACATAGAGATAGAAATCCTCGCGGCGCTTCGGCCCAAAGCGCGCCACGCTCACGGGCGGGGCGATCACATCGGCCTCGCGCCGCCAATATTTGCGGATGCGTTCGGCGACGCTGGTGGAATTGGCGATGAAATGATCGACGCGCGCCGCGCTCGTCACATCCCATTGCCGCAAGGGGGGAAACAGGATCGGCATCGCCAAGCGCGCGGCGAATCCGGCCGTGCGCCGATACGCGTGATATTGGTCCCACAGATAGCGCATCGGCGAATGGCAATAGCAAAGGTGCAGCGCGTCGGGCCGCGTGATGACGCCCTTGGCCGGGCCGCTTTCGCTGGAGATCACCAGATCATAGGCGGACAGATCCAGCGCCTCCAGCGCATGGGGCATCAGCGGCAGATACGTCTGGTAGAGCTTCTTGGCCGCCGGCAGCTTGTTGATGAAGGTGGTGGTCACGCGATGCTTGCGGATCGTGGCTGACATCGCCTCTTCGTCATAGACGTGGGTGAAGAGGTCCGCCTCGGGGAACATCTCGCACAGCGCTTCGATCACGGCTTCGCCGCCGCGCATCTTGCAGAGCCAGTAATGGACAATGGCCACGCGCATCCGCGCTCTCCATCCCGCCTCTATGCCTAACGCGCCGCCGCGCCGCGCGGCAAATCGGCTTTGCTTACCAAGAAGCAAGACTTGAAGAAGCAAGACTTGGACCGGCCCGCCCGCTCGGGCATAAGCCGGCCCATGTTGCGCAACGGCCTCATCCTCGCCCTGGTCGTCTTTGTCCTCGATCAGGCGTCCAAGGCGCTGATCCTGGGCCCGCTGGGCTTCAGCCCGCCCGGCTGCCTGGAGATGCGTCTCGGCTGCGGGTTCATCGAGATTTCCCCCATCTTCGATCTGCGCATGGTCTGGAATCCGGGCGTCAGCTTCGGCCTCCTGCGCGCCGACGATCCCTTGGGCCGCTGGGCGCTGGTGGCGCTCCAGGCGGGGATCGCGGCGGCCTTCGTGTTCTGGCTGCGCACGGCCGAGCGGCGCCTCACCATGGCCGCCCTGGGCCTCGTCATTGGCGGGGCGCTCGGAAACGTGATCGACCGCATCCGCTTCGGCGCGGTGGTCGATTTCTTCGATTTCAGCGGTCTTGCTTTCCCCTGGGTGTTCAATGTGGCGGACGCCGCCATCAATGTGGGAGCCGCGCTGCTGATCCTCGATTTCCTGCTCAACGGAGAGAAAAAGGCCGCGCCCCAGCCCGAGGCCGCGCCCCACAACAGCCAAGATCGGCCCTAAGGGTGCGCCCGGCCTGAAGCGCGCGCTTGGCGCTGGGGCGAACGCTGTCTAGAAGTGCGCGAACAAGCAAAGCGGCGCGGCGGCGCGCGAGGGAGCAAGCCCGGACATGTCCTTTCCTGCAAGAACGCTGGTCCTGATCGCGGCGGCGGCCTCCGTCACCGGTTGCGCCGGGCTCGGCCGCGCCATGGGCGTTGAAAAGGTCACGCCGGACGAGTTCCGGGTGGTGACGCGGGCGCCGCTTACCGTGCCCCCGGATTATGCGCTGCGTCCGCCCCGTCCGGGCGAGCCGCGCCCGCAAGAGCTCGCGCCCGATCAGGAGGCCAGAGCGGCCCTGTTCGGTCAGGATGTCGGCCAGGAAGCCACCAGCGGCGAGCGCGTCTTCGTCACCCGCGCCGGCGCCGACGCGGTCGATCCCAATATTCGCCAGACGGTGGATTTCGAGGGCGGCAATATCGTCCGCCGCTCGGAGGCGCAGGCCGATCCGGTGCTCCAGCCCGACGCGCGCACGCCCGAGCAGCGCGCCGCCGATGAGGAGGCCGCCCGCCGCGCCACCGGCGGCGGCGCCGTCACCATCGAACGCGGCGAAAGCCGCGTGAAGCTGCCGGGCACTTGAGGCCGCTTTGACGTTCTCGACACGCGGGCGGGCCAAGGCGGCCGCGTTCGCTCTTCTGTGCTTGTCGTTCGCCACGCCCGCGGTCGCGGATCAATTGCCGCGCCCGGAGACGTTCACGCTGCGCAATGGCATGGAGGTGGTGGTGATCACCGACCGCCGCGCGCCCGTGGTCACGCACCAGGTCTGGTACCGCGTCGGCAGCGCCGACGAGCCGCGCGGCAAATCAGGCATCGCGCATTTCCTTGAACACCTCATGTTCAAGGGCACACGCACGATCGCGCCCGGAGAATTCTCGCCGCTGATCGCGCGCAATGGCGGCGAGGACAACGCCTCCACGTCGTGGGATTACACCAATTATTACGAGCGGATCGCGCGCGACCGGCTTGAACTCGTCATGCGCCTCGAAGCCGATCGGATGCGCAATCTGCGGCTTCTGGAGGAGGACATCGTCTCCGAACGCGCGGTGATCGTGGAGGAGCGGCGCCAGCGCATCGACAACAATCCGGGCGGCGTTCTCTATGAGCGCATGCGGACGATGCTCTATCCGCATCATCCCTATGGCGTGCCGATCATCGGCTGGATGCACGAGATCGAGTCGTTGAGCCGCCAGGACGCGCTCGATTTCTATCGAATCTGGTACGCGCCGAACAATGCGATCCTCGTCGTTGCGGGCGATGTGAACGCCGAGGAATTGCGTCCTTTGGCGGAGCGCACCTATGGCCGTCTTCGGCCCACGCGCGATCTGCCCGCGCGCGTCTGGACCGACGATCCGCCTCCGCGCGGGCCCATGCGCGTCAGCCATTCGGATGAAAAAGTGCGTCAGCCCTCGCTGTCGCGGCTTTATCCGGCGGTGAGCTACACGATCGCGGAGGGACGCGAGGCGCATGCGCTCGACGTCGCGGCCGAAATTCTCGGCGGCTCCGAGACAAGCCGGCTCTATCGCGCGCTGGTGGAGGAGGAGCGCATCGCCGTCAACGCCGGCGCCAGCGCCGATACGGCCGGGCGCGACGGCGGCACGATGATGCTCTACGCGACGCCGGTCGACGGCGTGCCGCTGGAACGCCTCGAAGCGGCGATGGATCGGGTCGTCGCGCGCTTTCTGGAAGAGGGGCCGAGCGAAGCCGAACTCGCCCGCGCCAAATCGCGTCTCGTCGCCGCCGCCATCTATGCGCGCGACAGCCAGGAACAACTTGCGACCATCTACGGCTCGTCGCTGGTCGAAGGCGAAACCATCGACGACATCGTGCGCTGGCCGGAGGAGATCGCGGCGGTGACGCGCGAGGAGGCGATGGCGGCGATACGCGCCGCGCTCGACATCGACGCCTCCGTCACCGGCTGGCTTTTGCCGGCGGGCGGCCAATGATGGATTTCCAGTTTCATCGCCCCTCCCCCCTTGTGGGGGAGGGCAGGGAGGGGGGGCGTCCAGGATTTCCCGCTGGCGTCCTTCGCGCGCTCAACGTGTTCGTTTCTCTTTGTACGCCCCCCACCCCTCACCCCTCCCCACAAGGGGGAGGGGGACGCGCACTGCTTGCGGCCTTCGCGCTGTTCGCGCTCGCCGCGCCGTTCGCAGCCCAGGCGCAGCCTGCGCTTGAGGCGGCGCGCCCCGCCCAAGGCGTGCCTGTGCGCGAAGTGGTCTCCCCCGGCGGCCTGCGCGCTTGGCTGGTTTCCGATTCCACCGTGCCGATGGTGGTGCTCAACGCCTATTGGCGCGGCGGATCGGCAAGCGAAGATCCAAGGCTGACGGGCGTCACCGGCATTGTCACGGAGATGATGACGGAGGGCGCCGGCGATCTCGACGCCAACGCCTTCAAGGTGCGCCTTGAGGAGCTGAACATGCGCCTCGGCTTTTCCTCAAGCTGGGACGGCGTGGGCATGAGCCTCGTCACCTTGAGCGAGAACAAGGACGAGGCGTTCGCGCTCGCGCGCCTAGCGCTGATGGCGCCGCGCTTCGACGCAGCGCCCCTCGCGCGCATCAAGAGCCAGCTGCAAGTTCAATTGCGCCAACGCGAGACCAATCCGGGCTATATCGCCAATCTGGCGCTCGATAACGCCTTGATCGCCGGTCATCCCTATGCGCGCCGCTCAAGTGCGCAGAGCGTCGCGGCAATCGATCAGGCCGCGCTGCGCGCATGGCGCGACGCGATTTTTCGGCGCGACGACATCGCCATCACCGTCGTCGGCGACATCGACGCGGATGAATTGGGCGCGCGGCTCGACGCGCTGTTCGGCGCGCTGCCGGCGCGGGCCGCCCTTGCGCCGCCGCCGGCGGCGGAGATTGGAACCGCCCAGCCCTTGATCGTGCGGCCCTTGCCGCAGCCGCAAAGTCTCATCCTGTTCGCCGCGCCCGGCATTCAGGACGAAGACCCCGATTGGATACCGCTCGCGATCGCCAATTACATTTTGGGCGGCGGCGGCTTCACCTCGCGCCTGATGACCGAGGTGCGTGAGACGCGCGGGCTCGTCTACGGCATTTCCATGAGCCCATCGGTGCGCGACGCGGCGGCCTTCGTGCGCGGTTCGGCGCAGACGGGAAACGAAAACGTTCGCGAGGCGATCGAGACGACGCGCGCGGAAATCGCGCGCTTCTATAGTGAAGGGCCGACCGAGGCCGAGCTCGCCGACGCGATCACCTATCTCACCGGCTCGTTCGCGCTCGATCTCGATTCCAACGTGAAGATCGCGTCCGTGCTGCACGGCTATCAGATCGCCGGACGGCCGATCGATTACGTCAATCGGCGCAACGATCTCATCCGCGCCGTCACCATGGCGGATGTGAACCGCGTGATTCGCCGGCTTTACGACCCGAACGCCTTCAGCTTCGTCGTCGTCGGTCAACCGGCGGGCTTAAATCCGAATTGACGCCCCGCTGGGGCGCGAAAACTTGACCGCTTGACGGAACTGGGCTGCGCTCACGCCGCGCCTTCTGGGTCGATGGGGAAGATAAATGCGATTTTTGGCTCTGGTTCTGGGCATGGTCCTTTTGGCCGCGCCGGCCTTGGCGCAGGCCCCGCAGGGCCTGGCCATCATGGCCGGCCGTGTGATCGATCCGGCCTCCGGGCGCGTGCTCACCGACCAGGTCATCCTGATCGAAGGCGAGCGGATCGCCTCCATCGGCCCTATCGCGGCGACGACTATTCCCGCCGGCATGCGCACCATCGATCTTACCGGCGCCACCGTGCTGCCCGGCCTCATCGACATGCACGTCCATCTCACCAGCGACGCGCATGTGCATGGCCTGCGCCGGCTGCAGCGCTCCACCGTGCGCGGCGCCATTGACGGCGTCGCTCATGCGCGCATCACGCTCGATGCGGGCTTCACCACGGTGCGCAATCTGGGCGCGGGCGGTTTCGCCGATGTGGCGCTGCGCGACGCGATCAATCAGGGCGTGGTGCCCGGGCCGCGCATGCAGGTGTCGGGTCCCACTGTCTCGATGACGGGCGGCCATGGCGACGCGAACATGCTGCCTGAGGAATATGGGCTTTCCGGCGACGGCGTCGCCGATGGCCCTTGGGCGCTGCGCCAACGCGTGCGCAACAATATCCGCTTCGGCGCGGACGTGATCAAATTCACCGGCACGGGCGGCGTGCTGTCAGCCGCGACGACGATCGGCGCGCAGCAATTCACCGAGGAGGAAATGCGCGCCATTATCGAGGAGGCGCACCTGGCCGGTCGGCGCGTGGCCGTGCACGCCCATGGCGCGCAAGGCATCAAGACGGCGATCCGCGCCGGCGTCGATTCCGTCGAGCACGCCAGCCAGATCGATGAAGAGGGCCTGCGCGCGGCCGTGCGCGAGGGCGTCTATCTCTCGATGGACATTTATGTTTCCGATTACATCCTCTCCGAGGGCGAGGAAGCCGGCATTTTGCCCGAGAGCCTCGCCAAGGAGCGCGAAGTCGGCGCCGCGCAGCGGGAGAATTTCCGCAGGGCCGTGCGCGCCGGCGCCAAGATGGTGTTCGCCACCGACGCCGGCGTCTATCCGCATGGGCTGAACGGACGCCAATTCGCGTACATGGTTCGCTACGGCATGACGCCGATGCAGGCGATCCAGGCCGCCACCGTGAACGCGGCCGATCTCCTCGGCTGGTCCGATCGCGTGGGTCGCATCGCACCGGGCTATTACGCCGACATCATCGCCGTCGACGGCGATCCGCTCGCCGATATCGCCGAGCTTGAGAGCGTCGATTTCGTGATGAAGGGCGGCGCGGTGGTGCGCGAATAGCGCTCACCAGCCGCGCGCGGCGTCGTCCAGCGGTTGCGCCGCGCCGAGCCCCGCGCGCACGAGCGCCGTCCAAATCTCGTCGGGCGTCTGCGCATAGGCGAAGAGCGTAAGATCGGCCGGCTCGATCATGCCCTCGGCGATCATCGTTTCGAAGCGAATAAGGCTTTCCCAATAGGCTTGATCGTAGAGCACGATCGGCACGCGCGGCGCCTTGCCGGTTTGGCGCAGAGTCAGAAGCTCGAACACTTCGTCGAGCGTGCCGAACCCGCCGGGAAACACCACCAGCGCATTGGCGCGCATCGCCAGATGCATCTTGCGCATCGCGAAATAATGGAAGCGGAAGGTCAGCTCCGGCGTCGTGAACGGATTAGGCGCCTGTTCGTGCGGCAGCGAAATGTTGAAGCCGATCGAAGGCGCGCCGGCCTCCATCGCGCCGCGATTGGCCGCCTCCATGAGCCCCGGGCCACCGCCCGTGGCGATCACGTTCTGACGTAGGCCGCCATCGGTGCGCAGCGCCCCGCCGCGTTCGGAGGCGAGGCGCCCGAAGGCGCGCGCGGCCGCGTACCAGGCCGCGTGGCGCGGCGGCCCGTCCTCGCGCACGCGCGCCCCGCCGAACACCACGATGGTCGATTGCACGCCATAGGCCTTGAGCGCCTGATCGGCCTTTTCGTATTCGAGCAGGAAGCGCACGCCGCGCTGGTTCTCGGCGAGCAGGAAATCCTGATCGAAAGCGGCCAGACGATAGGCGGCGGCGTCGAGCTGGGCCTTGAGGGGCGGCGGGACAGGTTTGGGCATGGCCAGAATGTAGCGCCGGTGCGCGCCCGTCCGCGAGCCTGTATCCTAGCGCCCGACTCGCATGCCGATCCGCGTCCTTCCCCCCGAAGCCGTCAATCGCATCGCCGCCGGCGAGGTGATCGAGCGGCCAGCCGCCGCGGTGAAGGAGCTTGTGGAGAACGCGCTCGACGCCGGCGCGCGCCGCATCGCGGTGACAACCGAGCGCGGCGGCCTTACGCTCATCCGCATCGAGGATGACGGCCAGGGCATCACGCGGGAAGAGCTGCCGCTCGCGGTGGAGCGCCACGCCACCTCCAAGCTCGCCGCCGAGCCGGACGGACGGGTCGATCTTCTTAACATCGCCACGATGGGCTTTCGCGGCGAGGCGCTGCCCTCCATCGGCGCGGTGGCGCGCCTCTCCATCCAATCGCGCGCGGCCGGCGCGGATGAAGCCTGGCGCATTGGCGTCGAAGGCGGGGCGGTGAGCGCGCCCGCGCCGGCGGCCTGGGGCGGGCGCGCCGCGCATGGCGCGATCGTGGAGGTGCGCGATCTCTTTTTCGCCACGCCCGCGCGGCTCAAATTCATGAAGAGCGAACGCGCCGAGGCGATGGCGGTGAGCGAGATCGTCAAACGCATCGCCATGGCGCGGCCCGATGTCGGCTTTTCGCTGATGCAGGACGGGCGCGCCCAGCTGGCGCTGCCGGCGGAGGACGATCCCGAGGACGAAGGCTTGAAGCGCCGCCTCGCGGCGATCCTTGGCGCCGATTTCGCGCCCAATGCGCTGCGGCTCGATCAGGCGCGCGAGGCGGTGCGGCTTTCGGGCTTCGCCGGCCTGCCCACCTTGCATCGCGGCACGCGCGAGCATCAGCACCTGTTCGTCAACAAACGGCCGGCGAAGGATAAGCTGGTGATCGGCGCGGTGCGCGCGGCCTATCAGGATTTGCTGGCGCGCGACCGCCATCCGATTGTCGCGCTGTTCATCGAGCTTCCCCCGGAGGAGGTGGACGTCAATGTCCATCCCGCCAAGACGGAGGTGCGCTTTCGCGATCCCGCGCGCGTGCGCGGCCTCATCGTGGGCGCGCTGCAGCATGCACTCGCGGGCGCGGGCCATCGCGCCAGCACCAACACCGCCGCGTTCGCGCTCGATCACGCGCGCGCCTTCGTCGCGCCGCAGCCGACCTTGCGCGCGTGGCAAGCCGCCGAAGCGCGCGTTCAGGACGGCGATTTCGTGATGCCGAGCGGACGGGTGGATTCCTCCTTGGAGCGCCGGCTTCCAGCCGGCATGGATGCGCTTGATGCGGCTGGCTGGAAGCCGGCGGTCCACGAAGAGGATTCCGAATATTTCCCGCTGGGCGCCGCGCGCGCGCAAATTCACGAGACTTACATCGTCGCCCAGACCGAGGACGGCATCGTCATCGTCGATCAGCACGCCGCGCACGAGCGGCTCGTCTATGAACGCATGAAGGCGATGCTCGCCAATGGCGGCGTCAAACGTCAGGCGCTGCTCATTCCCGATGTCGTCGATCTCGATCCGGCCGAAGCCGAGGCCGTGCTCGCGCGCGCGGAGGAATTGGCCGAGCTTGGCCTTGTGATCGAGCCGTTCGGCGCGGGCGCGGTGCTGGTGCGGGAAACGCCGGCGCTGCTCGGCCAGGTCGATGCGCGCGGCCTCATCAAGGACCTCGCCGACGATCTCGCCGAATTGGGCGCGGCCCACGCGCTGAAGGAGCGTCTGGAAGATGTCTGCGCGGCCATGGCGTGCCGGGGCTCCGTGCGCGCCGGACGGCGCCTCACCGGCGCGGAGATGAACGCGCTCTTGCGCCAGATGGAGGCCACGCCCTTTTCCGGCCAATGCAATCACGGCCGGCCCACCTATGTGGAGCTGAAACTGGCCGATATCGAAAAGCTGTTCGGCCGCCGCTGAGGCGCATAACGTCGCGTTTGATCCCGATCAAGGAGGCGCCGGCCGGCGCTTTCGCCAATGGACGCTGGATCAAAGCGAGACAAAGCCATGCTTGAGGAAGCGACCCGCCAGAAAGAGGCCCCTTCATCCGCTGACGTCCATGGCGCCGAGCATTTCGATGTGCTGATCGTGGGCGCTGGCATATCCGGCGTCGGCGGCGCCTATCATCTGCGCCAGCAATGCCCTGACCTGAGCTTCGTGGTGCTCGAAGCGCTGGAAAGCTATGGCGGTACGTGGCTCACGCATAAATATCCCGGCATCCGCTCCGATAGCGATCTTTATACGTTCGGCTATCGCTTCAAGCCTTGGGTAGGCCCGCCGATCGCGACGGCCGAGGAAATCTTGACCTATATGGGCGAGGTGATCGAAGAGAACGATCTCGCCCGCCACATCCGCTACAAGCACGGAATTCTTCGCGCGGAATGGTCCAGCAAGGACAATCTCTGGCGCATCGCGGCGGCGCGCACCGACACCGGCGAGACCAAGCGTTTCACCGCGAATTTTCTCTGGATGTGCCAAGGCTATTATCGCCACGCGGAAGGCTACACGCCTGAATGGCCGGGCATGGACCGCTTCAAGGGCCGCATCGTCCATCCACAGACCTGGCCGCAGGGCCTCGATTACAAGGGCAAAAACGTCCTTGTCATCGGCTCTGGCGCCACCGCCGCCACGCTCGTTCCCGCCATCGCCGGCGATTGCGCCCATGTCACGTTGTTGCAGCGCTCGCCCACCTATTTCATTCCCGCGCGCAACCAGAACGAACTCGCCGACATGCTGCGCGACTTGGAGGTGGATGAAACGTGGATTCATGAAATCGTGCGGCGCAAAATCCTGCACGATCAGGAAATGCTGACGCGGCGCTGCATGGAGGAGCCGGAGGCGGTGAAGGCCGAGCTATTGGCGGGCGTGGCCGCCTATCTCGGGCCCGATTACGATATCGCCACGCATTTCACGCCGCGCTACCGGCCCTGGCGCCAGCGCGTCGCGTTCGTGCCGGAGGGCGATATCTTCCAGGGCATTCGCGCCGGCAAGGCGAGCGTCGTCACCGACGAGATCGACACCTTCACCGAGGACGGCGTGCAGCTGAAGTCGGGCGAGGTCTTAAAGGTTGACATCATCATCACCGCGACCGGCTTTAATCTCAGCGTGCTGGGCGATATCGCGTTCGAGATCGACGGCAAGCCGCTCGATTTCGCCGACACCATCACCTATCGCGGCATGATGTTCACCGGCGTGCCGAACATGGTTTGGGTGTTCGGCTATTTTCGCGCGAGCTGGACGCTGCGCGCTGATCTGATCGCTGATTTCGTATGCAGGCTGCTCAACCACATGCGCGCGAACGGCAAGCAGCGTGTGGAGGTCGCGCTGCGCCCGGAAGATCGAGACATGAAGATTCTGCCTTGGATCGACGCGGAGAATTTCAATCCCGGCTATCTGATGCGGGGGCTGCATCTCTTGCCCAAGCGCGGCGACAAGCCCGAATGGCAGCACAATCAGGATTATTGGGCCGAGCGGCGCGCCTTGCCGGCCATCGATCTTGAGGACGGGGCCTTCCGCTACGCCTGACCGGCGCTCGCGGGACGCCGGTTTTCGGAGCGCTGAGCCTTTTGGAAAAGTCGTGCTAGCGTGCGCGCAATCATAAAGAGCGAGCACGCCATGGAAACGACCCGACCCACCGAAGCGCAATCCTTTGACGTCCTTATCGTCGGCGCGGGCCTCGCGGGCCTTTACGCGCTGCATAAGCTGCGCGGGCAGGGGCTTTCCGTGCGCGTCATCGAGGCGGGGGCGGGCGTGGGCGGCACCTGGTATTGGAACCGCTATCCGGGCGCGCGTGTCGATATCGAGAGCGAGGAATATTCCTATTCCTTCTCCGAGGAATTGGAGGAGACTTGGATTTGGAGCGAGCGCTACGCCGCCCAGCCTGAGCTCTTGAGCTATATCAATCATGTCGCCGACAGGTTCGATCTGCGCCGGGACATCGCGTTTGAAACGCGGGTCGTCAGCGCCGCGTTCGACGAGGCGCGTAATCTGTGGCGCATCGCCACCGATCGCGGCGATCTCATCGCGGCGCGCTATTGCATCATGGCCACGGGCTGTTTGTCGGTTCCCAAAGAGCCGGATTTTCCCGGCGTCGATACGTTCAAGGGCGTGAGCCTTCATACGGCGCGCTGGCCCGAGCGCGGCTATGATTTCACCGGCAAGAAGGTCGGTATTGTCGGCACCGGCTCCACCGCGATCCAGACCATCACCGCGATCGCGCCGCAATGCGCGCATTTGACGGTGTTTCAGCGCACGCCGAATTTCAGCGTGCCGGCGCATAACGGCCCCGCCGATCCCGCCATCGCGCGCCGCTCACGCGAGGAGCGCCGGCGCCTCCGCGCCGCCGCGCGTCAGGAAGGCTTCGCCATCCGTCAGATCGATCAGCAGGAGACCTTGGCGACGGAAACGCCGCCGGAGGAGATCAAGCGGCGTTTCGAGGATCGCTGGGCGCGCGGCGGCTTCAGTCTCGCCGGCGCCTTCGGCGACATCATCTTCACGCCGCAGGCCAACGCGGCGTGCGTCGATTTCGTGCACGGCAAGATCGCCGATATCGTCAAGGATCGCGCGATCGCGGAAAAGCTGATGCCGAAAACCTATCCGATCGTGTCGAAGCGCCTGTGCGTCGACACCGGCTATTACGAGGTGTTCAACCGCGACAATGTCAGTCTCGTCGATATCAGCGAGACGCCGATCGAGGCGATCACGCCCACAGGCGTGCGCACCAGCGCCGCCGAATACGATCTCGATTGCATCATCTATGCGATCGGCTTCGACGCCATGACCGGCGCGCTCTCGCGCATCGACATCAAGGGGCGCGGCGGGCGCACGCTGACCGACAAATGGGCCGACGGGCCGCGCACCTATCTCGGCCTCATGGTGGCCGGCTTTCCCAATCTCTTCCTCGTCACCGGTCCCGGCTCGCCGTCCGTGCTTTCCAACATGATCGTCTCGATCGAGCAGCACGTCGATTGGATCGCCGCCTGCATCGCCTGGCTTGGCGAACGCCAGCGCGCGGCGATCGAGGCGACCGAGGCGGCCGAACAGGACTGGGTCGATCATGTGAACGAGGTCGCCCACCAGACGCTCTATCCGCAGGCCAAGTCCTGGTACATGGGCGCGAACGTGCCGGGAAAGCCGCGCCTGTTCATGCCCTATATTGGCGGCTTTCCGGCCTATCTGGAAAAATGCGAGGCGGTCGCGGCGCGCGATTATGAGGGCTGCGTCGTCAGCGCGGCGTGAGCCGCGTCATCTTCCCGCCGCGTCGGCGACCCATTAAGACCACGCGCGGGGAAGAAATCCTTCGCCGCGTTCCCGGGGGAGCCGCGCCATGGCCGACGTCTTCATTTCCTACGCCAGCGAGGACCGCCAGCGCATCAAGCCGCTGGCCGAGGCCCTTGAAAGCCGTGGCTTTTCCGTCTGGTGGGATCGCGCGCTGGGCGCGGGCGAGGATTACGCCAGCGTGATCACGCGCGAATTGCGCGCCGCCAAGGCCGTGATCGTGGTGTGGACCGACGCGGCCTCCGCCTCCACCTTCGTGCGCGACGAGGCCGGGCGCGCCCGCGACGAGGGCCGCCTCGTGCCGGTGCTGCTCGACCGGGTGGAGATCCCGCTCGGCTTCGGCGCCTTCCAGGCCGAGGATTTCAGCGCCTGGAACGGCCAGCCCAACGCGCCGCAAGTGCAGCTTCTGGAGGAGGCGCTGCGCGCCAAGCTGGAAGGGCGCGCCATCGATGGCGGCGTCGTCGCCGCAAAGCGCCGCCGCCTGATGACGCGCATCCGCGTCGTCTCGGTTTTGTCCGTGATCGCCGCGCTCGTCGGCATCGCCGCGGGCGTCAACACCATCGTCAACCGCCCCGAGGTCGTGCAGGCGCCGCCGCGCGACACCGGCCAACAGCTGCTCGACCTCCTCAACCAGGGCAAGCTCACGCCTGAACAGGCGATCGAATTGGCGCGCCTCCTGGAAACACAGGCGCTGGGCGAGGTGGAGACCGCCGAGAATGAAACGGGCGCCGTCGCGCCCGGCGCGCCCGCGCCGACCGACACCACGGTGCTGGCCGAAGCGCCGGACGCGGCCGCCCCCTCGCTCGGGACATCTTCCGTGCGTGGACGCGCGGGGGAGGCCGCGCCTGTCGCCGCCGTCGACGCCGCCGAGGCCGAAGCCGCCGCGCGCGAGACGTTCCGCCGCTCCATGGCGAGCCTCTTGACCGCGCCGGATCCGGCCGTCCGCACGGCGGCGCTGCAATTGTCCCGCCCTGCCCAGCGCGACGCCGCCATGCGCACCCTGATGGCGTATGCTGAGGCCAATCCCGCGCAATCGGCCGACATTTATCGCGTTGTCGGCGCGGTCGGCGTCACCAATGACAGCCCGCTCGCGCAGACGGCGCTGGAAGAGGCGCGCAACGTCAATCCGCAGGACGCCCAGGTCTGGCGCATGCTGTCCTGGTCGTATCGGCGGAATGATCGCGCGCGCGAAGCGAGCGGCGCCGCTCTCGTGAGCGAGGGGCTCGCCGCGCAGGCGCAAGGCCAGACCGCGATCGCCGAACAGCGCCTCGCGGCGGCGCTGCCGCAATTGCAGGCCCCGGAAGGGCGCGCCTTCGTGGAGGGCGCGCTCGGCGATGCGGCCGCGGCGCGCAATGATTGGGCCGCCGCCTCGCAGCGTTACGAGGCCGCGCTCGATCTGCGCGCGCGCGCTGCGCCGGACGCGCCCGTCGCGCAGGCCCTGCAGGTGGACGCGCAAAAGCTGGTGCGCGCGCTCGATCGCGACGGGCGCACCGCCGAGGCGTGCCGCCAGGCGCGCGCGGTGCAGGCCGAGCACGAAGAGGTGGCGGTCGATCCGGAATTGGCGCGGCGCTGCGAGCAATTGCGCATCCAGGTGCGGCCCGCGCTGCAACCGGCGCAGCGCGCGCTCACCGAGCCGCAGGTTCAGCGCGCGCCCTGAGACATGAGAAACGCGCTCTAGAAATCGCCGAGCACGGCGACGAGCTTCTTCTTCAACGCCTGTGCGTTGAACGGTTTGACGATGTAGCTGTCGGCGCCGGCGTTCTGCGCGACGCTTTCGCCATGGCCGCCAGCCGCCACCATGAGGAAGGGCGTGTTCCGAGTGCGCTCATCGGCCCGCAGCGTGGACAATAAATCCGCGCCGGACATGGGCGACATGTTCCAATCGGAGATCACCAGCGAATAGGGGCGCTCGCGCAGCTTGGAGAGGGCGTCAGGCCCGTCGCTGGCTTCGTCGATATTGGTGAAGCCAATCTGGCGCAGCAGATTGCGCAGGATGCGCAACATGGTGTTGTAGTCGTCGACCACAAGGATCGGCATCGTCATCGATACGGCCATCGCCTTCTCCACCACGCCCACCGTCTTGTGCTTTTCCCGCCAACGCTTAAAGGCGGTGCGGGTTTCAGACGGGAGGCCGGCTTGGCGCCGTGCTTTCCGTCCGCCCTTCACTGAGATAAATAGCAAACCTCCGCAAATATTCGGTAAAGCAGGGCTTAATCATGAGTGAACGCCGGGGCGGTCTTTATTTCGAAGACCTTAATATTGGTCAGTCCGCCGAGCGGGTGAATGAAGTCACCGAAGCGGTTGTGCGCCAATTCGCGGACGTGTCGGGCGATCATAACCCCGTCCATCTGGACGCCGCTTTCGCCGCGCAGACGCCGTTCAAGGAGCGCATCGCCCACGGCATGCTGTCGGCCGGCTATATCTCGGCGGTGATCGGCAACGATCTGCCCGGGCCCGGCGCGATCTATGTGTCGCAGACGCTCAGCTTCCGCCGCCCCGTTAAGCTCGGCGCGCGCGTGACGACGCGCGTGGAGATCGTGGCGCTCGATGGCGAGAAGGCGCGCGCCACGCTCGCCTGCGTGTGCAGCGTGGACGGCAAGGCCGTGCTTGAGGGTGAAGCGATCATCATGGTTCCGCGGAAGGGCTGAGCCATGCTCGCCGTGCTCGATGGGCGTGCGCCGGCGCCTGCCGCGCTGCGCGGCGCGGCGATCGCGCTTGGCGTGCTCGACGGCGTGCATCGCGGCCATCAAGGCGTGTTCGCCGCCGCCTGCGAACATGCCGCCGCTTTGGGCGCGCCCAAGGCCGCCGCCGTGTTCGAGCCGCATCCGCGCCATTTCTTCGATCCAGCCGCCGCGCCGTTTCGTTTGCAGAGCGCGGCGCAGCGCGCGCGCGCGCTCGCTGCGCTGGGCGCGGACGCGGTGTTTCAGATCGCCTTCAACGCCGAGCTCGCGGCCTTGCCGGCGGAGGATTTCATCGCGCGCGTGCTCGTCGAAGCGATCGGCGCGCGTCATGTCTGCGTCGGCGCCGATTATCGGTTCGGCAAGGGCCGCGCCGGCGATGTGGGCGCCTTGCGGGCGGCGGGCGCGCGTCATGGCTTCGGCGTGACCGTGTTGGACGCGATCCTGGACGAGGGCTTGCGGATATCCTCCACATCGATCCGCGCGCTGCTGCGCGAGGGCGATGTGGTCCGCGCCGCGCGTCTGCTCAGCCGGCCCTTCGCCATCGAAGGCGCGGTGATCGAAGGCGCCAAGCGCGGCCGCACGATCGATTTTCCCACCGCCAATGTCGCGCTCGGCGCCTATGTGCGCCCGCGCTTCGGGGTTTACGCCGTGCGCGTGCGCATCGGCGACGACACCCATGCGGGCGTCGCCAATATCGGGGTGAAGCCAACAGTGGGCGCGGCCGAGCCCTTGCTCGAGGCGCACATTTTCGATTTCGCCGGCGATCTCTATGGCCGCGAGATCGAGGTCGCCTTGATCGAATTCATCCGCCCGGAACAAAAGTTCGACAGCTTCGACGCGTTGCGTCGGCAAATCGCCGCCGATGCGGATCGCGCGCGGCTGCTCTTGAAATAAGGCTCTTCGCCTTCCCCTCGTTTACGGGGGAGCGGTCGAGCGCGGCGAGACCGAGGGGGCGAGCATCGTTGCATACGCACGCGCTTATCCGACCCCATGACAAGCGCGCCTAAGATGAGCGCACATGGAAAGCGCGATCATCATTCGTCCCGACGAGGACCAGAACACGGAGCAAGCCCTTTGGGCGTGGCCGTTTCTGCGCGCGATGATCGCCCTGGCTGAAGCGTTGGGGCCGTTTGGCCGCTGGCTCATGGGCCCGATCACGCGCACGGCGCGGCTTCTCTTCCTGATCGACGCGGCGCGCTATCTCTGTGCGCGGCCTTTGACGCCGCTTCTGGCGACAGGCGCGCGCGAGCCGTCCATCGATTTTCGCGCGCTGATGAAGCTCAGCGATTGTTATTGGCGCGGCGGCGGTTTCGCCAAGCTCGCGCGCATCGCGCGCGATCCGCGCAAGATCGTGGCGCGCGTCGCCGCGCGTCTTCTGCGCGCCATCACAGCGCTGTGCGACGCCGCGAAGCGCATTGCATCGCCGCATCCTTCCGCGCCGCGCACGCTCGGCGCGCTTTCGATCATCGCGTGCGCGCTGGTGTTCGCCGCGATGGCGCGCGCGCCGCCTTAGGCTGATCGCTCTATGCGAAACATTTCGCCGGGCCTGAAGCATCAGGCGCCGGTGAAGAATCGTGGGCGCTTAATAGGCGCGCATCAGCGCGTCGATCACGAGATATGTCGTCAGCGAAATCAGCAGCACGTCGCCGTCCACGAGCACGTAATCGCAGCCATAGGGCGGGGGCGGCAGATAATAATAAAGCTCGTACGGAACCGGCTCCCAATACACATAGGCCGGGATCACATAGCCCACGCGATAGGCGCGGTGCGGCCGGCGCCAATGCGGATAGGACCACCAATAATAATCCGCGCCCCAATACCGGCTTAAGGGACGCGCATAATCCCAGCTGAAATAATGGCCGTGCGGGATCCGCCGCCAATCGCTCCAGCGCCGATCATAGCCGCGATGCCCGTCATAATGACGCCGGCCTTCATGGCGATAGGCGTAGCGATTGTGATCGTCGTGACGGCGATAGCCGTCATGGCGGCGATGATCGTCGTGGCGATAAGAATCGTGGCCGCGATGATCGCCGCGATAATCGTCATGCCGGCCTCTGTCGTCGTATCGGCGGTCGTCATGGCGCCGATCGTCATGGCGCCGATCATGGCCGCGATCGCGCCAGCGATCGTCGCCGCCGCCGTCGCGATAGGCATGGCGCACGTCGGGGCGAGGATAGCCCTCGCTGCGGCGCGGGCCGCCTTCGTGCGCGCGATCGGGGCCGCCGCGCAGGTCGCGATGAATGTCGCGTCCGCGCCCATCGTCGCCGCGTCTTCCATCGTCGCGATAAGCTTGGCGCACGTCCGGGCGGCGGTCCTCGCGCGCTGGTCCGCCGCGCATGTCGCGATGAATGTCGCCGCCGCCGCGCGCTTGGCGTTGATCTGGCCTCGGCGGCTCGAAGCGGCGCGCCGGCTCGCCTTCGGAGCGGAATTGGCGCGCGCCTTGCCCCTCGGGGCGACGCTCCTCGCGCCGCTCGCCCTCGCCGCCCGAACGCATCTGACGATGAATGTCGCCGCCGCCCTCGCGCCCGCGCCGCTCTTCGGCGCGGCCCCGGCCTTCGCCGCCGCCGCGCTGGCTCGACCATTCGCCGCGTCCACGGCCGTCATTGCCTTGCGCGGACGCGTCCGCGCTCCACAGGAACGCGGTCAAGGCCGCCGCGGCGGCCGCGGTCAGCAGACGTGATTTCATCAGGCTCTCCCGTGCGCGGATGTTTCCGGTCACATCGCCCGTCGCTCGCCATGCACGCTGCGCGCCGCGATCTGAACGCAACCTGAATGAACGATGAATCGCGCGTGCTTAACGCAGCCAGCCGGCGAGGCGCTCAAGCCCCTCGACCACTTCGTCCTCCGCGCGCGCATAGGCGATGCGCACCCAGTCGCGACCGCGTGTCTCGTCGAAATCGATTCCGGCGGTCATCGACACGCCGGCCTCGGCCAGCGCGCGCGCGGCGAAGGTCTCGCTGTCCATGCCATGCGCGCCGATATCGACGAGCACGTAGAAGGCGCCGTCCGGGGGCGCGACCGCCTTGAGGCCCAGCCCCGGGAGCGCGGAGAGAATGCGCGCGCGGTTCGCGGCATAGACGGCCTTGCGCGCCTCGCACGCCTCGCGCGCCTCTATCGCGGCCAGCGCGGCGGCTTGTCCGGGCGCGGGCGCGCTGATGAAGAGGTTTTGGCTCAAGCGCTCGATCGCGCCCATCAAAGGCTCGGGCGCCACGATCCAGCCGATGCGCCAGCCGGTCATCGCCCAATATTTGGAGAAGGAATTGATGATGATCGCGTCGGGATCGACCGCGAGCGCCGTCACGGCGGGCGCCTCATAGGTCAGGCCGTGATAGATCTCATCGGAGATGAACGCCGCGCCTTCAGCGCGCGCGGCGTCCGCCAAGGCGGCGAGCTCGGCTTTGTTCAGCATCGCGCCTGTCGGGTTCGCCGGGCTCGCCACGAGCGCGCCGGCCAAGGGCGCTTCAAGCGCCAGCGTTCGAAGATGCGCGGGCGTCAGCTGCAATTTCTCGCGCGGTTGCGCTTCGATCATCGCCGGGTTCATGCCCAGCGCTTTCAAGACATGGCGGTAAGGCGGATAGCCGGGCGCGGCGAGCGCGACGCGATCGCCGGTGTTGAACAAGGCCAGGAAGGTCAAAACGAACGCCGCCGAAGCGCCGGCCGTGATCGCCACGCGCGCGGGCGCGACGTCGAGCCCGTAGGTCTCGCCATACCAGGCCGCGATGCGCGCGCGCAGCGCTGGCGCACCGAGCCCGTCCGTATAGCCGAAGAGGTGCGTGTCGATCTGCGCGCGGATCGCCGCCCGCGCCGTGTCCGGCGCGCCGACGAAGGGCTGGCCGACATCGAAGCGCACGATGCGTTCGCCCGCCGCGATGCGGCGGTCCGCTTCGCGCGCCATCTCCATGGCGCGGAACGGGGCGATGGCGGCGCGTTCGGACGAGCGCGTGGCGCGGCTCATGGAGCGGCTGGACGCGGCCGCGCGCCGTCCAGAAGAAAGCGCACGGCCCGCGCCACATGGGCGCGCTGCTGCTCTTCGGTGAGCACATAGGTGGGCGAGGCGAGGGCGCGATATTGATGCGTGGCGCGGAGCATGTCGCAAAAACTGGCGCCCAGGAAATCGGCGTCCTGGCGGCTGAGCTTCAACCCTTCCACGGGGCCGCGTTCCATCAGATAGGCGGAAATCGCCGCGCGCACGCGCTCGGGGCCGGAGGCGAGAAAGCGCTCCATCATGGCGGGGAATTTGCGCCCCTCGCTCACCAGGATGCGGAAGAGACCGAGCGAGAGCGGTTGCAGAATGCCTTCCAGCCAGCGCTCGCCAATCTCCTGCAGCCCTTCGGCCAGCGGCTTGCGATGATCGGCGGTCTGCGCGAGCACGGCAGCGAAACGTTCGGTGGAATCCTCCACCACGGCCAGGAAGAGCCCCTCCTTGGAGCCGAATTGGGCATAGAGCGTGGCGAGCGAGCCGCCCGCGCGCCGAACGACCTCGTTCACGCTGGCGGCCTCGTAGCCCTCTTCCAGGAACACCTCCGTCGCCGCTTCGAGGAAGGCTTGGCGGCGGGCCGCGCCTCGTGTGGGCGGGCGTGTGGGCGGCGGGGCGGTGTCGTTCATCTCCGCCTCCTGTCCTGGCTGCGCGGCTGGAGATTAAGGGGCTTCGCGAGCCGGGCGCAACTTGACATCAGTGTCAACGTAGCGACGATTACACACCAACGACGGCGCGCCGCGCCGGGAGAGGCTCATGCCGGACGATCTGGGCGCAAGGCCGCTGGCGGCGGAGACGGAACAGACGATCGGCGCGGCGGGCGGCCTTCGAGCCTGGGCCGGCCGGCGCAGCCGGGTCGAACGCGGCCTACTCATCGCGGCGGCGATTTTCGCGCTTTTCCTCGCCGGCCTTGCGCTGAACTGGTTCTTCGTCGGGCGCCATCATGTGACGACCGACAATGCCTATGTGCGGGCCGATATCTCGCTGATCGCCGCCAAGGTCGGCGGCTATGTCCGCTCCATCGCCGTCACCGACAATCAGACCGTGGCCGCCGGCGACGTGCTCGTCCTGATCGAGCCTGCCGATTACGAAGCCGAACTCGCCCGCGCCCGGGCCGAGATCGCGCGTTCGGAGGCGCAATTGCGGTCGATCGCGGCGCAGCGAGCGCTCGCGGAGGCCGACCGCGCGCGCTATCGCCCGCTCGCCGAACGCGGCCTTCTGTCCGCCGCCGGCATGCAGCAGATCGAGGCGCGCGTGCGTCAGACCGGGGCCGATGAAGCGGCCGCCATCGCCGCGATCGCGGCGGCGCGCGCCAATGTCGAAACGGCGGAGCTGAATTTGGAGCGCACCATCGTGCGCGCGCCGTTCGCCGGCGTCATCGGCGATCGCCAAGCCCAGCTCGGCCAATTGGTGCAGCCGGGCGCGCCGCTGATGGCCGTGGTGCCGCTCGACCAGGTTTATGTGATCGCCAATTTCAAGGAGACGCAGCTCGCCGACATTCGCCCGGGCCAGCGCGCGGAAATCCGTCCCGACATTGATCGCGGCTTGCGGCTGGAAGGCGTGGTGGAATCCATCGCGCCGGCGTCGGGCGCGGAGTTTTCGATCATTCCGATGGACACCGCGACCGGCAATTTCACCAAGATCGTGCAGCGCGTGCCGGTGCGCATTCGCGTCGCGCCCGAAGACGCCGAGCGCGCGCGCTTGCGGCCGGGGCTGTCGGTTGAAGTGATCGTCGACACGCGCGGCCCTGCGGCGTGACCACGCTCGCCGCCTCCGCCGCGGCCCAGCCCGCGGAGGAAGAGGTTCCCGCATGGCTATGGATTTCCATGATCGCCATGATGTTTGGGAATTTCATGGCGCTCCTCGATATTCAGATCGTGGCCAGCGCCATCGGATCGATTCAGGCGGGCGTTTCGGCCAGCCGCGATGAAGTGAGCCGCGTTCAATCGGCGTATTTGATCGCCGAGGTGATCGGCATTCCGCTTTCCGGATTTCTGGGCCGCGCGCTTGGCATCCGGCTTTTGTTCGCGCTCTCTGCGCTGTCGTTCGGTTTTGCTTCGCTCCTGTGCGCGATCGCATGGGATATGAATTCGCTCATCACCTTCCGCGCGCTGCAAGGCTTCGCTGGCGCAGCCATGATCCCAACGACCATGGCCACGCTCTATTCGAAATTTCCGCCCAGCAAGCAGGGCATGACCGGCGCGATGGTTGGGCTGATCTCGTCGCTGGGGCCGACGATCGGACCTTCCCTGGGCGGCTTCATCGCGGAGAATTTCGGTTGGCGGATGCTGTTTTGGATCAACATCATCCCTTCTATAGCGATCGCCGCCTTGGTGTTTCGCTTCATGCGCGGGGACAAGCCTGAATTCGCGATGCTGAAGCGCATCGATTTTCTCGGGCTCGGCGCGATGGCGATCTTCCTCGGCCTCTTGGAGTACGTGCTCGACGAAGGTCCGGGCGATGGCTGGTTCCGCGACGGCGGCATCGTTCTGTCCAGCATTGTCTGCGTGATCGCGGGCGGTGTTTTTCTTTGGCGCGCCTTGAGCGTCATCACGCCGATCGTCGATCTGCGCCCGCTTGGCAATCGTGTCTTCGCCACTGGCGCCGCGCTTGGCTTTCTCATCGGCATGGGCCTGTTCGGGCCGATCTTTCTGCAGCCGGTTTTTCTCGGCGAGGTGCGTGGGCTCAATCCCGAACAGATTGGCGCGCTGATGTGGGGGCAGGGCCTCACCATGCTGATCGCGATGCCGATCATCGGCGTCTACATCCGAACGCTGCCGGACCTGCGGCCCTTCGGTTTCGCCGGCTTCCTGCTCGCGGCGGCCTCGTGCTGGCTGCAGACGCATCTGACCGCGCAGAGCGGGTTTTCCGATTTCATGATCCCCCAGGTGCTTCGCGGCTTCGGCATGATGCTGATGTTCATGTCGGTGATGCAGCCCGCCTTGCAGGCGCTGCCGCCGCATCTCATTCAATCGGCGACGGGTTTGTTCAATCTGTTCAGAAATCTCGGCGGGGCGCTGGGCTTGGCGCTTCTGAACACCGTGCATACTTACTCGTTCGCGCTGCACCGCCAGGAATTATACGCGGGCGCGGACATCAACGATCCCGCCGTGCGTATGGTGATCGAACAGCAGCAGCGTCATCTAGAGCTCACCGGCGCGCTCGATCCGGAGCGCCAAGCGATCGTGTCCTACGTCTCTTATCTGGACCGTGAGGCGCTGGTGATGACGTTCAACGATCAATTCATGTTTCTGGCGGTTCTGCTCACGATCGCCTCGGTCTTCATGTGGACGATGAAGCGCGGCGATTATCAGCCTTCAAGGGCGGATGCGCATTGAGCGTTAGGCGCCGCCTGAGATCGTGCGGTCGATCACGCTGACCAGCGCGGGCGATAACGGCGCCTCTTTCGAGCCGAAGCCGTCCACCAAGGCGCCGTCTTTGCCGATGAGATATTTGTGGAAGTTCCAGCGCGGCAGCGCCGCTTCGCCCAATTCAGCTGCGATCCACCCATAGAAGGGATGGCGCCGTTCGCGCGACACGATGTCGACCTTGCCGGCCATGGGGAAGGTGACGTCGTACGTGTTGGTGCAGAAGGCGCTGATCTCCAGCTCGGACGCGCTTTCCTGGCCGCCAAAATCATTGCACGGCACGCCCACGATCACGAGGCCCTTGGCGGCCTTGGCCTTATAGAGCGCCTCAAGATCGCGATATTGCGGCGTCAGCCCGCACGCGCTCGCCACGTTCACGACCAGGAGGGCCTTGCCCGCGAAATCGGAGAGCGGCAGCGGCGCATGCTGGGCGAGCGTGACGAAGCTGAAATCGTGCGCGTTGGCCATGCTTGGCTGCTCCCATCGCTCCGCGCGCCGGCGGGGGCCGGCGTGGCGAAGCATTTTTGCCGTGGCGTTCATTCGGCGCTGATCGCCGCATCGGAAACCCAGGGATTGGTCTTGCGTTCCTGCCCGAAGCTCGACATCGGCCCATGGCCGGGCACGAAGCGGATTTCGTCGCCGAGTGGAAACAGCTTCTCGCGAATGGCGTGGATGAGGCTTTGATAATCGCCGCGCGGAAAGTCGGTGCGCCCGATCGAGCCTTGAAAGATCACGTCGCCGACGAAAGCGAGCTTGCTCTCATTGTGCAGGAACACCACGTGCCCCGGCGTATGGCCCGGCGTATGGATCACGTCGAAGCTGAGCGCGCCAAGCGCGACCGTGTCGCCATCCTTCAGCCAGCGATCGGGCGTGACATCGCGCGCTTCGGGCAGGCCATAGCGCGCGCCTTGTTCGGAAATGGAGTGAAGCAGCCAGGCTTCGTCTTCGTGCGGGCCCTCGACTGGCACGCCGAAGCGCTCACGCAAGTCGGCGGCCGCGCCCGCATGATCAAGATGGCCGTGCGTGAGCAGGATTTTCTCCAGCGTGGCGCCGGATTTTTCGAGGCCCGCGAGCAGGCGCGGCATGTCCCCGCCCGGATCGATGAAGGCGGCGCGCTTGGTTTCGCCGCACCAGACAAGGCTGGTGTTCTGCTGAAACGGTGTGACCGGGATGATCATGGCGTGGAGGCGGGGCTGCATGGGCGTCCCTTAGCGGCCCTGGCGCTCTGACGCTAGGCTGACGCCGCCGCATCCCTTAGCGTCACCCCGGCTGCGGCGAGCGCCGCGCGCAGGGGCTCAAGGCCAGGGCCATAGCGGCGCCAGCGGCCAATCGAACTGGAATAGATCGGGTTGCGCACTTGCACTGCGCTTGGCGTCGCCACCGGCGCTTCGTTTTCATGGAAGTTCAAGCAGCGATCGTCCCACGGCAGGCCGCAGAAATCGATCAGCCGACGCGCTTCGCCTTCGAGGTCGGCGACGACGCTTTCATATTGAACTTCGGTGAAGCGATCGGGCGGCAGCACGGCGCGCCAATGCGCCATCAGCCGGTCGAACAGCGCGTAATAGCGCGCCGTCGTCTCAAGCCCATACGAATACCAATAATGCGCGGCCTCGCCGTTGAAGATCTGCCGGAAATTGCTGAGGCACGCGTCCATCGGATCGCGACGCAGACAGATGATGCGCGCATTGGGCATGGCCCTATGGATGAGGCCCGCATAGAGGAAATTGATCGGCATCTTGTCGAGCACGTGCTTCTCATCGCCGATGCGCGCGCGCGCGGCGGCGAGATAGCTTTCCGCGAACGCGACGAGATCGATCCGCGCCGTCGCCGCCATCACCTTGGCGTCGCTGGCGGGGGGCGCAACGAGCGGCAGCGCCATTTCCGCCGAAAGACGCGCGACATGCCCGAGTTCGCCGGCGGAGGCGACGTCGGGATGGCTGGAGACGATGCGGTCCATCAAGGTGGTGCCGGTGCGCGGCATGCCGATCACGAAGATCGCGTCCTCGCGCATCGAGCCGCGCCCCTCGGGCGTCGCCGCGAACGCCTCGCGCGCGGCGGCGAACAGCTTTTCGGCATGGGCGGTCATGTCGCCGACCGCGGCGGCCTTCGGCGCCTTGGCCTTCAAGAGCCAGTCGAGCGCGGTCTCGCAGTCGCCGAGATCGTCATAGGTTTTGGCGAGCGCGTGGCCGATCTGCAGCTTGGCGTCGATCTCGGTCTCCGCCGCGAATTGGCGCTCCAACTCGGCGATGAAATTCTCCTCCCGCGTTTGCTTGCGCAGATGCACCAGGGCCGCATAGGGGCGGCGCCGATGCGGGGCGTGCTTGAGCTCGGCGCGGAACGCCTTTTCGGCCGTCTCGAAATCGCCGCTGAACTGGGCCGACACGCCGAGATTGCGCAGATAGCGGTCATTGGCCGGGTCGCGCGCCACCGCCTCCTCGAAAAAAGGGATCGCCCGGTCATGCTGGCCGGCATGGCTGAAGATCACGCCGATCGTGTCGAAGGTGAGCGCATCCTTGGGGCCGCGCGCGGCGGCGGCTTCGGCGGCCGCGAACGCCTCGGCTTCGCGCCGCTGGCGGATGAGGGCCTTGCCGAGATGGGCGTGATAGGCGGCGGGCGCGGGATCGATGGCGATGGCGCGCTGAAACAATTCGCCCGCCTTCTCGAAATTGTCGTGCTCGGCCCCGATGAGCCCCAGGATGAAGAACGCCTCGGCGCAGCGGGAATCCTCGCGCAGCGCCAGGAGCGAGGCGCCATGGGCGGTGCGAAAATCCCGCGCCAGGAGCGCGCGCCGCGCCTCGGCCAGAAACTCTTGCGTGCTTGTCACAATGCTGAAGCCATTTTGTTGCGGCGGCGCCACAGCGTGCCTGGAATGGGCGTCATTTCTAGCCCCTTCCGCTGCGCAAGGTCGACGCCGCCGCTTTTTGCGTCAGAACTGTGTCCATTGCGGGTCCGTTAGGCGCCGAGTCGTGAAAGCGCGGTGTGAACAGGGCGTCACCTTGTTCCCGCGCGCTCGAAGCGCAAGCTGACCGACTGGAATTGAAGGGGAAATGCATGAGAATGTCGAACAGCCGGCGGCGCCTGGCGATCCTGACCAGCACGATCAGCGCCTTCGCCCTGCCGTTCATGGCCGGCGGCGTGGCGGCGGCGCAGGACGCGGCGGCCTCGGGGGACGATGAGATCGTCGTCACCGGCTCGCGGCGGGCGGTGAGCGTCCAGGACGTGCCGGTCAACATCGCGGCGGTCGGGGCCCAGCAGATCGAGGAGACCGGCGTCCAGGATTTGACCGAGCTGGCGACGCTCGTGCCCGGCCTGCGCATCATCGATCAGGGCACCCACGCCTCGAACCCGATCATCGTGCGCGGCCTCAACGCCGACCCGCTCGGCTCCAATGACGGCTCCACCGATGGCGGCGGCACGGTCGGCGTCTATGTCGGGGATATCCCGCTCGTCGTCGATTTGCGCCTTGAGGATATGGAGCGCGTCGAGGTGCTGATGGGGCCGCAGGGCACGCTCTATGGCTCCGGAACGCTCGGCGGCGCGATCCGCTACATCCCCACGCGCCCCCAATTCGGCGAAGCGACGATCGGCTATCGCGCGGATGTCTATAGCTACAGCGAGGGCGACGATCTCTCGAACGAAGTCGGCATGACGTTCAACATCCCGGTCGGCGACAAGTTCGCCATTCGTGGTGTGATCGACCGCCTCGAGGATTCCGGCTTCATCGATTACAATTATATCGTCCAGGAGCCGGGCGTTTCGGAATCGGATTTGACCGATTTCAATGACCCCGCGCAGCGCGCGGCCAATCTGGCGCCGGTGGCGGACGCCAACGACGAGGACATCGTCTCGGGCCGCATCGCGTTCCGCTGGGCGCCGACAGAAACATATGAAGCTAATCTGACCTATTTCTTCCAGAATTCGCTCTCTGGCGGGCGTCAGATGAGCTCACACCGCGGCGTTCTGCCGGGCGTTGACGAATATGAATCCACCAAGCGCGTGCGCGAAACGTTCGAACGCAATATCGATTTGCTCGCGCTTGAGCAGACATTCGATGTCGGCTTCGCCGAACTCACGTCCTCGACGGGCTATTCGCGCATCTTCGAGAAGACGCAGCGCGATCAGACGGACCTGCTGCTGCTGCTGAATCCGGCCTAATATTATTATTATTACGACAATTTCCCGACCTTCACGGCGTTGACGCTCGACACCACGGACCAGACGCAGTTTTCGCAGGAAGTGCGTCTCGTTTCGACGACCGAAGGCCCGGTCAGCTGGCTCGTCGGCGCGTTTTACAGCCAGCAGCGTTCCGACGACACGAGTTCGGAATTCACGCCCGGCTTCTCGCAATTCTGGTTCGACAATTATTTCAGCGCAGCGCCGCGGCCGGACGATTTGGAATATTACAATGTCGGCTTCCAGGATTTGATTGAGCAGGGGCTGTTCGGCGAACTAGGGTTTGATCTGACGGATCGTTGGAATGTCACGGTCGGCGCGCGCTATTACACCTACAATCTGCGCACCGAAGGCGCGACGACATTCCCGATCCTGCGAACGGCGTTGGGCGCCTATGGCCCGGATGAGGTGATCCTGCCGGCCTTGATCCCCGCCAATCAGCGGGATGAGGGCACGCTGTGGAAGTTCAACACGTCGTTCGACTTCACCGACGACATCATGGGCTATTTCACCTACAGTGAAGGCTTCCGCATCGGGAATACGAACGGCCTTAATCCATGCACGCCCGGCGGCGGGCAGAGCGTGTGCGCCTCGCCTGGCGAGGAGGAATACAACGCCGACGTCACCGAGAATTTCGAAATCGGCTTCCGTACCGAGTGGATGGATGGGCGCCTGATCCTCAATCTGGCGACCTATTATATCGATTGGGTGGGGCCGCAGGTGACGTCCGCCTCGCTCGTCGGCTCCCAGCCGATCATCATCAATGGCGAAGGGGCGTCCACGCGCGGTTATGAAATCAATTTCAATTGGGAAGCGACCGAGCGCTTCACCGTTCGCGGCGCCTACTCTTACACGGACAGCCAGCTTTCGGCGCTGTCTCGTGACCTGATCACGGTGTTGAACCAGGAAAATGGCTTCGTGGTGCCGAACGACGGGAGCGTGCTCGATCCGGAATCTCCGTTCTTCGGGCTGACTCCCGGAGACCCCGCCTCGGCCTTCCGCATCGACGGGCAAAAGGGCGATCGTCTGCCGGGCGCGCCGCAGCATTCGGGCAGTCTCTTCTTCAATTACAATCTGCCCCTGGAGAACGGGCTCGAATGGGATTTCAGCTATGGCGTTTCCGCCATCAGCGAAGTGCTCACACGCACCGGTGGCCGCGGCGGCAGCCTCGTCCTGCCCAGCTATTCGATCTCCAACATCTCAGCCGCGCTATCGGGGGATAATTGGGGCCTCAAATTCTACGTGAACAATTTGTTCGACGAGTTCGCCGAAATCGGCGCGGTCGGCTCGCCGCTGAGCAACAACGTCTTCACCGACGATGCGGGCGGCCCGGTCTATACACGCGGGTACTATTCAGACGTTCTGCCGCCGCGCACCATCGGCGTGCGCGTCAATTACGAGTTCGGCGACTAAGGCCGGCCTCATAAGCGTGAACCAAGCGCCCGCCGGTCCTGCCGGCGGGCGTTTTCCGTTCGGCGGGACGCTTTCCCCACCGTCGCGTTGAAGGCGGCTCCGGGCTTTGCTTTAAGGGCGCTCCAAGGCGCACTTCAGATGCGCCAGCCCAAACCCCCGGGGAGCCCCATGATCGACCACGACGCTCTGACCTCCATCGCCGCCGTGCCGGCCTATCATGCGCGCGTGCGGCCGAACGCCCTCGTCATGCGCTTTGAGGGGCGCGAGACGAACTGGGCGCAGTTCGAGGCGCGCACCAACCAGGCCGCGAACGGTCTCGCCGCGCTGGGCGTGAAGCCGGGCGAGCGCATCTGTTATGTGGGCAAGAACACGGATTGGTATTTCGAAGCCTGGTTCGCGGCGACCAAGATCGGGGCGGTGATGTGCCCGATCGGGTGGCGGCTCGCGCCGCCGGAAGTCGCCTTCATCATCGAGGATTCCAAGGCGCCGGTGGTGATCGTGGGCGAGGAATTCGTCGAGCACGTGGAGAAAGTGGCGGCGCTGCTTTCGTTCCGGCCGAAGGTGATCGCGCTCGGCGCCAATGATCGCGGCTGGCCAATCTATGCGGACTGGCGCGACCAGCAATCGAACGCCCCGCCGGCGCATGTGGTGGATCGCCAGGACGTGTGCATCCAGCTCTACACCTCGGGCACAACGGGCAATCCGAAGGGCGTGATGCTCACGCACTACAATTTCACCTTCCTGCGCAAGACGATGGACGACGCGAACCTCACCTGGAACCGCTGGAGCGCGGAGGATGTGAGCCTCGTGGCGATGCCGATCAGCCATATCGGCGGTTCGGGCTGGGGCTTTCAGAGCTTTTATTTCGGCGCGCTCGCCGTGATCGCGCGCGAATTCGATCCAAACGCCGTGCTCGATTTCATCGAACGCGACCGCATCTCGAAGCTGTTCCTGGTGCCCGCCGCGATGCAGATCGTGCTGCGCAATCCGCGCGCGCGCGAGGTCGATTACAGCCGCCTCAAGACGATCCTTTATGGCGCATCGCCTATTCCGCTTGAGCTTCTGAAAGAGGGCATCGCCGTGTTCAAATGCGGCTTCGCCCAGCAATATGGGATGACCGAAACAACCGGCACGGTGGTGGCGCTGCCGCCGGAGGATCATGACGTCGCCGGCGCGCCGCGCATGCGCTCGGCCGGTAAGGCGCTGCCGGGCATGGAGATCCGCGTGATCGCGGACGATGGCTCCACGATGCCGCTCGGCGAGGTGGGCGAGATCGCCGTCAAGGGCCCCAACAACATGAAGGGCTATTGGAATTTGCCGGAGGCGACCGCGAAAACTCTCGGCGCCGATGGTTGGCTGCGCACGGGCGACGCCGGCTACATGGACGCGGACGGCTACGTCTACATCCACGATCGCGTCAAGGACATGATCATCTCCGGCGGCGAAAACATCTATCCCGCTGAAGTGGAGAACGCGATTTTCGGACATCCCGCCGTCGCGGAAGTGGCGGTGATCGGCGTGCCGGATGAAAAATGGGGCGAGGCGGTCAAGGCCATCGTGGCGCTGAAGCCCGGCGCGGAGGGCGATCCTGCCTCGATCATCGCCTGGGCCCGCGAGCGGATCGCCGCGTTCAAGACGCCGAAAAGCGTCGATTTCATCGACGCCCTGCCGCGCAACGCGTCCGGCAAGATTTTGCGCCGCCAATTGCGCGAGCCCTATTGGAAGGGCATGACGCGGGCGGTGAATTAGACCGTGATTGTTTTTGGTTGCATCAGCCAAAAACGCCAATCACGGTCGATGCCAACGTTTAGGATGTGCGTATGAGCGACACATTGCCGGATCGGCTCGCGGTGAACCCGAAGAGCCCCTTTTATGACGAGGCGCTGCTCGCGCGCGGCGTGGGCATTCGCTTCAACGGCGTGGAAAAAACCAATGTTGAGGAATATTGCGTCAGCGAGGGCTGGGTGAAGGTTTCGGCCGGCAAGGCCAAGGACCGTTTCGGCAATCCGATGACGATCACGCTCAAGGGCGTGGTGGAGCCGTTTTTCGAAAATGAGCCGAACTGAACGCGGCGCGAGTTTTCCTGCGCTTGCGGCGTGCGCGCGCCGCGCCCACCTCAATTAAGATTGCTTCTGTTAGGACCAGCCAATGCCCACCATGTTCGACCCCTTGAAGCTTGGCGCGATCGATCTGCCCAATCGCGTGATCATGGCGCCGCTGACGCGCATGCGCGCGGGCGAGGTGCGCGCCGCGAATGCGCTGATGGCCGAATATTACGCCCAGCGCGCCAGCGCGGGCCTCATCTTGAGCGAAGCCACCTCCGTGGAGCCCATGGGCGTCGGCTATCCCTCCACGCCCGGCATCTGGTCGGACGAGCAGGCGCAATCCTGGAAGGTCGTCACCGACGCCGTGCACAAGAAGGGCGGACGCATCTTCATGCAGCTCTGGCATGTGGGGCGCATTTCCGATCCCACCTATCTGAATGGCGAAAAGCCAATCTCGGCGAGCGCCATTCCCCCGGAAGGCCATGTCACTCTGATCCGTCCGAAAAAATCGTGGGAAACGCCGCGCGCGATGGACGAGGCCGATATCGCCCGCGTGGTCGCGGCCTTCAAGCGCGGCGCGGAAAATGCGATGCGCGCCGGCTTTGACGGCGTGGAGCTGCACGGCGCCAATGGCTATCTGCTCGATCAATTCCTGCAGGACGGCTCCAACAAGCGCACCGATCGCTATGGCGGCCCGATCGAGAACCGCGCGCGCTTCATGCTCGAATGCGTGGACGCGGTGGTGTCGGTGTGGGGGGCGGACCGCGTCGGCCTGCACCTCGCGCCGCGCGGCGATTCCCACACGATGGGCGACTCCAATCCGCTGGCGACGTTCACGCATGTCGCCAAGGAAGCGAAGAAGCGCGGCCTCGCCTTTCTGTTCGCGCGCGAGCATGTCGCGGCCGACAGCATCGGTCCGAAAATCCGTGAAGCCTTCGGCGGCCCCTTCATCGCCAATGAACGCCTGACGCCGGAGAGCGCGGCCCGATTGCTCGCCGAAGGCAAGGCCGACGCCGTCTCCTTCGGCGCGCTCTATATCGCCAATCCTGACCTTTATGAGCGCTTGAAGCTCGGCGCGCCGCTCAATGAGCCGAATGTGAAGACCTATTATTATCCCGACCAGACCGGCTACACCGATTATCCTTTCCTCGATCAAACCGCCGCGTGAGGCCATGAGCGAGGCGGACAAAGCCAAGGTGGCGATGATGAACGCCGGCACGGGCCAGGCCGGCGCGCTCAGGATCGAGACGGTCTCGGTCGACGCGGACGGCGTGGTGGCCCGCATCCCGTACGATGCGAAACTCGTCGGCGATCCCGATACGGGCGTGATCGCCGGCGGCGTCGTCACCACCTTGCTCGATCACGCCTGCGGCATGGCGGTGCATCTGAAGATGCAAACGATGCAGCGGATCGCCACGCTCGATCTGCGCATCGATTACATGCGCGCGGCGGCGCCGCAGAAGCCGATCTACGCGAAGGCGCATTGCTACAAGCTCACGCGTTCGGTCGCGTTCGTGCGCGCGCTCGCCTATGACGAAACGCCGGACGATCCGGTCGCCGCGGCGCAATCGGCGTTCATGATCATCGAGGAGCCGAAGGCTGGATCATGAGCGGCGGCGAAAATCTCTCAAATCTCCTCGCGAAGATACCCTACGCGCAATTTCTCGGCCTGCGCGTGGAGCTCGCCGGCGACGAAATGACGGCGATCCTGCCATTCAGCCCGCATCTGATCGGCAATCCCATGCTGCCGGCGCTGCATGGCGGCGTGCTTGGGGCCTTCATGGAATTGACGGCGCTCGCGCAAATCTCGATCAGCGAAGGACAGGCGCGCCAGCCGCGCGTGATCGACGTGACCATCGAATATCTGCGAACGGGCCGTCCGCTCGACACGTTCGCGCGCGCGGAATTGAAGCGCGTGGGCCGTCGCATCGCGAACGTCCACGTGGAGGCGTGGCAGCAGGAGCGCGCGCAGCCCATCGCCGCGCTGCGCGGTCATTTTCTGGTGTCACCGAAATCATGAGGCGGGATATGCGGCTTGGCGTTTTGCGCACGGGCGCGCCGCCCGCGGAGCTCGCGCATTATCCGAGCTATCCGGATATGTTCAAAACCGCCCTGGGCGATGGATTTACCTATCGCGCCTTCGATGTGGAGGGCGGCGAATTGCCGGAGCGCGGCGATTGCGACGCCTATCTCATCACCGGCTCGCCGGCGGGCGTCTATGACGATCTGCCCTGGATCGCGCCGCTGCGCGATTGGATCGCATCGCTTGAGAAGGAGATTCCGCTCGTCGGCATTTGTTTCGGCCATCAGATCATGGCCGAGGCCTATGGCGGGCAGGTGGTGAAGTCGGAGAAGGGATGGGGCGGGGGCTTGCACGCCTATGACGTGATCGAGCAGCGGCCTTGGATGGATTCCGCCGCGCCCTATGCGATCCCCGTCTCGCATCAGGATCAGGTCGTGGTGAAGCCGCCGGCCGCGCGCCTGATCGGCGCCAATGAATTCTGTCCCATCGCGGCGCTTGATTATGACGATCGGCGCGCGATGAGTTTTCAATGCCATCCCGAATTCGCCCCGGATTATGCGGCTGAATTGGTACGCCGGCGTGTGCGCCTTGGGATCGTCACGCCGGAACGGGGCGAGGAATTGCTGGCGAGCCTTGCGCGTGACAATGACCGCGCCCGCGTGCAGCGCTGGATGCGCGCTTTTCTGAAGGGCGCCTGATCAATAGGTCGGATTCAGCCGGCTTTCCACATTGCGCACCAGCGCCTTGAGCCAATCGCGCACCGCGCGCACGCGCGCGGTGTCGCCTGCCTCCTTGTGCGTGGAGAGCCAGAAGCGGCGCTTCAGCCGCGCCTCGCGCGGCAGCACGCGCGACAAGCCCTCGGCCATGAAGCAGGGCAGAACGCCGATCCCGCCATCGGCTTCGATCATCGCCCGCTGCGCGCGGATGGAGGAAGACGACAAGGTCGGACGAAGGCCCGGCAGAATTTCGTCGAGATAGAGCAGTTCCGGCGTCTGCAGGAGATCGTCCACATAGCCGATGACGGCGTGCGCGCGCAGATCCTCCGCGCGTTGCGGCGCGCCCGCGCTCCGCAGATAGGCGCTCGATGCATAAAGACCGAGTTCGTAATCGGTGAGCGGTTCGACCACCAGACGCTGCGCGGACGGCGCGGCGAGCGTGATGGCGATGTCGGCCTCGCGCTTGGTGGGCGAAAGGAGCACGGTCTGCGCCGCGAGCTCGATGCGCAGATGCGGGCGGGCGCGCCGCAATTCCGGCAGGGCGGGCGCGAGGATCGCCGTGCCGAACCCTTCCGATACGCTGATGCGCACCGTGCCGCTGGCCGTGTCACGCGCGGTGGCCCGCGCGGCGGCCTCCATCGCCGCTTCCGCGCCTTGCGCCGTCTCCAAGAGGCGCCCGCCCGTGGCGGTCAGCTGTAGGCCGGACGGCGAGCGCACGAACAGCGTCGCCCCCAGCGCCGTCTCAAGCCGGGCGAGCCTGCGCCCCACGGTCGCGGCGTCCACGCCCAGCTTTTGCGCGGCGGCCGTGAGCGAGCCAGCGCGGGCGGCGGACAGGAAATGGCGCAGATCGTCCCAGTCGAACATGGCGCGGGCGCCGCCTCCAAGCCGGCATTGACGCAGCTTCATGCTGCAATTTTGCAGTACCCCCTCCGCATTGCGTGCGCTAGACCCGTCGCGACAATCGAGACGGCTCCAGGAGGAAGGCCATGCGCACGATCCATCATTTCAAGGACGGCGCCGCGCTGGAGGGGCGCTCAGGCCGTTTCGGCGACGTGTTCAATCCCAATACGGGCGAGGTTCAGGCCCGCGTGCAGCTCGCCACCGCCGATGAGGTGGACGCGGTAATCCGCTCAGCTGAGGCGGCGCAGGGCGCCTGGGCGGCCACCAATCCGCAGCGCCGCGCGCGCGTCATGTTCGAGTTCAAGCGGCTTGTCGAAGCCAATATGAACGAACTCGCCGAATTGCTCTCGTCGGAGCATGGCAAGGTGATCGCCGATTCCAAGGGCGATATTCAGCGCGGCCTTGAGGTGATCGAATTCGCGTGCGGCATCCCGCACGCGCTGAAGGGCGAATATACGGAAGGCGCGGGGCCAGGCATCGACGTCTATTCGATGCGCCAGCCGCTCGGCGTCGTCGCCGGCATCACCCCGTTCAATTTTCCCGCCATGATTCCGATGTGGATGTTCGGCGTCGCGATCGCGGTCGGCAATGCGTTCGTGCTGAAGCCGTCCGAGCGCGATCCGAGCGTGCCGGTGCGTCTGGCGCAACTGATGATCGAAGCCGGCCTGCCGCCGGGCGTGCTGAATGTGGTGCACGGCGACAAGGTCGCGGTCGATGCGCTGCTCACGCATCCGACGATCAAGGCGGTGAGCTTCGTCGGTTCGTCCGACATCGCCAATTATGTCTACCAGGTGGGCGCCACGCACGGAAAGCGCGTGCAGGCCATGGGCGGCGCCAAGAACCATGGAATCGTGCTGCCCGACGCCGATCTCGATCAGACGGTGAAGGATCTTGTCGGCGCCGCGTATGGATCGGCCGGCGAGCGCTGCATGGCGCTGCCCGTGGTCGTGCCGGTGGGACGCAAGACCGCCGACGCGCTGCGCGACCGTTTGCTTGGCGAGATCGAAACGCTGAAGGTCGGCGTCTCCACCGATCCGGCCGCGCAATATGGCCCGGTTGTCAACGAGGCGCACAAAAAGCGCGTCAGCGATTACATTCAGATGGGAGTCGACGAGGGCGCCGAACTCGTCGTCGACGGTCGCGATTTCAAGTTGCAAGGATTTGAGAAGGGCTTCTTCCTGGGTCCAAGCCTGTTCGATCAGGTCAAGCCGACGATGAAGACCTATCAGGAAGAAATCTTCGGGCCGGTGCTGCAAATGGTGCGCGCCGAGAGCTTCGAGGAAGCGGTCGATCTTCCCTCCAAGCATCAATATGGCAATGGCGTCGCAATCTTCACGCGTAATGGCCGCGCCGCGCGCGAGTTCGCCGCGCGCGTGAATGTCGGCATGGTCGGCATTAATGTGCCGATCCCGGTGCCTGTCGCTTACCATACGTTTGGCGGCTGGAAGCGCTCGGCGTTCGGCGACACCAACCAGCACGGCATGGAGGGCGTAAAGTTCTTCACCAAGGTGAAGACCGTAACGGCGCGCTGGCCCGAAGGTGAGACAGGCGATTCCGCCTTCGTCATTCCGACGATGCGGTGAGCGCGATGAGCGGGCCCGCCGCCGAGGACCGCACCACGCCGCAGGGTCTGCTGCGCTGCGCGCTCGAACATTTCGCCGCCGCGCTCGCCGCCCATGACGTGCTCGCCAACGAAGATGTCGGCGCGCAAGGCGCTCCGGCGGCGCCGGTCTATCAGATGTGCGCGCGCGCGATCGAATTGGCGCTGCGCGCCTATCTTGGCGCGCGGGGCGATGGGGCGATGCGGGCGGCTTTCAGTTTAACCGAGCTCGATCGCGCCGCCCGCGCTGAAGGGCTCGCGCTTGAAACCGAGCGCGCGCTGCTGCTCATCCTCGATCAGATGCATGCGTCGGGACGCTATCGCGCGGTGCGGCCCGACAGCGTGACGCTGCTCGGCGCGGATGAATTGTTCTCGCTGACGGGCGAGACGCTGGGGCCGGCGCTGCGGGCGATCGACGGGGGATGGCGGCTTTTGTCCTCGCCGGCCGGCGCCCACATCGTGGCGCGGAATTGGTTGAATCTCATTGAGATCAAGCGAAACGCCAAGGATACTTTGCTGCATGACCTATGAAACCATTCTGATCGAGCGCCATGGCCGCGTGGCGCTGATCCGCCTCAATCGCCCGCAGGCGCTCAATGCTCTTAACGCGCAGGTGCTGCGCGAATTGTCGGACGCGCTCGACGCGCTCGAAGCCGATCCCGAGGTCGGCTGCCTGGTGCTCACCGGATCGGAGCGCGCGTTCGCGGCCGGCGCCGACATCAAGGAAATGGCCTCCCAATCCTATGCGCAGATGAACGGCGCGGATTATTTCGGCGGCTGGAAGCGGCTCACCGATTGCAGGAAGCCCGTGATCGCGGCGGTCTCTGGCTTCGCGCTGGGCGGGGGATGCGAACTCGCGCTGATGTGCGATTTCATCATCGCCTCCGACACCGCGAAATTCGGTCAGCCGGAGATCAAGCTCGGCGTGATGCCCGGCATGGGCGGCTCGCAGCGTCTGACGCGCGCCATCGGCAAGGCCAAGTCTATGGATATGTGCCTCACGGGGCGCAACATGGACGCCGCCGAAGCCGAGCGCAGCGGGCTCGTCTCCCGTGTCGTGCCCGCCGACAAGCTGATCGATGAAGCGCTCGCCGCCGCGCACACGATCGCGGGGTTCTCGCTGCCTTCCGTGCAGACCTGCAAGGAAGCGGTCAATCGCGCGTTCGAGGTGTCTTTGAGCGAAGGCGTGTTGTTCGAACGGCGCGTGTTCCATGCGCTCTTCGCCACCGAGGATCAGAAGGAGGGCATGGCCGCCTTCATCGAAAAGCGGCCGCCCAATTTCAAGCACCGCTGAGATGAGCGCCTACCAGCTCTCCGAAGACCAGCGCATGATCGTGGACGCCGCGCGCGACTTCACGGATGGCGCGCTGCGTCCCAATGCGGCGCGCTGGGAGGAGGAAAAATCCCTTGATAAGCCGACCTTGCGCGAGATGGCCGCGCTCGGTTTCGCGGCGATCTATATTCGCGACGATGTCGGCGGCGCGGGCCTTGGCCGTTTGGAAGCGGCGCTGATCTTCGAGCAATTGTCGCGCGGCTGCGTGTCGACCGCGTCTTTCGTGTCGATCCACAATATGTGCTCTTGGATGATCGATGCGTTCGGCGAGGAGGCGCAGCGCCAGAAATGGTTGCCCGCGCTCGCCTCGATGGAGCTGATCGCCTCCTATTGCCTGACCGAGCCGAACGCCGGCTCGGATGCTGCCAGCTTGCGCACCAGCGCCCGGCGTGACGGCGATTCCTACGTGCTTAACGGGTCCAAGGCCTTCATTTCCGGCGGCGGCTTCTCCGATCTTTATGTGGTGATGGCGCGCACCGGCGATGCTGGCGCGGGCGGCGTCTCCACCTTCCTTGTCGAAAACGGAGCGCCCGGCCTCTCCTTCGGCAAAAATGAACGCAAGATGGGCTGGCAGGCGCAGCCGACGGCGCAGGTCATCTTCGAGGATTGCCGCATCCCCGCCGCCAATCGCATCGGCGCGGAAGGGGCGGGCTTCAAGTTCGCGATGGCGGGCCTCGACGGCGGGCGCCTGAACATCGCCGCATGCTCGCTCGGTGGGGCGGAAGAAGCGCTGACGCGCGCGCTTTCCTATGCGCGCGACCGCAAGCAATTCGGCAAGGCGCTCACCGAGTTTCAGGCCACCCAATTCAAGCTCGCCGACATGGCGATCGATTTGGAAGCCGGGCGTGCGCTGCTTTACGAGGCCGCGCGCCGGCTCGACGCCAAGGATCCCGAGGCGACGCGCTTTTGCGCCATGGCCAAGCGCTATGTCACGGACATGGGCTCCAAGGTCGCCAATGACGCGCTGCAGCTGCACGGCGGCTATGGCTATCTCGCCGATTACGAAGTCGAGCGCATCGTGCGCGATCTGCGCGTGCACCAAATCCTCGAAGGCACGAACGAGATCATGCGCGTGATCGTCGCGCGGGAGATGCTGAAAGCATGAGCGAGGATGTTCTCGTCCGCGTCGCCGACAAGCTCGGCCGATTGACGCTCAATCGTCCGGCCGCGCTCCATGCGCTGACCGAACCGATGTGTCAGACGATGACGGACGCGTTGCTCGCCTGGCGCAGCGATCCGCAGATCGGCGCCGTTTTGATCGACCACGCCGAGGGCACGCGCGGCTTTTGCGCCGGCGGCGATATCCGCCTGCTCGCGGAGAGCGGCGCGGGCGACGGCGCGGCCGCGCGCGCTTTCTTCCGCACGGAATATCGCCTCAACCATCTCATCCATTCGTTTCCCAAGCCGATCGTGGCGCTGATCGACGGCGTGACGATGGGCGGCGGCGTCGGGCTTTCCGTCCATGCGCCATTCCGCGTGGCGAGCGAACGCACTTTGTTCGCCATGCCAGAGACTGGCATTGGTCTCTTTCCCGATGTCGGCGGCGGCTGGTTCATGCCGCGTCTGAAGGACGAGATCGGAATCTGGCTTGCGCTCACGGGCGCGCGCATCAAGGCGGCCGATTGCATCGAAGCGGGCGTGGCGACGCATTACGTGCCGAGCGAGCTCCTGGGCGCGGTGGTCACGCAGATCGCCGGCGCGGCGGGCGCGCACGATCCGGCCGCTTCGCTGCGCTCGGGCCTTGGCGCGCTCGACGAAAGCGCAGGCCGCCCGAAGGAACTCACCGCGGAGAACCGGGCGCGCATCAAGGCGGTGTTCAAGTTCGACACCGTCGAGGAGATCATCGCCGCGCTTGAAAAGGACGGCTCGGACTGGTCCAAGGCGCAGCTTGAAACGCTGGCGACGAAATCGCCGCAAACGCTGAAGGTGGCGATGCGCCAATTGCGCGAGGGCGCCAAGGCGTCATCCTTCGCCGACAATATGCGCATGGAATTCCGCATCGCCGCGCGCGTGATCCATCGCAACGATTTCCAGGACGGCGTGCGCGCCGTGATCGTCGACAAGGATAATGCGCCGCGTTGGAAGCCGGAAACCTTGGCTGGCGTGACCAATGCGATGCTCGATGAAATTTTCGCGCCGCTGCCGCCGGATCAGGAATGGACGCCGCTCGCCTGACCACGAACAAAAGGGAGAACCCCATGGGTGAGATCGCGTTCATCGGGCTGGGCAATATGGGCGCCGGCATGGCCGGCAATCTGGCCAAGGCGGGCCGCGCGGTGCGCGCGTTCGATCTCTCAAGCGCGGCGATGGAGCGCGCCAAGTCGCTCGGCTGCGCCCCGCAGAGTTCCGCCGGCGAAGCGGTGACCGGCGCCGACATCGTCATCACCATGCTGCCGGCGGGGCCGCACGTGCGCGCGGCCTATGCGAGCGATGTCATTCCCAACGCCAAGAAGGGCGCGCTTCTGATCGATTGCTCCACCATCGATGTTGAAAACGCGCGCGCCGCCGCGAAAGACGCGGCGAGCGCGGGATTGCGCGCCGCGGACGCGCCCGTTTCGGGCGGTACGGCGGCGGCGGATGCAGGCACGCTCGCCTTCATGGTGGGCTGCGCGGAGCGCGATTTTCCCGAAATTGAGGAGGCGTTGAAGCCGATGGCGCGCGCGATCATTCGCGCGGGCGAGAGCGGCGCGGGCCAGGCGGCGAAAATCTGCAACAACATGCTGCTCGGCATCTCCATGATCGGCACGTGCGAAGCCTTCGCGCTCGCCGAGAAGCTCGGCCTCGAGGCGGAGCGCTTCTTCGAGATCGCGTCCAAATCCTCCGGCCAGTGCTGGTCGCTCACCTCCTATTGTCCCGTGCCCGGCCCGGTGCCTGCCGCGCCCTCCAATCGCGGCTATCAGGGCGGCTTCGCCACCGCGATGATGCTGAAGGATTTGAAGCTGGCGCAGGAGGCCGCCGCCAAGGCCGGGGCCTCCACGCCGCTGGGCGCCCAGGCCGAGGCGCTTTACCAAATGTTCGCCGCGCTCGGACAAGAGGGGCGGGATTTCTCGGCCATCCTTCATTTGTTGCGCGGGCGGCTGAGCGATCTCGCCTGAAGTCGGCCCAAGGAATTCTTCCGGGGCGTGCATCCGTTCCGCGCCCCCGCCGCATCTCTCCATCAGACGCCCCAAGGGGGGCGAATTGGAGATGCACATGACGCCCGCCGAAATCCTGGTTCTCGCCACCCTCTTCTTGACGATCGCCGGCCCGCTGGCGCTCCTGAAGGCGACCCGGTCGTAAGGCCGCGCCGGGGCCGGGGGAGAACCGCCAATGCTCGAAGAAATCTTGGTGCCGATCAGCTTCTTCATCATGATCGCCGTGATCGTGGCGGTCTCGGTGTGGGGCGGCGTGCAAAACAAGCGCGTGCTGGCCGATACGCTCCGCCGCGCGATGGAGAGCGGCCACCGGCTCGATCCTGAAACCATCAGCGCGCTGCAACGCCCGGTGCGCTCGCGCCAGCAGGATTTGCGCGGCGGCGTGATCCTCGTGGCGCTGGCCGTGGGGCTGGTGGCGGCAGGCTTCCTCCTGCAAGGCGGCATCCCCGACGAGGAGGGGCAATATTGGGCCGGCAATGGCATGTTCATCGCCGCCGTGATCGTCGGCGCGATCGGGGCGGGCCAGCTGATCGCAGCCTATCTGACGCGCAAGCCGAAGGATGCTGATCCCAGGGACGGGGCGTGAATGGCACGGACGAGGAGCTGGCGCGCGAGGCGAAACGCGGCTCCTCGGCCGCTTTTGAAAGTCTCGTCCGGCGGAACCAGAGCCTCGTGCGCGGTTTCCTGCGAAGGATGGCCGACGCCGCCACCGCCGACGATCTCGCCCAGGAGACGTTCGTCGTCGCCTGGCGCAAGATTGGCACGTTCGAGGAAAAGGGATCGTTTCGCGGCTGGATTTGCCGCATCGCCTATACCCAATTCCTGCAGGCGCGCCGGTCCCAGCAAAGTGCGCTCAAGCGCGATACGGCCGCCTTCCTGGATTCCGATCAGGTCACGGAAGCCGACGCCGCCGGCGCGGAGGCGCGGCTCGATTTGGAGCGGGCGATGAAGGTGTTGTCGCAGGAGCAGCGTGCGGCCGTTTCGCTTTGTTATGGCGAAGGCATGAGCCATGCCGAAGCCGCCGAGGCGCTGGGCTTGCCATTGGGCACGCTTAAGTCGCATGTTTTGAGAGGCCGCGAGCGTATGCTCGCCGTATTGCGCGAAAGGGAGGGGTTATGAGCGAAGATCGCGACGACGCCATGCTCCGCGCCCTGTTCGCCGAGGGCGAGCGCCCGCCCATGGCCGATGAGCGGTTCGTGGCCAAAGTCATGGGCCGCGTGCAGGAAGAGCGCGCGCGGGTTCAGGAATGGGTGAATTGGGGCGTCTGGGCCGGCGCGGCGGCGGCGGGCCTGATGTTCGTCGCCAAGGGACCGGCCATCGTGGCCGAGCTCAGCCGCGTGGTCATGGCCAGCGGGCTTGAGGCCCCGGCCTTGAGCGGCGGGATGGGATTGCTCGTGCTCGCCGGCCTCGCCAGCGCCGGCGCCTGGCTGTTCTCCGAACGCGCTTGAATTCCCCCGTTTCGCCTGGATCGGCTGCGCGGCGCGAATTGCTCCCGGGCGCGGGCGCGGCTAAAGCATCGCTCGCCGTTGAGCGGGGGTCATCTTGACGCCGCTTGCCCCAGCTTGGCGGTTCGTTGACTCGTGTTGGGCGTCCAAATTTCACCACGGTCTCAAGGGCAGGAACGCGCGTGACCAACGAGACCGATACCTTTCTTCATGAAGTCGAAGAGCAGGTGCGCCAGGACCGCTGGATGGCCTGGGCGCGCAAATATGGCCTGTACGTCGCCGCGGCGGCGGTAGGGATATTGGCGCTGGTGGGCGGATGGCGCCTGTACGATTCATGGCGGATCGATCAGGCGCGAGCGCATGGCGCTGAATTCGCCGCCGCGCAGGAAACCTTGCGCGCCGGAGACGCCGCCGCCGCCGCGAGCGCGTTCGAGGCCCTCAGCACGGAAGGTCCGGGCGTCTATCGGGTGATGGCGCTGATGCAATGGGCCGACGCGTTGGCCCGCCAGGGCGATCTGGACGGGGCGCTCGCCAAGTTCGACGCGGCCGCCGAGGCGGCGGGAAACAACACGCTGCGCGACAGCGCGCGCCTGCGCGCCGCCTATCTCGTCGCTGAAAATCAGGATTTCGCCGCCGTGCGCGCGCGCCTTGAGCCGTTGATCGAAAGCGAGGGCGCGACCGCCTATCTCGCGCGCGAGCTTCTCGGCGTCGAGGCGTGGGAGGCCGGCGAACTCGAATTGGCCCGCACCACGCTTGAGAATCTGACACTTGCCTTCGAAGCGCCCGAGGCCGTGCGCCAGCGCGCGCAGCTCGCGCTTTCCGTCATCGGTCCGGCGCCGGAATCGGCGCCTGCCGAACCCGCCGTCCCCGGAGAAAAAGAATGAGCAGGTTTTTGCCCTTGGCGCTGGTGGCGGCGGCCGCCCTTTCGGCGTGCTCCACTGTCGGACGCGCGGCTGACGCGGTCTGGCCGTTCGGCGGCGATGACAACGCGCCGCGCGAGACCGCGCCGGAGGAAGGGCGCATCTCGATCCTTACCTTCGAGCAGCAATTGGCGCCCGCGCCGGAACTCGCCGGGCGCACGCCCATCCCGCCGGCTCAGACCGCCTTGACCGAATGGCCCCAGCCCGGCGGCGCGCCGGACAATGCGCCCGGCCATATCGCGGGCGCGGCCACGCTCGACATCGCCTTCCGCAGCGGTCTGGGCGCGGGCTCCAGCGACGAATTGCGCCTCTCGGCGCCGCCCGTCATCGGCGAGGGCAAGCTCTTCTTCCTCGACGCCGAGCACCGCTTGATCGCCATCGACGCGGCGAGCGGCGCCGATCTCTGGTCGCAGCGCCTGCGCCCCGAGGAAGGTCGCGACCGGCGCGCTCTCGGCGGCGGCGTGGCCTATGACGCCGGCCGCGTGTTCGCCGTGACCGGTTTCGGCTTCGTCGCCGCGTTCGACGCCGCCAGCGGCCAGGAGGTGTGGCGCACGCGGGCTGACGCGCCTTTCCATGGCGCGCCGACCGCCACCAATGGCCGCGTCTACGCCGTCACCAATGACAGCGAACTCGTCGCGCTCGATGCGGCCGATGGGGCCGTGCAATGGACCTATCAGGCGATCGCCGAGCCCGCGCGCATTCTCGCCGCCTCCAGCCCCGCCGTCGAAGGCGACACGGTCATCGCGCCCTTCGCCTCCGGCGAAGTGGTGGCGCTGCTGGCGGCCAATGGACGCCGCTTGTGGGTGGATTCGCTGTCGCGCTCCGGGCGCCTCACGTCGCTTTCCGCCATCAATGACATCGCGGGGCGCCCGGCGATCGACAATGGCGTGGTGTATGCGGCCAGCCATTCCGGCGTGCTCGGGGCGATCGATCTGCGCTCCGGCGCGCGCATCTGGTCGAAGGGCTTCGCCTCGACGCAAACGCCGCTGATCGCGGGCGATGTGCTCTATGCGGTGAATGTGGATGGCGAATTGGCCGCCTTCGACCGGGCGACCGGCAATGTCTATTGGGTCACGCAGCTGCGCCGCTATCGCGACGAGGGCGACCGTAAAGGCCGCATCGCCTGGACTGGCCCGCTCATGGTCGGCGGCAAGCTGGTGCTCGCCAATTCGCGCGGCGAGGTGGTGACAGTCGCGCCGGAGACCGGCCAGATCACGGCGACGCGCGATGTGGGTCAGCCCGTCTTTCTGCCGCCGATCGCCGCCAATGGCCAAATCTATCTGGTGACCGACAGCGCGCGTTTGATCGCGCTCAGGTGATGCGGATGCGGCCATGACGATCAAGGTCGCGATCGTCGGCCGGCCCAATGTCGGCAAATCGACTTTGTTCAATCGCCTCGCGGGCAAGCGCCTCGCGATCGTCGATGACACGCCCGGCGTCACGCGCGACCGGCGCGAAGCGCAAGGCCGGCTTGGCGATCTCGATCTCGTTTTAATCGACACGGCCGGCTTCGAGGACGTGAACGATTCTTCGCTCGAGGCGCGCATGCGCGCGCAGACCGAGGCGGCCATCGCGGAAGCCGATGTGATCCTCTTCGCCATAGATGCGCGCGTGGGCGTGACGCCAGCGGATGAGCGCTTCGCCGATCTGCTGCGTCGCGCCGACAAGCCGGTTCTGCTCCTGGCGAACAAGAGCGAAGGCAAGGCCGGCGAGGCGGGCGCGCTGGAGGCCTATGGCCTTGGCCTCGGCGAGCCGATCCCGATCTCGGGCGAACACGGCGAGGGCATGGGCGATCTCTACGCCGCCCTTGTCGCGCACGAGCAGCCGGACGTCGAAGAAGACGAAGACGCGCACGACGCCGAGGAGGCCGAGGATGAAGCCGCGCCGCGCGGGCCGATCAAGATCGCGATCATCGGAAGGCCCAATGCGGGCAAATCAACTTTGGTCAATGCGCTGATCGGCGAGGACCGCATGCTGACCGGCCCGGAGGCCGGCATCACGCGCGATTCCATCAATGTGGATTGGCGCTGGAGGGATCAGGAGTTTCGCCTGATCGACACGGCCGGCATGCGGCGCAAGGCGCGCGTGCAGGAAAAGCTGGAACAATTGTCCGTCGCCGATACGATCAATGCGATCATGTTCGCCGATATCTGCGTTCTGGTGATGGACGTCGACGAGGCGCTTGAGCATCAGGATTTGGCGCTGGCCGATCTCGTCACGCGCGAAGGGCGCGGCCTCGTCTTCGCCTTCGCCAAATGGGACAAGGTGGCTGATCCACGCGCGCGCTTTGAGGAATTACGGGAAACAGCGCGGGAGAAATTCCCGGCCGCGCGCGGCGCGCCGATCGTGGCGGTGGCCGCGCAGGCGGGCGTCGGGCTCGATCGGTTGATGGAAGCGGTGCTCGCGGCGCATCGCGATTGGAACGCGCGCGTCAAAACCAGCGACCTCAACAATTGGCTGCGCCACGCCGTGGAGAAGCATCCCCCGCCCGCCGTGTCCGGCCGGCGCATCAAGCCGCGCTACATCACCCAAACCAAGACGCGTCCGCCGACCTTCGTTCTGATCTCGTCGCGCGCCAGCGAATTGCCGGAAAGCTATAAGCGCTATCTGACGAACGGCATCCGCGAGGCGTTCGATCTGCAAAAGACGCCGGTGCGCTTGATCGTCCGGCAGAACCGCAATCCCTATGCGGAAAAGGATTAGGCGCGCTCGGTGTGTGCGACGTGCGTCGTGCGGTCATAGCGCACACGCGTCCGATTGAGCGCGTAGTCCGCGCGCAGCATCGCCACGATGTGCGGCGCGACCTCTTCGGGCGGCGGCAACGTTTCAGGGTCCTCGCCTGGATAGGCTTTGGCGCGCATCTTGGTGCGCACCGCGCCCGGATCGAACAGATTGGCCTTGATCGGCGTGATCTCGCATTCGGCGGCGTAGGATTTGACGAACGCCTCAAGCCCGGCCTTGGACGCCGCGTAGGGTCCCCAATAGGCCTTCGCGCTCAGGGCCGCGCCCGATGTGACAAACACGGCGCGCCCGCTCTCGCTTTGACGCAGCAGCGGATGCAGCGCGCGCACGAGGCGGTGATTGGCGATGAGGTTGACCGCGATCACCTCGTCCATGAGGCGCGGCGTGGCGTGATGGGCGGGCGTGAGCGCGCCGAGCACGCCGGCGCAGGCGGCGAGGCCGTCAATGCGCCCAAAGCGTTCGTGCAGCGCGGCGCCCAGCTTGTCGATGGCCTCGCCGTCCTTGATGTCGAGCGGCACGATCGTGCACGCGCCCTTGGCGTCGGCGCGGATTTCATCGTCGAGCTGCTCAAGCGCGCGCTGCGCCCGCGCCAGCGCGATCACCTGCCAGCCTTCCTGCGCGCAGGCGCGCGCGACGGCGCGGCCGATCCCGCGCGAGGCGCCGGTGACGAGAACGATACGCGTGCTCACTATTTCGCTGCTTCCGCCAGCAGGGAGAGCTGAAAATCCTTGGCGGCGCGGTCGGCGTCATGATCGACGAGCGCGGTGGGATAATCGCCGGTGAAGCAATGATCGGTGAATTGGGGGCTGCGCTTGTCGCGCTTGTCCTCGCCCATGGCCCAATAGAGCCCTTCCACCGAGAGGAAGCCGAGGGAATCGACGCCGAGCGCCTTGCGCATCTCCTTGATGGAGAGGTTTGCCGCCATCAGCTGTTCCTGGGTCGGCATGTCGATGCCGTAAAAGTCGGGATGCTTGATCGGCGGGCTGGCGGAGCGGAAATGCACCTCGCGCGCGCCGGCTTCGCGCACGATCTGCACGATGCGTTGGGCCGTGGTGCCACGGACGATTGAATCCTCCACCAGCACAACGCGCTTGCCTTCCAGCACGGCGCGATTGGCGGCGTGCTTCATGCGCACGCCAAGCTGACGGATTTCCTGCTTGGGCTGAATAAAAGTGCGCCCGACATAATGGTTGCGAATGATGCCAAGATCATACGGCAAGCCGGACGCTTCGGCGAAGCCCATGGCCGCCGGGACGCCGCTATCGGGCACCGGCACAATCACGTCCGCATCGACCGGCTGTTCCTTGGCGAGGCGCTGGCCCATGCGCTTGCGAATGTCATAGACGCTGCGCCCGTCGATCACCGAATCCGGGCGCGCGAAATAGACGAATTCGAAGATGCAGGGCCGCGCCGCTTGCCGGGGAAACGGGAAATAGGAATCGAGGACGATCTGGCCGTCCCTTCGCGTGGCGACGACCACCTCGCCATTTTCCACCGTGCGCACGAATTTCGCGCCGATCATGTCGAGCGCGCAGGTTTCGGAAGCGAGAATCGGCGCGCCGTTCAGATCGCCGAGCACGAGCGGGCGGATGCCAAGCGGATCGCGCGCGCCGATCATCATATTGTTGGTGAGGCACACGAGCGCATAAGCGCCCTGGATCTGATGCAGCGCTTCCACGAAGCGGTCCACCACCTTGGCGCGGCGCGAGCGCGCGATCAGCTGCAAGATGCATTCGGTGTCCGAGGTGGACTGAAAGATCGCGCCGTCATCGACCAATTGCTCGCGCAGCAGGCGGGCATTGGTGAGATTGCCGTTATGGCCGATGGCGAAGCCGCCGAGCGAGAGATCGGCGAACAGCGGCTGCACGTTGCGCAGGATCGTGCCGCCCTGAGTGGCGTAGCGGGTGTGGCCGATGGCGGCGAAGCCGGGCAGGCGGCGCGGCAAATCCTCGCCGGTCAGATTGTCGCCGACCAGCCCGAGATGGCGCTCGAAATGAAAGCGCTCGCCATCGAAAATGGCGACGCCGCAGCCCTCCTGGCCGCGATGCTGCAGGGCGTGCAGGCCGAGGGCGGTGAGCACCGCGGCGTCCTCGCTGCCGAATACGCCGAACACGCCGCACTCTTCGTTGAGCACGTCGGGCAGAGACCGCTCCTCGTCCGAAAAGCGGTCGAACCAGGGGCGCGGGCGCATGAGCGTTCCTTAGAGCTTGGGGGCTTCGGCTTCGGCCGCGGCGGGCGACTCAGAAGCGCGCTGCTTTTCCCGTATATCACGAATGCCGGACCGGATGTTCGGCAGGGCGTTCTCGATGGCGACCGCCACGCCCTCGTAGATGGGGAAGGTGCGGGCGTTCGCAATCGCCGCCGGCATAGCGGCCTGCGGCGACACGATCGGAGAATCCGTCGTCTGGCGCATCAAGAGCACGAAGAGCGCCACGACCACCACGCCGCGCAGCACGCCGAAGGCGAGGCCGGCGGCGCGGTCGAAACTGCCGATCTCGGTCGATTGATGCGCCGTCTTGGCCACCACGGCGGTGATCATCATGATGCCGAAAAAGACGATAAGGAAAATGGCGAGGCCCGCCGCCACGGTAGCGAGGCTGCCCTCGATGTCGGTGAATTGCTCGACGAAGGGCCGGCCGCGCTCGGCCAGATAGACCGCCGCCAGCGCCGCGCCGATGAAGGCGACGATGGAAAATAGCTCGCGGATGAGGCCGCGCGCGAAGGCCATGATTCCAGAAAAGGCGACGATCGCCAGCGCGACCAGATCGAACCAAGTGATCCCTAAGCCGTCCATGTCCGCGCTCTCCCCTCGCTTCGCCCTAAACCTAACGCCGCGCCGGCCCGATCAGGTCGGCAAGATCCTGAAGCCGCTCAAGACCGCGCACCCGCACCGCGCTTTCGGCGCCGGCCTTGGTCCCCCGCGGCGCCAACGCCATCTTGAACCCCAATTTCGCGGCCTCCTTGAGGCGCAGCTCGGATCGGCTGGCCGGGCGCACATCTCCTGAAAGAGCGATCTCGCCGAACGCCACGCAATCTTCCGGCAAGGGCTCATCCGCCAGGGCCGAGACCAAGGCGGCGGCCACGGCGAGGTCCGCCGCCGGCTCCGTGATCCGCAAGCCGCCCGCGACGCTGAGGTACACGTCGCGTCCGCCGAAGGAAAGGCCGCAGCGGGCCTCCAGCACAGCCAGAACCATGGCCAGGCGCGCGCTGTCCCAGCCCACGACCGCCCGCCTTGGCGTGCCATAGGCGGTGGGCGCGGCCAAAGCCTGGATTTCCACCAGAACCGGCCGCGAGCCCTCCACGCCGGCGAAGACGGCCGCCCCGCTGGCGCGCCGACCGGCGCCGCCCAGAAACAGCGCCGAGGGGTTGGGCGTCTCGCGCAGGCCCGCCTCCGCCATTTCGAAGACGCCGATCTCGTCGGTCGGTCCGTAGCGATTTTTCACCGCGCGCAGGATGCGGAACGCGTGGCCGCGCTCGCCCTCGAAATAGATCACGGCGTCAACCAGGTGCTCGACCACGCGCGGCCCCGCGATCTGGCCGTCCTTGGTGACGTGGCCGACCAGGATCATGGCCGCGCCCGAGCGTTTGGCGAAGCGCACCAATTCGTGGGCGCAGGCGCGCACTTGCGTCACAGTGCCGGGCGCTGCGTCGATGCCGTCGGCCCACAGCGTCTGGATGGAATCCACCACCACAAGATCGGGCTTCAGCGTCTTGAGGCCGTCGAGGATGCGGCGGAGGTCCGTTTCGGCTGCGAGGCGCACGGGCGCGTCCGCCGCGCCAAGCCGGCGGGCGCGGTCCTGAATCTGCGCCTCGGCCTCTTCGCCCGTGACATAGGCGACGATCCGGCCGGTGCGGGCCAGCCCCGCCGCCGCCTGCAGGAGGAGCGTCGATTTGCCGACGCCCGGATCGCCCCCGATCAGCACCGCCGAAGCCGGCACCAGGCCACCGCCGCAGACCCGGTCCAACTCGCCGATTCCGGTCTCAAACCGCGGCGGCGGTTCGGCCGCGCCTGAGAGCTCGGTGAAGGCAAGGCCCTTGGCGCGCTTCGCGCCGGGCATGGGCGCTGCGAGCGCGCCGGGCGTCGCCGTGCGCGTGGTCTCCTCGACCATGGTGTTCCAGGCGCCGCAGGCCTCGCACTTGCCCTGCCATTTGGCCGCCATCGCCCCGCAGGACTGGCACACGAAGATGGAGTCGGCGCGGGCCATTCTGGCGTGTTCCTTGAACCCACGACCTACGGCGATTCTCCAAGGATTGTGGCCAAATCGCGTGCGCCGTGCACGATGCGAAGGACCAAGACCAGGGGGCGCGCCTCGCTGTTGCGGACCTCGTAGATGATTAGATTGGGTCGCCAAGTGATCATGCGACGCCCGCGTTCATCGCTGGCGATCAAGCGGCCCATCAGCGGTTGATCGCGCAATCCCTCGATTCGCGACCGCAACCTCTGAAGAGCGAGCTTGGCGCGCCGCCGCCCGAATTCGCGCGTGACATAGGCGTCGATCTCCTTCAGGTCGACAAAGGCTGCGCGTGAGAAATTCAGGTCAGCCTTTATCCGCAATCCGCTCGTCCATCCAGGCGCTTACTTCGTCCCAGGTATGGCCGCCATTGGCGTCGTAATCCGCCGTCGCGAGATCGAGCTGTCTCAACAAATCGTCGCGGCTCAGAAAATGCGCCCTCAGCGCGCGCTGAACGACTTCCGAAATGCTTTGACCACGACCGGCGGCGACTTCAGCTTCGAGCCGTCGCGTCAGGTCGGGAGGCAAATTGATCGTCATGGCCTGAAGATGCGCGTCCAGTGCTCACGGCGCAAGCGCGCCATCGGCTTCGACGGCCTCGACGCTGAACGTCTCCCAGCCGGGCCAATGGAAAAATGTGATCCAGCGAAAGCGCTTGGACATGCGCGCCCCCGCTTCGCCGATATCGGACATAGCCCAGGGGTGGTGCTCGCCGTCCGCGCCGTCAGGCCAGAATTCCGGCTCCTCATAGCCGCACTCGGCCCAGGCGCGGGTCCAGAGAGCCTCGCCCAGGAACACTTCCACACGGACCCAATCATCGGGGCCGACGCCAAGCTCGATGCGGCCATCGCCGCGATTGGCGTGAAAAGCGATGGTCGCCCCGTCCGGTCGCTCCGAGAGGATGCTCAGCCGCGCCTCAAGCCCGTTCTTGGGCGCGGTCCAATCCGGGTAGCGGCGGGCGGCCGCGACGAAGCGGGCGATCAGCGCGCAGGCCGCGCCGTGCGGGCTGTCGTGCCCGGCTTCGACATCTTCATAGACAGGGGCGCGCGGCGGCGGCGTTGGTTGGTCATGGCGCATGGGCCCATCCTAAATCGCGTACGAGAAAAACCAGCCTCCATCTCGGCGAAAAAAGGCGCTAGCCTTGGGTGCATGAGCAACACAATCCGGATCAAGCGCGTGGCCGGCGCGCTCGGCGCGGAGATTTCCGGGATCGATCTCGGCGCCGATCTCAGCGAGGCGAGCGTGCGCGCGCTTCGCCAGGCGCTGCTCGATCATCAGGTGATCTTCTTTCGCGATCAGGATTTGACCCCGGCCGCGCAGGTGGCGCTCGGGCGCCGCTTCGGCCCGCTGAACATTCATCCCTTCGTCGCCGGCATGAAGGACCATCCCGAGGTGATGGAGATCATCAAGGAGCCGGCGGACAAGGTGAATTTCGGCGGCGGCTGGCATTCCGATATGAGCTTTCTGGAGACGCCCTCGATCGGCTCCATTCTCTATGCCGTTGAAGTTCCCGAGCATGGCGGCGACACGCTCTTCGCCAGCCAGTACGCGGCGTATGAGGCGCTTTCGCCGGGCTTGAAGCGGACCCTTGAGGGCATGCGCGCGATCCATTCGGCGTCGCGGGAATATGGCGCGGGCGGGCAATCCTCGACGCAGCGCGAAAGTATGCGCGTCGCCGAAGCGGACGGCTATGTCGGCGAGTTCGCGCATCCGGTTGTGAAGACGCATCCCGAGACGGGGCGCAAGGCGCTCTATGTCAATCCGGCGTTCACGCTCAAATTCGAGGGCTGGTCGACGCGCGAGTCCAAGCCGCTGCTGGATTTCCTGTTTCAACACGCGCGCTTTGAAGCGTTCACTTGCCGCTTCCGCTGGGAGAAGGGTTCGGTCGCATTCTGGGACAATCGCGCGGTCTGGCATTTCGCGCTCAACGATTATCCCGGCCAGCGGCGTCACATGCGACGCGTGACGGTGGATGCGGATTAACTAAACCACCGCTTGGATCGGCCCTTCGGCGCGGCCATGCACGAATTGATCGACGCGCGGATCGCCGGAGCGGTCGATGTCGGCCGCAGGGCCGCGCCACACGATCTGGCCTCCATAGAGCATGGCGATTTCATCGGCGATCTTCCGCGCGCTCGCCATGTCATGCGTGATCGACACCGCCGCGCAGCCGAGCTCCTTCGACATCTCCACGATGAGATCGTTGATCGCGTCGGCTGTGATGGGATCGAGGCCCGTCGTCGGTTCGTCGAAGAAAAGGATGTCCGGCTTGGCGATGATGGCGCGCGCGAGCGCGGCGCGCTTCTGCATGCCGCCAGAGAGCTCCACGGGCCTCAGATCGGCGTTCTCCGGCGCCAGCCGTACGCGCCGCATCGCCTCGATCGCCTGTTCGCGCGCGACGCGGCGCGGCATACGGTCGGCGTAGATCAGGCGGAAGGCGACATTCTCCCAGATCGTCATGCTGTCGAACAGGGCGCCGCCCTGGAACAGCATGCCGAACTTGCGCTGGATCGCAGCATGGGCCTTGCCGCTTTTGGCGCCCTTGCCGGAGAACACCTCGCCATCGACGAGGCATTGGCCGTCATCGGGTTTCATGAGGCCGAGCGCGCATTTCAGCGTCACCGACTTGCCGGTGCCCGAGCCGCCGATGATGACGAGCGAACGGCCGGCGGCGACGTCGAAGCTGACGCCGTCGAGCACTTGGCGTCCGCGCAGCTTCTTTTTCAGGCCGCGGATCGAAAGTTTGGGCGCGCTCATTCGAGATAGAAAGCCGTGATGAGGTAATTGACGGCGAGGATGAGCACGGTGGCGCCGACGACGGCGTTCGTCGCCGCGCGGCCCACGCCCAGGGCGCCGCCGGTGGAGCGATAGCCTTGATAGGCGCCGAGCGCGGCGATGATGAAGCCGAAGGCTGCAGCCTTGATCATGCCGAGGATCACGTCTGCGTTTTCCAGGAAGTCGAACGTATTGCGCAGATAGGTCGTGCCATTGAAGCCGAGCGAGCCGGTTGCGACGAGATAGCCGCCCATCACGCCGATCGTATCGGCGACGAGAACCAGTATGGGC
>CAZLWK010000004.1:186857-193715 GCA_964563395.1 uncultured Caulobacteraceae bacterium
CGTCAAGACGGCGGCGAGCACGCGCGGCGCGACCAGAAAGCGAAACGGATCGGTGGAGAGCGTCGTCATCGCGTCGATCTGTTCGGTGACGCGCATCGTGCCGATCTCGGCGGCGATGCCGGCGCTGACGCGGCCCGCGAGCATGAGGCCGGCCAGCACGGGCCCCAACTCACGCGTGATGCCGAGCACCACGATGTTGGGCACGAAGCTCTCCGCGTTGAAGCGCGAGCCGCCGACGAAAATGTTGAGCGCCAGCGCCGCGCCGATGAAGACGGCGGTAAGCCCGACGACGGGCAGCGAAAAATAGCCGATTTGCAGGCATTGGCGCAGGAATTGGCCGATATAGAGCGGCGGCGTCACGGTCGCGAGGGCGGCGCGTCCCGCGAATTGCGCGAAGCGGCCGAACTCGGCCAGCACCGCCATCAAGGCGCGGCCGATATCCGAAAAAGGGCTCATGCGCCGCCGCCCTGTGCGCGGCGCACCGCGCCGACGAACGAGGTCAAAATCTCATAGGTGTTGGTGCTGGCGCAGGCGGCGACCTCTGCGAGCGGCGCGGCGGGTCCCAACAGTTCGGCCTCGTCGCCTGGGCGCACGTCATCATCGCCCGTTACGTCCAGGATGATGAGGTCCATCGACACGCGCCCCACGATTGGGCGTTTGACGCCCCCCACGACGCCATAGCCGCGCCCGGCGAGGCTGCGCAAGAAGCCGTCCGCATAGCCGACCCCCACCGTGGCGAGTCTCATGGGCGATTGCGCAACCAATGACGCGCCATAGCCTATGCTTTCACCAGCGGGCGCGGTGCGCACGGCCAGGATCGGGGCGGTGACGCGCGCGACGTTTTGGAGCGCCACGCCATTCTCGCGGTCGGCCGCGCCGTAAAGACCCATGCCGATGCGCACCATGTCGAAATGGAACGCCGCGCCCAATTGCGCGCCCGCGGTGGCCGACAGGCTCTTCCGGGCGAAGGGGAAATGCGCAGCCGCGGCTTCGAAGCGCTCCTTTTGAAGCCGATTGGCCGAATGGGCCGGCCAGGAGGCGCAGGCGAGGTGGGAGAGCACCAGGATCGGCGCGGGGCAGGCGGCGTGCGCCGCCGCCGCGTCCGAAACGTCGAGACCCAGCCGGTTCATACCGGTGTCGAAATGCAGCGCCGCTTCGCCGCGCCCGGCCCAGGCCGCGATCTGGGCCATGGAATTGAGCACGGGCGTGACATCGCCATAGTGCGCGGCGTCCTGCGGTGTTGGGCCATTCAGCACATAGATGCGCGGGCCGGGGCCCAGTACGGCGCGCACGCGGAGCGCCTCGCCCAAAGTGGCGGCGAAAAAGCTGCGCGCCCCCGCCTTCGCGAGCGCGGGCGCGACTTGGCCGGCGCCGAGGCCGTACGCGTCGGCCTTGAGCACGGCGGCGACCTCCGCGCCCGGCGCAAGACCTTGAAACGTGCGGTAATTGGCGATTATCGCGCCAAGATCGATCTCCACACGCGCCGCGCGCGCAGGCGCAGTCACAGCGGCGTCAGCCCCTGTCCGAGAGATTTCCGAAGCGGGTGAACCGGCCTTCAAAATAGAGATCCACCTTATCGATCGGGCCGTGGCGGTTCTTGCCGAGAATGATCTCGGCGCGATTTTCAACCGCGCGCAGCTTGTCCATCCATTCCTTGTGCTCGACCACCTTGTCGGCGGCGGGCTCGGTCCGGCTTAGATAATAGGCCTCCCGGTACACGAACATGACGATGTCCGCATCCTGTTCGATTGATCCCGATTCACGAAGATCGGAGAGCTGTGGCCGCTTGTCCTCACGCGCCTCCACCTGACGCGACAATTGCGACAGCGCGATGACCGGCACCTTCAAATCCTTGGCCAGGGCCTTAAGGCCCTGGGTGACCATGGACACTTCCTGCACGCGATTGTCCGACTTGGCGCCGCCGGGGGTGGTCACCAGCTGCAGATAATCGACCATGATAACATCGAGGCCGACAGTGCGCTGCAGCCGGCGCGCGCGCGCTTGCAATTGCGCAATGGAGATGCCGCCCGTCTCGTCGATGTGCAGAGGCAGGGTCTGCAATTGCGCGCTCGCCTCGAACAGCGCCTCGTATTCGTGCTTTTGAATTTTACCCTGGCGGATGCGGTTGCCTTCGATCGAAGCGACGTCCGACAAGATGCGCGTCGCCAATTGCTCGGCGCTCATTTCGAGAGAGAAGAACGCGACGACGCCGCCAGGATTGACCGCGTCCTCAAGGCCACCTTCGCTTAGGGCCTTTTGGCGCGCGCGCGCGATGTTCGAAGCCATGTTCACCGCGAACGCGGTTTTGCCCATGGAGGGACGGCCCGCGATGATGACGAGGTCCGAGCGGTGGAGGCCGCCCATCAGTTTGTCGAGATCGATGAAGCCCGTGGCGATGCCGGAAACATCGGATTTGCGTTCATAGGCCGCCGCGGCGACGTCGATCGAATTGGCGAGCGCGGCGGAGAAGGGCGAAAAGCCGGAACTCGACGTGCCGCTTTCCGCGAGAGAAAAAAGCGTGCGCTCGGCTTCCTCGATGATCGTGGCCGCGCCGGCCTCTTCGGGCGGATTGGTCGCCAAATCGACGATCTCGCCGCCGACGCGGATGAGTTCGCGCCGAAGCGCGAGATCATAGATCAGCTCGGCGTATTCCTGCGCGTGAACGGTAAGCCGCGCGGCGTTCTCAAGCAGCGTGAGAAGGTAGGCGGCGCCGCCAATCTCGGCGAGCGCGCCGTCTCGCGCGAATTGCTCGCGCAGCGTGACGCCGTCCGCCAATTGACCGGTGGCGATCTTGGCCGCGCAGGCGGCGAAGATGCGCCCGTGCACGGGATCGTAGAAATGCTTGGGCTGAAGCTTCGCGCTAATTCGATTGTACGTTTCGTTGTCGAATAGAATTGCGCCCAGAAGCGCCTGCTCGGCGTCCAAATTGTGCGGCGCCGCCGGCAAGGGGGCGGCCTTCGTTTGAGTCAGTGCGCCGTCTGCAGCCATGCGTCCCTTATGGGGCGATTCTGTCGTTTCGGTTGAGGATCAGAATCGGATGTTGTGGAGCGCGCGAAACAGCTTTGGACGGGCGGCGCGAAAACGCAGGCCGGACCGTTGGGCCCGGCGTGCGTCTTCGACTTTTCTTGCAAGACGCGCGGCTTAAGCGCCGGCTTCGTTCGCGACGGAGGCGGCGGCGATTTCCTGCGCGCGTTCATTGGCGTCGACGCGATCGGCCTGAAGGGCGGCGGCGATCACGTCCTCGCCGCGCGCTTGGCGTTCCGCTTCGTCCGGCGAACGCGCGACATTGACGGTCACGCTGGCGGCGACCTCCGCGTGCAGACGCACCTTCACGACGTGCAGGCCGATAGTCTTGATCGGCTTGTCGAGCACGACCGCCGCGCGCGGAATATCAAAGCCATCCGCCCCGATGGCGTCGGCGACATCGCGCGCGGACACCGAGCCGTAAAGCTGGCCGCCTTCGCCGGCCTGACGGATCAGCACGTAAGCCTTGCCGTCCACCTTGCCGGATTGCTTTTCGGCGGCGGCGCGCGCGGCGGCGTTGCGGGCCTCGATCTCGGCGCGCTGCGCCTCGAACTTGGCCTTGTTCGCGTCGGTCGCGCGCAGCGCCTTGTGGCGCGGCAACAGATAATTGCGGGCGAAGCCGTCCTTGACCTTCACCACGTCGCCTATGGCGCCGAGATTCTCGACGCGCTCAAGCAGAATGACTTGCATGGGCGTCGTCCCCTATTGCACGGCGAAGGGCAGGAGCGCGAGTTCGCGCGCCCGCTTGATGGCGATCGACAATTCACGCTGCTTCTTGGCGGAAACCGCCGTGATCCGCGCGGGCACGATCTTGCCCTTCTCGGAAATGTAGCGCTGCAGCAGCTTCACATCCTTGTAATCGATCTTCGGCGCACCCGCGCCGGAGAATGGGCACACCTTGCGCCGGCGACCGAACGGGCGGCGCGCGGGGATGTTCGAGATATTGACCTTCTGAGACATGGCGCTCGCCCTCAATCTTCGCCGCGTTCGTCGCGGTCATAACCCGTATCGTCACCATCTTCGCGGCCTTCGCGGCGCGCGCGGCGGCGCTCGTCGCGGTCGCGGCGGGCGAGCACGGGCGAGGGCTCTTCGTCCAGCTCCTCGACCTTCACGGTCATGAAGCGGATGATGTCCTCGTTGATCTTCTGGCGACGCTCGATCTCGGCCACGGCCGCTTGCGGCACGTCGAGATTCAACAGGGCGTAATGCCCCTTGCGGTTCTTGCGGATTCGGTAGGCGAGGTTCCGCAAGCCCCAATATTCGGTTTTCTGGACGGACCCGCCGAGTTCAGTGACCGTGCGGGTGAGATCCTCCAGCAGCGCGTCTACCTGCTGCTGGGAAATGTCCTGACGCGCGATCAGGACGTGCTCGTAATACGCCATGCTTCTCCCCTCCTGAGGTCTCGCGGCGCGTCGGGCGGGGAAGGACCGCCAAGCGCGATGGACCCCGGGCGCGACATGCCCCGGGACCGCGAGATCGAACGAAGGCGGGGAGCTAAGCCATCGGCGCGTCAAAAGCAAGCCGCGGGCAGGCGCCTTCTCCGCTTCGCCAAGCGGGCGCGCTGCGCTATCGAGGCGCGCCAAACACGGGAAACGGAACGGGAGAGACGGGATGCGGATGCGTCTGACGCTGGCGGCCTTGGCCTTGCTCGCTTGCGGGACGGCCGCGGCCGATGATGGGCCGGGGCGCTGGACCTATGGCTGGGACGCGGGCGCCGGCCAGGCGGTGGCGACGCTCCGCGAGGGCGAGCGCGTGGCGGCCACGATCGCGTGCAGGCCCCCGGACGGCGCACTGGTCATCTCCGATTATGTGCTGGGCCGGCGCCGCGCCAGCGAAGCCAGCGTCGAGATCGGCCAATCCAGCGTGTCCTGGCCGGCGCGCCAGGAGCGGGGCGCCGAGGGGCGGGCGCTGGTCGTTTCGTTTCCGCAAAGCCCGCCGATTTTAGCGGCGGCGGTCGATCCCAATGCGCGCGTCGTTATCCGCGCCGGCCGCAACAGCCATGAGTGGGCGCGGGGCGGCGGCGAGAAGCTGCGCGAAGTGGCCCGGGCGTGCTGGGCGGCGGACTTTTAGGCCGCTTCATGCTAGGCGTTGCGCATGAGCCTCTACGATGACGACGTCTATACCTGGGCGATGACCCAGGCTGGCGCGCTACGACGGCGCTCGGCTAATGAGATCGACTGGGACAATGTCGCCGAGGAGATCGAGAGCGTGGGCAAGAGCCAGTCCAGCGAACTCCGCGCGCGGTATGCGGTGCTGTTGCTGCATTTGCTCAAGTGGGCGTTTCAGCCAGCGTATCGAACACGATCCTGGGAGGCGAGCATTCGCATCCAGCGCCGGCTTATCGCCGACCATTTGCTTGAGAATTCAGGTCTCAAATCGCGGCGGGATGAATTGTTTGGCCGCGCTTATGTCGAGGCGCGCCTAAGCGCGTCGGGCGAGACCGACCTGCCGGTCGAGACCTTTCCGGAGACCAACCCCTTCACCCTCGCTCAAGCAATGGACGACGCGTTTTGGCCTGAAGCGGCGAACGACGCCGATTGAAGGCGCGCTTGCGGGGGCGGCTCCGCTCGGCTAGTGCGCCGGCCCATGACATTCGCCTTTATCTTTCCAGGCCAGGGTAGTCAGACGCCCGGCATGGGCAAAAGCCTTCATGACGCCTTCGGCGCCGCGCGCGAGGTGTTTCAGGAAGTCGACGAGGCGCTGGGCGAGCGCCTCTCGCGGCTGATCTTCGAGGGACCTGAGGATCAGCTGACGCTGACTACGAATGCGCAGCCGGCGCTGATGGCGGTGAGCCTTGCGGGCGTGCGCACCCTTGAGCGCGAATTCGGGCTTTCAGTGTCGAAGGCCGCCTTTTTCGCCGGCCATTCGCTCGGCGAATACTCAGCACTGGCGGCGGCGGGCGCGCTGACCTTGGCGGACGCGGCGCGGCTGCTGCGACGCCGCGGCGAGGCGATGCAGGCGGCGGTTCCGGTCGGCGCGGGCGCCATGGCCGCCTTGATCGGCAAGACAGACATCGCGCTCGCCGAGGAGATCGCGCGCGAAGGCCAGGCGGCGGGGATCGTCGTCGTCGCCAATGACAACAATGCGGGAAATGTCGTCATCTCTGGCGAGAAAGCCGCGGTGGATGCGGCGATCGCGGCGGCGAAGACCAAGGGCGTGCGGGCGGTGGCGCTCAATGTTTCGGCGCCGTTCCATTCGCCGCTGATGGCGCCCGCGGCCGAGGCGATGGCGGAGGCGCTGGCCAAAACCACGCTTCTGCCGCTGGCGGCGCCCCTGGTCGCCAATGTCACCGCGCGGCCAGTGAACGAGCCGGCGACGATCCGCTCGCTTCTGGTGGAGCAGGTGACCGGGCGCGTGCGCTGGCGCGAAAGCGTGGAATGGATGGCGACGGAAGGTCAAGTCTCGCGCTTCGTCGAGGTTGGGGCCGGCAAGCAATTGAGCGGCATGGTCAAACGCAACGCCCCTGACGCAGAGGCGCTCGCGCTGGGCGAGCCGGCCGATCTGGAAGCATTCGCGAAAAGCGTTTGAAACAGGAGCGCGTGATGTTCGATCTCAGCGGCAAAACCGCGCTCGTCACGGGCGCCTCGGGCGGCATAGGCGGGGCGATCGCGAAAGCGTTGGCGGCGCAGGGCGCGCGCGTGGCGCTGTCCGGCACCCGCGTTGAGGCGCTGGAAGGATTGAAGGCGGACTTGCCGAACGATCCCGTGGTCCTGCCCTGTTCCTTGTCGGACGCGAAGGCGGTTGATGCGCTGGTCGGTCAGGCGGAGGCCGCTCTGGGCGGGCGCCTCGACATCCTCATCTCGAACGCCGGCGTCACCAAGGACGGGCTTCTTC
>CAZLWK010000005.1:0-131453 GCA_964563395.1 uncultured Caulobacteraceae bacterium
TCGTGCCAATGTTGCAATGCGGCTTCGTCCGCTCGAATTTCGCCTTCGCCATGTCGTTCCTCAGATGGCCGTGAGCCGCTCGGCTCGATCGGGGCGTGCTCGGGACGAACCGAACCGCCGGTAAAGTGGGCGCTGTTTAGCCGCCGCGCCGGCCCCGTCAAGACGCACGCCCTTGGAAAACGGGCGGCGAACCGCTACCACAAGCGCGCTTCGGTCGCCCGAGAGGGCGTGAAAAGGGAACGCGGTGGGTCGAGTCCGTCTCTGACGGGTGCGACGAATCCGCGGCTGTGCCCGCAACTGTAAGCGGCGAGCGCTTCGCCAAGACGCCACTGACCCGGCTTTTTGCCGGGATGGGAAGGCGGCGTGGGCGCACTGACCCGCGAGCCAGGAGACCTGCCGAAGCAGTCGCTCGTTCGACGGCCGGGCCCAGCCGATCCGAACCGGAGCTTTCCGTTGCAGCGACGCGGGGACTGGCCGCGCCCACCCGGGCGGCCCGCTTTGCTGTCATTCGGCGCGCCCGGCCGGCGTCGCGCCGTCAACGGAGGCAGAGCCCATGCGCGCTCTCTTGTATCTTTCGACGGCCGCTCTCCTGGCGGCTCCGGCCCTCGCTCAAAGCCAAACCGAAAGCGATCTGGTGGTGACCGCCACGCGGATCGCCACGCCGATCAACGACCTGCCGACGCGCGTTTCGATCATCGATCGCGACGCCATCGAACAACAGAACCTCGTCACGCTGGTCGACGCCCTGGGCGGAACAGCGGTGCGCGCGGGCGGCGTCGGCGCGCAGACCTCGCTGTTCCTGCGCGGCGCCAATTCCAACCACACGATCGTGCTTTTGGACGGCGTACGTCTCAATGATGAGAGCGCGCCGAACGGCGCCTATGATTTTGGGCTGGACACGCTGGGCGGGGTCGAACGCATCGAGATCGTGCGTGGACCGCTCTCAGCGATCTATGGCTCCGAGGCGATTGGCGGCGTGGTGAATATCCTGCCGCGACGCGGCGGCGATGGGCCGTTTTCGCCGTTCACCGAATTGAGCTACGGCTCCTTCGACACGACCCGCGCTCTTCTTGGCGCTGCGGGCGCGGTCGGCGCGCTCGATTATGGCGTCTCCGCCGAACGCTATGACAGCGAAGGCTATGATCAGGTGCCCACGCGCTTCGTCACGCGCACGGGCGATGAAGATGGCGCCGAGATCAACTCGCTCACGGCTTCGGCCCGGTTGGCGCTCTCTGACGCATTCGCGCTGGATGCGCTCGTGCGGCTGCGCGACGGCGTAACTGAATATGACGATTTCTCCGGCGGCGCTTTCGGCTTCTCCCGCGCCGACAATCCAAATCTTGAGGCCGAGACGCGCCAGGATGTGTGGCGGCTCGGCGCGGAAGCCATGCTCAATGATGGGCTCACGCTGCGCATCGCCGCCGGCGGTGTCGGTCAGGACAGCGAAGAAGCGAACGCCGGAACACGCACCTCGGACACGCGCTTCACCCGCGACTTCCTCGAAGCGAACGCGCGCATCAGCGAGGACGATCTTGTCGGAATCTTCCAAAATGCGAGTCTTATCCTCGGCGCGTCAGCCATGAAGGAAGAGGCCGACGTGATCGGCGCCTTTGTCGATCCATTTTCGGCCGATGAGGACAGCAACGCGTTTTTTGCATCGGCGCAAGCCGACCTCGCGTTCGTGACGACGACGTTCTCGCTCCGCCGCGACGATTATGAAAGCTTCGGCGACCATGCGACGTATCAGGTCGGCGCATCCGTAGATTTGGGCGCGGGGCGCGTTTACGGCTCGTTTGGAACGGCCTTCAAGGCGCCCTCGCTCTATCAGCGCTTCGCCAGTTCCTCGTTTCTCATACCCAATCCCGAGCTCGAGCCTGAAGAATCCGAGACTTGGGAGATCGGCGCGGATTGGACTTTATTGCGCGCGCAGACTCGGCCCGTGCTGCAAATCGGCGCCTCCTATTATGAAACGGAGATCGAGAATTTGATCGATTTCGGCTTCGCCGGGTTCTCAAGCCAGTATCAGAATATCGAGGCGGCTGAGATCGATGGCTTCGAAGCCTATGTCGCCTTAGCGCCGACGGAATGGTCAAGCCTGCGGCTGAGCTATGAAGGGGTGGATGCGATTGACGCCTCAACGCCGACTCGCCAACGCCTGGCGCGCAGGCCGGAGCAAGCATGGCGTCTGCTCATCGAGGCTCGGCCCACTGCACGTTTGCGCCTTGCGCTGGATTGGGCGTGGATCGGCGATCAAGTGGATGTCGTTTACGACAATGCGGGCGATTTCGTCAGCGCCTCCGGCGTCAATGATGGGCGCGCGGTCGGCGCAGTGTCGGCGAATTTCGCCTTGACCGATAAGGTCGAACTTTTCGCGCGCCTCGATAATGCGAGCGACGAAGATTACGAACTGCCGAACGCCTATCGCGGCGCGCCGCGCGCGCTGATGGCGGGCGTACGCTTCGCCGCCAATCCCTAGACGGCGGCCCGACGAACCGCGGTCGTGGCGTAGAGCGCCACGGCCGCGGCGACAGAGACATTGAGGCTCTCCATCGCGGCGGCGATGGGAATGCGCGCGCGCATTTCGCACGCATCGGCGACAGAGGGGCGAAGGCCTTTGTCCTCGGCGCCGAGGACAAGCGCGACCGACCGCGTATCAAGCGCGTCGGCGATCGCCGCATCGGCCTCGCCGTCGAGACCGATCGTCAAATAGCCAAGGCCGGCGAGGTCTTCTATGGCGCGCGCGATATTGACCACGCGCACATGCGCGACGAGATCGACAGCGCCGGCCGCGGCCTTGGTGAGCGCGCCTGTCAAAGGCGGCGATTTGCGGTCCTGAAGCACGATGGCGCGCGCATTGAACGCAGCCGCGGAGCGAAAGCACGCGCCGACGTTGTGCGGATCGGTGACGCCATCGAGCACGAGGATTGAGCGGCCGTCCGGCTTGCCGCACGCTTCTTCAAGCGACAAAGGCTCAAGCGGCAACGCCCTGACGGCGAGCCCTTGGTGGACAGCGCCGGGCGGCAGCATGCCGTCCATGGCGGCGGGATCGAGGATCTGCACGCCCTCCACGCCCGCGGGCAGACGCTGCGCGGCGTTGCGCGTGGCGATAATGCGCTCGATGCGGCGGCGCGGATTGGCCAAGGCGGCAAGCGAAGCATGCACGCCCCAAAGCCAGGTCGGCCCGTCACGCTCGTCCTCGTCGCGGTGCGGATTGGGCCGGCCCGGGCGCGGCTTGAGCGGTGGGGAAGTCCTGACTATAAGACGCGCTCCTTGCGGGGTCGCCGCCTTCTATAGGCTCTCGACTACGCATGGAAGCGCGCCCTCCTCGGCCAGGCTGGCGCGCCGCAGCCCATGCGTCGGAAGGGTGGCCGAGTGGTTAATGGCAGCAGACTGTAAATCTGCCCGCGAGAGCGTACGCTGGTTCGAATCCAGCCCCTTCCACCAGCATGGCGTCGGAGAAAAAGCGGGCGTAGCTCAATGGTAGAGCTCTAGTCTTCCAAACTAGTGACACGGGTTCGATTCCCGTCGCCCGCTCCAGACAGCCAAAAGGCCGCGCCCTGCCTGCGCGGCCTTTCGCATTTCTCGGTTTTAGCTGATTAACGCCAAAAGACGTTAAAGCGTACGCGGCTGCGACGCGGACCGTCGTTCAGTTGCGCTTCGCTCAAGCGATACGGCTGATCGCAATAATCGAGATAGAGCGGCGCACCCTCGCTGAGATCACGCGTGGGCGGCGTCAGACACAGATTGGTGCCGCTCAGGCGCAATTGCTGCGTGCGACGCACATATTCCCATGTCGCCGCCGGCGTCGCGCCGGGCTCGATCGGGACGACGACGAGCGGCGCGCCTGGCAAGATATTGGTCACGCCCGGTTCGGCGATCGAGCCGAGCCGCGCGGTATGGACATCGGGGAAGTCCATGAGCTGCTGCGCGCTCGCCGCTTCTTCGCGGCACACGCCGACCTGATAGGCCCGCAAAACCGAGGCGAGTTCGCGCCAATCGCAGCCTTCAGCCAGCGCCGCCATCGGCTCGATGCGATGCGTTTCGGCCGCGCCGATATAGAGGACGCCGTCTTTGAGGGCGACGTGCTGATTGTTACGCCCATGGCAGCGCCAGAGGATCAGCGGCCTGCCGGAGGCGTCGCCCGTCTCGGGCAGTCCCTGATAGGAATCAAGGCACATCTCATGGCCCATGGACGCCTGACCCGCCTGGATCGGCGAAGTCGCCAAGACCACGTCGACGGGCGCGAGCGTGACCGGGCCGTGGCTTGCGGCGCGATAGCCGCCTTGGGTTTGGGCGATTGCGGCTGGCGCAGCCGCTGATACGATAAACGCCAATACAGCGAAAAAACGCATAACACTCTCGCAGCAGGAGATAACCTGCTGTAAGAGAAGCATATTTTTTGCCACGCACAGAGCGCTTGGGTTAATGCGCCGGGGCCGCGCCGCGCCGAAGCAGCACGCGCTTCACGGCGAAGAAGATGGCGATCACGATCAGATAGCCGACATAACGAGACGCGCTCTCCATCCAGAAGGCGGGCTCCATCAAGGGCGGGAGCCGGAAATCCTGCGCGCTGGCGAGGACAGGCACGAGCACATCCACCGCGACATGGACCACGACCGCCACCAAGGCCACGCCAAGCCATTGCCGCCAGGACTGCATGAAGATCGTCGCCGCGAGCGCGATCAGCAAACCTTGAACCTGGTTCGCCTCGTTGAAGCCGGCCTGCAGAAATTGCAGCGTCGCGTCGAGATAAGGCTGCACATTCTCCATGCTCTTCCCCCTTCTGTCCTATCGCGCCGCCGCTCTAAGGCGCCGGCGCGCGCCTCCAGTGTGACCTAGGTAACTTGCGTTTCGCCCTCCCCTTGGGCCTCGGCGCCGCCAAAGCGTTCTTTCCAGGCGGCGACATCCGCATCCTCGATCTTGCGGAACAGAACTGGCGGCGTCGCGATCGCGGCGCCGCGCGTCAAACGATCCAGCAGAAGAGCTGACGGGCCCGAGGGCCAGTGCGGCGCGCCCATCAGGCCGAACGCGGCGCGAATACGCGCGGCGCTGTCCGGCATGAAGGGCGCGGCGATCTCCGCGAAGAGGATGCAAAGATTGAGGCCGACGCGCACGCCGACGGCCGCGCGCGCCGCATCCGTCTTGATCGCCGTCCAGGGCGCGGCGTTTTGGAGATATTCGTTGCCGAGCGCCCAAAGCGCGCGGGTTTCCGCGGCGGCCTTGCGAAACTCCATCGCTTCGTGTTGCGCGGTGAGTTCGGCCAGGCGCGCATCCACATCCGCGAAGAGCTTCTCCTCCACTGGGCCATTTTCGCCCTCGCCGGGAACGCGGCCTTCAAACCGCGACTCGCAAAATTTGGTGATGCGGTTGACGAAATTGCCCAACACGTTCGCAAGATCGGCGTTCACGCCGTGCTGGAAATCCTCCCACGTGAAGCTGGAATCGGCGCTCTCCGGCGCGCTCGCGACCAGGCGCCAACGCCACACATCAGCCGGCATGATCTCAAGCGCGGAATCGACGAACACGCCGCGCTTTTGCGACGTGGAAAACTTGCCGCCATAATAATTGAGCCAGTTGAAGCCCTTCAGGCGATCCACCAATTTCCACGGCGCGTTGTTGGCGAGCGTCCAGCCCGCGTCGACGCGCGTTTCATTGAGGCCAATGAGCGTGCAGGGAAAGCCGACCGTATGGAACGGCACATTGTCCTTTCCCATGAATTGAACGTAGGTCACGTCGTCCGCGCCGGGCGTGCGCCACCAGCGCTCCCACTCCTCCGCTCGCGCCGCGCCCCGTCCTTCGGCTGAGGCTTTCGCATCGGCCCATTCCCACGTCGCGCCGATATACTCGATCGGCGCGTCGAACCAGACATAGAACACCTTGCTGGCAAGGGCCTCCGCATTCGCGCGCGCGCCTTGCGGATTGGGCCCCCATTCGTGCGCGTTCACCGGCACGCCCCATTCTAAATCGCGCGTGATGCCGCGATCCTGCAGCCCTTCATCGAGCCATTTCATCGCGATCGAGGTGACGAGGAGCGGCCACGTGCTTTCCTTGGCGCCGATCCACGCGCGCAATCTCTCGGCGAACAAGCTCTGTCGCAGAAACAGATGCGTGGAATCGCGGATCTCGATGTCAGGCGAGCCGGAGATGGCCGAGCGCGGCTTGATCAGATCGGGCGGATCGAGCACGCGCGTGCAATTCTCGCATTGATCGCCGCGCGCGCGGTCATAGCCGCAATGAGGACAGGTGCCGATGACATAGCGGTCCGGCAAAAAACGCTTGTCGGCGTGCGAATAGACTTGGCGCGTGACGCGCTCCTCTAGAAAGCCCTGCTCCCACAGCGTTTGCGCGAAACGCTGCGTCAGCGCGCGGTTTTGCGCGCTGGACGAACGTCCGAAATGATCGAAGGAGAGATGAAATCCTTCATAATGCTGCTTCTGCAGCGCGTGCCATTTCGCGCAGAATTCAGCGGGCGTCTGGCCTGCTTCGAGGGCGGCGAGTTCGGTGGGCGTGCCGTGCTCGTCGGTGGCGCACAAGAAGAGCACGTCATGACCCTGCATTCGGCGGAAGCGCGCGTGCACGTCCGCCGGCAGCATCGAGCCGACCAGATTGCCCAGGTGCTTGACGCCATTAACGTAAGGCAGGGCCGACGTGATCAGGAAGCGCGACATGACGGCCCGCATAGGCCGCGCTGCCGCGCCCGGCAAGCCCACGCGCTCAAGCCACGCCCTTGATCCGATTATAGGCCTCGCGCATCAGCCGCCCATAGCGTTCGACCTGACCGGGGCCGTTATAGCCGCGCGCGAAGCCTTCCCAATCGAGGCGCTGCAACTCGTCCGCCAAGCCGCCGGATCGCACGAACGCCTCGAACGCCATTAATTGGCGCACGTGCGATTTCGACATGTCGGCGACGAACGCCGTGGCGGTTGGAAAGCCGCAGCGCGCATGGTTCATGCCCATGATCTGGAAGAGACCCCAGCTGGCGGACGCCACCGCCGCCTCCGGATCGAGCCCATAAGCTTCGCGCAATTGCGCGTAGCGGCCCGCCTGATCGCGCGGATAACGCGTGCGGTCCCAACTGGGATAGGACACGTTGGGATTGGACTGGTCGAAGCGCCGCTGTGTGAGGCGCGAAAAAATATGCGGCTCGAAGAGAATGAGCGGGCGCCCGTCAGAGGCGAAGCCGCTCGGTCCCGCCTCCACTTGCACGACCGCCTGGATGGCCTCCACCTCGCAGCCGAGACGTTGCGCGGCGGCGGCGAAATCATCGCGCGACAGCGCACTGCGCGTTTCGGCCACGAGACTGTCGATGAAATTGCTTGAGCCGCCGGTTTGGCGGACAATCTGGGCATAGGCGTTTGCAAGCGCGGTTGCGTATTGGCCCGCGCCCGCCTCGCCCTCATAGCCGCGTGCGAAACTCTGCCAATCCTTGCGCGCGAGAGCGTCGACCAAGCCTTGGCTTCGCAGATAGCGCTCGAATGCGGCCAATTGCCTGGTTTCCGATTGCGAGACGTCCTGCGCGAAGGCGTAGACGCTGGGATAGCCGCAGGCGGCGAAATAACGACCGGGCGTCTGGAAGGCGCCCCAGCTTGTCGCGCCGAGCGCGGCCTCCGGGGCGAGCGCGAACGCCTCGGCGAGCTTTGCCCAGCGCGCATCCTGCGTGCCGCCCAAATCGGCCCGGCGGATGGTCGGCTGGGAGACGTTGGGATTGCTGGCGTCGAAGCGGCCGCCCGTGGCCTGGCTGAACCAGAATGGCTCGAACAGGATGAGCGGACGTCCATTGGCGAACCCGGGACCCGCGCTCTCCACTTGGATGACGGCCCGGATCGCCGCCGGCTCGACAGCCAGCGATTGCGCGAGCGCGTCGATCTGGGCGGGCGCGAGACGAGACGCGTCCTGCGCGCGCAGCGCATCAAGAGAGAAGCCCGCCGGCGGCCCCGCGGGGCTGGGTTGGCTCGGCGGGGGAGCCGGCGGTGAAGGCGGAGGCGCGGGCGGCGACGCTGGCGGCGGTGAAGGGGGGCTTGGCCGCGGGGGCGCCGGTGGCGTCGGCGGCGAAGGGCGAGATGGGGGCGGAGGCGGAGGCGGCGAGGTCCCTCCGGACCCGCGTCGACCGAACAGGACTCTGAAAAGATTGTCCCAGAAGCTCATCGCGTTCCCCTCTTCCGTCCTCGATACGGCAGCCGCGCGGGCCTCATTAACCTATTTTCCGGCCCTGTGGGATGGAAAGCAGCGGCGCCTCAGGCGTCCTTGCGGGCAAACAGGCGCGACATCGCCTCCAAATTGGAGCGCGCCGGCCCGGACGGCGGGCCCCGAAAATTCGGCGGATCGAAGCGCGGCGGCAAAATGGCGCGCTCCCAGTCAGGCTCGCCGCCTCGGCGGCGGAAATAATCTTCAGCCGCGCTGCGGCCGATTTCGTGCAAGCCGGCGAGCGTGGCGGCATCGGCGGCGGACAATTCCTTGAACCGCGCGATCTGCGCGTCGTCATAGGTGAGTCCGAGGCGTGTCAGCTCGGCGGGATCGTCCAAGCGCGCATCGAAGCGCTGGAAATGCAGCACCGGCACCGGCGACAGGCGCGCGCCGCGCATGTCCTCGATCTCGCTGTTGATGCGCCACGGCTTTGGCGGCGTTGACAAGGCCTGCATCGTCACGAGCGTTTGCAAGGCTGTGTCGTGGATCATCGCCTTCAACGCTTCGACAGCCTGAGCGGCGGCAGGCGCCAACAGGTAAAGCGGCATACGCTCCAATTCAGCGCGCGTCACGGCGGGGCGCCAGTATCCGGTGCCGATCGAGATCATCATCAGGCGATCATCGCCGGTAGCCCAATTGAATCCGTAAGGCGCGAGTGTCGCCACTTTCAGTAATTGCAGGCTCGGATCGTTGAGACCCGCGACACCGCCATCGACAAACTCGCCTTCGACATTCGCGCCCGCTGGCGCGGGGGCGTCGTCGGCGAGGAGACGAATGCGTCGCTCTTCGAAGAAGGTCGGCGCCGCGGCGCTGGCGAGCACTAATTTGCGCAATAGCAACCGGCGATTGGGAAATCCTCCTTGCGGCCCTTCCCAAAAACGCGCCTTGGGATTGTTGGTCAACGTCCAGGCCGAGCCCGTGTCCAGCCGCTTCGCAAACACGGCGAACCCCGTGCGCAGTGCGGGCGAACCGAGTTCGTGATCGCCGAGCTCGCGCGCCAACGCCGCCTCGAGGCGGTCGGCGTCAAAGCGCGCGGAGCGAATGCCCGAGCGCGCGTCGGACGGATCGAACACGTTGGGCGCAAGCTCGTAATAGAGGCGCGTCACCTCTTCCACGGATCGCCCCATGGCGAGGGCCGCCGCGATGATCGACCCCGTCGACGTGCCGCCGATCAGATCGAAATAATCGCAAAGGCGGAAATTCTTGTCGCCGCTGCGCCGCTTCAATCGCCGCTCGATTTCGCCAAGGATGCCCGTTGCGAGAATCCCGCGCACGCCGCCGCCATCGATGGAGAGGATGCGCTTGGGGCCGACGCCGGTGAAGCGTTCATGCAGCATTTTCGCGGAAGGCGCAGGCATGCGCTTCAATCCCCAGCCAGCCCGAAGGCGCGTTCTCGCGCGCTGTCACTTTCCCAGGCGCGCATGGAAAATCAATCTATCTGTACGGCTGCCTGGCCCTGAAGCGTGGAAAAGCCGATATAGCGATAGCTGATATTCTTTTCCCGAACGAATTCCTGGAACGCCCGGAATTCGTGTTCTCGCCAGTTCGGGTAATTGTAATACTCGTCGAACACGATGACGCAGCCCGATTGAATGCGCGGCGCGAACAGATCGAGCACGGATTTCGTCGACGAATAGAGATCCGCGTCCATGTGCAGGAGGGCGGCGGGTCCGGCATTGTTCGCGAGAAAGGCCGGCACGGTGGCGTCGAACCAGCCGGCATGCAGGGTCGCATTGGCCGGCGTTTTCGGAAGACGTCCTTTCTGGTGAAACCGCCCCGCCTGTTCGGCGGTGCCGGTCCAATCCTCGGGCAAGCCCTCGAAGCTGTCGAAGCCGTGCACCGCTCCGGCCCAGCGTTCGGCGATGAAACGCAGGGTCTTTCCCTTGGCCACGCCGAACTCGCAGACGAGGCCGTTCGGCGTGGCCGCCTTCGCTTTGCGCACGGCGAAATCCAGCAGCGCATAACGATCGGAAAACAGCATCGCCGTCTTCAGATGCTTCTCGATATAATCGGCGCTCTCCTTCTTGGCCCTCAGCCTCAGGTCCAGCATCAGGTCCTGAACGAGGTATTTGTGGACGATCCGGCGATAGAGCCGGCCGACGAAACGATTGTCCATTGCGGGCCGCTTGTCCGAGGGCGTCGCCGCCGGGCGGCGGGCGCCGGCTTATAGCCCCGACTTGGCGCTTGTGAAACGACCGCCTACCAAGGCGCATGCCGCCTGACCCGCCGCCCGCCCCACGCCTGTCGATCGCCATGTGCGTCCGCAACGAGGCCGAGCGGCTTGGCGCGTGCCTGAAAGATGCCGCGTTCGCGGACGAGATCGTCGTCATCCTGGACCGAAGCACCGATGACAGCGCCGCCATCGCCCGCGCGGCCGGCGCCGTCGTTATCGAGGGCGCCTGGGAGCTGGAAGGCCCCCGGCGGAACGCCGCCATCGCGGCGTGCGGCGGCGATTGGATCCTCGAACTCGACGCCGATGAAACGATCGGTCCCGCGCTAGCCGCTGAAATCCGTGAGGCTATCGCCGCCCCGGCGGCGCCGATTTACGTGGCGCCGTTGGACAATCGCATCGGCGGCGTCAACGTGCGCCACGGCTGGGGGCCCTATAACGGCCCGAGCGCGAAGGCCTGTCTGTTTCGCAAGGGCGCGAAAAGCTGGGGCGCGGGGCGGGTTCACCCCGCGGTCTCCTATGTCGGCGAGAAGGCCTGGCTAAAGACGCCGCTGCGGCACGACATTTTTCCCGACATCGCCGGCGTTTTCGCCAAGCTGAACCATTATACGAACCTCGCCGCGCTGGACCTTGCCGATACGGGAAGCGCCGGGTCGCGCGCTCACGCGATCCGGCGCTTTTTCACCCGCTTCTGGAAGGCGTTTGTCTCGAGGCGCGGCTACAAGGAGGGCCATTATGGGCTGGCGATCAGCGTCATGGCCGGCTTGTTTCCGCTTCTGACGCATTTGAAGGCGCAGGAAATCCTCTCGCGCAAATCGCCTTAGTTCGTGACGGCGCCCGTCACGGCGCCGACGCCCGCGCCGATCGCTGCCCCTTCAGCCGCATCGCCGTCGCCGACATTATTGCCCACCGCGGCCCCGACAGCGCCGCCCACCACGGCCCCGCCGGCCGCCGCGCCCAACGTGCCGCAGCTCGCCGCGAAGACGCACATCAGCGCCAAGAGTCCCAGTTTGGCTTTCATCATGGAATGATCCAATCCTGAATTGTCCGATGGCGGAAAAACGCGAGCCCTTCGCGCGGGTTCCAAGGAGGCTTCCAAGCGTCTTGAAAACGCGCGAAAACGAGACCGCGCCGCCATAGCTCAGCTGGTAGAGCACCTGATTTGTAATCAGGGGGTCGGGGGTTCGAGTCCCTCTGGCGGCACCATCGGAACGACCTCCCGACACTCGCGCTTATCAAGGTCCATGAGCGTATCCCCGCCTCCGCCCCTCCCCACGCCGCCAAGCGATGTGCTCGAAGACGGCCAGGAGGAGGTCTTTTCCCGCATCGAGGTGGAACAGGGCCGCATTGAGCACGCGCCGGCGCCCGCGCCCAAAGAGCGCACTGAGACCGATCGCGATCTCGCTTAAGAGTCCGCGCGTGGCGAACGGAGCGCGGACCATGGGCAGGCTTTCTGGAGCGCTCCTTGCGACGCTTCTCGCATCCGCTTGCAGCGCTGCGCCGAGCGCGCCGCCGGCGACGCCAGCCGCTCAGACCAACGAGCCAAGCATCGCGCGGAGCGTCGATATGAGCGCTCTGCCCCCACCTTTCGCGGACGCCGATTATGAGGCCGGCCGGCGCTTGGCTGCGCAATGCCGATCTTGCCACCTGCTCACAGCCGATGGACCGGGCCGTGTCGGCCCGCCTCTGGGAGGCGTCTTCGGCCGCCGAGCCGGATCAGTCGAAGGGTTCGCCTATTCCGAGGCGATGAAGAACGCGAACTTTGCCTGGGACGCGGAGCGGCTCGATCAATGGCTCGCCAATCCGCGGGATTTTCTTCCAGGCAACCGGATGAGCTTTCCAGGTGTGCCGAACGTTCAGGACCGGACCAATCTCATTGCCTTCCTGATGATCGAGACGAAAGATTGATCATTCCGCAGCCTGGCCGGCGGCGATCTCACCCTGCTCGTAAGCCTCGATCTCGCGCGCGGTTTTTTCGGGCGAGGCCGTGTAGCGCGCCATGAGATCATAAGCCGCCGGCACCACAAAAAGCGTCATCAACGTCGCCACGCCAAGGCCGAAGAAGATGACCACGCCGATGGTGAGCCGGCTTTCCGCGCCCGCGCCGTGCCCGACGATCAAGGGGATGGCCCCTACGATCGTGGCCAGATTGGTCATCAGAATTGGCCGGATGCGCAAATCTGACGCCTCCATGATGGCGTCGCGAATGGATCGCCCTTCGTCGCGAAGCTGATTGGCGAATTCGACGATCAGAATGCCGTTCTTGGCGGCCAAGGCGATAAGGATGATGAGACCGATCTGGCTGTAGATGTTCAGCGTGTTGTCGAACAGGAACAGGCCAAACAAGCCGCCCGCCAGCGCAAGCGGAACGGTCATCATGATCACGAGCGGGTGGATGAAGCTCTCGAATTGCGCCGCAAGCACCAAGAACACGATCAATAGTGCAAATCCGAAGGCGAAAATGATGGCGCCGGAAGCCTGTTTGAATTGGCGCGCCGCGCCCTGATAATCGATGGCGATAGGCTGATCGCCAATTTCCTGGCGCGCCGCGTCTTCCAAAACGGCGAGCGCATCGCCGATGGCGAAACCCGGCGCGATCGAGGCGCTGATCGTGATCGCGGCCTGACGATTGAAACGGCGGCGCTCGGCTGAATCGCCGCGTGTCTCGTACGTCACGATCGTGCTGAGCGGCACGAGCTCGCCCGTACGGTCCGATCGGACATATTTGTTGCTGAGATCGGCGATGTCGGACCGCTCTCCGCGCTCAGCCTGGAGGTAGACGTAATATTCCTCGCCATCATCGGTGATGGTGTTGACGCGGCGCGCGCCCATCGTGGCCTCGAGCGTGCGCCCGATGCTCTGCACCGAAACGCCGAGCGCGGCGGCGCGCTCCCGGTCGATATTGACGAGCACGCGCGGCGAATTGGGTTCATAGTTTGTGCGCGGTCGCATGAAGCGTGGATCGTCACGCAAACGGGCGACGACCGCCTCCGCGACGGGGGCCACGACCGCATAATCCGAGCTCGTCAGCGTGATCGAAGCGCCGTCGCCGCCGCCTCCCCCGCCTCCCCCGCCCTGAAACGGATTGAGCATGCGCACGCGAATGACGGCGCCGGGTACTTCGCCCATCCGCTGATTGAGCTCGCGCTCAACTTCGAGGCCCGACCGGTCGCGTTCCTCCCACGGCGCGAGGAAGACACGTGCAAGGCCGCTGGAAAAACGATTGGTGCCTTGGTCGCCGAAACCGGGCGAAACCACGAGAATACGCGTCGCCTCGCCGCTTTCGACATATTCCATCAGGATCGCTTCGACCTGATCCATCACGCGCTTAGTGTATTCAAAGCCCGAGCCCTCGGGCGCTTGGACATTGATCAGAAGGTTGCCGCGATCCTCCTGCGGCGTCAGTTCCGATGAAAGCGACACGAAAAGGAAGCCGCCAAGAGCGCACACGGCGGCGAAACCGATCAGCACGAAATGCTTGGCTTCCAATGCCGCCTCAAGCGAAGCGCGATAGGACTTGCGCACCCGATCGAGCAGGCTCTCCGTAAATCGATGCAGACGCGTGCCCTGCTTGGCCGGGCGCAGCAGCTTCGAACACATCATGGGCGAGAGTGAGAGCGCCGCGAACGCCGAAATCACGATGACGCCGGCTATGGTCACGGCCAATTCGGTGAAGAGCTTGCCGACATAGCCGCCCACGAAAAGCAGCGGCGCGAACACGGCGACCAGAACGGCGGTGGTGGCGACAATGGCGAAATAGACCTGACGCGCACCGCGCATGGCCGCCACCGCCCGCGGCTCGCCGAGCGTGTCCATGCGCCGCTGCACGTTCTCAAGAACGACAATGCTGTCATCGACCACAAGGCCGATGGCCAGAACCAAGGCCATCAGGGTGAGCAGATTGATGGAGAAGCCGAAGAGAGCGAGTACGGAAAAGGCGCCGATAAGACACACCGGAATGACCGCCGCCGGCACGAACGCCGCCCGCCACGAGCCCAGGAAGAGATAGATGACCAGGATGACAAGGGCCGTCGCCTCAAGCAGCGTCATCCACACGCGCTCGATGGCGCGGTCGATGAAGACCGTGGAATCGTAGGCGACATAGGCCTGCGTTCCCTCGGGAAAATTGACGCTCAATTCGTTGAGCTTGTCCTTGACCCGCCGCCCCACGTCGAGCGCATTCGATTGCGATTGGCGGACGATGCCAAGGCCAACCTGATCGACCGCATTGCCTCGGAACAGCCGCCTCACCTCTTCCGGCGCGATTTCAACGCGCGCCACATCGCCAAGGCGCACCACCGCCTGATCGATCAGGCCGGTGCGCCCTATGGGCAGGCGCGCGAACTCCTCCGGCGTCTGGAAGGCGCGGGCCACGCGCACCTGATAATCGCGCTCCACGCTTTGCACGTAGCCGGCAGGCAATTCCACATTCTGCGAGCGGAGCGCCGTTTCAACATCGTCGACCGTGAGCCCGCGCGCTGCCAAGGCGCCGGTGTCGATCCAGATGCGCAGCGCGGCCCGCGCGCCGCTCAGGCGCACATTCGCCACGCCGTCGATGATCGACAATTGATCGATCACGTAGCGGTCGGCGTAATCGGCCAGCGCCAGTGGATCGAGCGTTGTGGAAGCAAGGCTGAACCAGATGATCGGATCTGCGTCAGCATCCGCCTTGGAGACGACGGGCTCGTCCACGTCCGCGGGCAATTGCTGGCGCGCGCGGCCCACCGCGTTGCGGACATCGTTGGCGGCGGCTTCCAAGTCACGGCCAAGATTGAATTCGACATTGATCGAGGCGCGTCCGTCGCGGCTGGTCCCGCTGATCGTGTCGATCCCTTCAATGCCGGACAATTGATCTTCGATGATCCGCGTGACTTGCGTCTCAACCACTTGCGCCGAAGCGCCGCGATAGGAGACATCGACGGACACGACTGGCCGGTCGACATCGGGCAATTCGCGCAATGGCAGGCGAAAGAACGCCACCGCGCCGAAGGCGATGACGATCAATGACAGCACTGTCGCCAACACAGGCCGGCGAACGGAAATGTCCGAAAGCGTCATCTTAGGTCGGCCGCGCTGGCGCGATCGCGCCCTCGGCGGCGTCCGGCGCGGTTAACCGCACGGCTTGATCGGGACGCACGCGGGTCACGCCTTCGACGATCACACGCTCGCCCACGGCGACGCCTTCCAGAATTTCGACAAGGCCGCCCGCGCGCATTCCGGTTCGCACGGGGCGTCGCTCGGCCTTCAAGACGCCGTCCGCTTCGGCGACGACATAGAGATAGGCGCCGTCGCCCTGCTCGACGATCGCCGGCTCCGGCGCGGCGATCGCGGTGCGCGGATTGGCGCGGATCGTCACCGTCATCAGCATGCCGGGACGCAATTGCTCATCCGAGTTCGGGAGAATGGCGCGCACGCGCAAAGTTCGGGTTTCCGGCGATATGCGGCTGTCGACGTGATCGACACGGCCGCGAAACTCCCGATCCGGAAAGGCCGCCGTGCGCGCGACGATCTCCACGCCGCGCGCTACGCTGGCGATCCGAGATTCAGGCACGTCGAAATCGAGTTTGATTTCGGAAATATCGTCCAGAGTCGAAATGGGGTCGCCGGGGCTTACCAATTGGCCAGGGCTGGCGGTGCGCAAGCCCATGACGCCATTGAAGGGCGCGCGAATGATGCGGTCGGCGATGCGCGATTGCCCCGCTTCGACACGGGCCCGCGCGGACTCGGCGGCCGCGCGCACTTCGTTGAGTTTCGCACGCGGCGCAAAGCCCCGCTCGAACAAGGCCTCGAAACGGGCGCGCTCGTCGGCGGCGGCGATCTCCGCCGCTCTAGCCTCCGCCAGATCGGCCTGTTGTTCGACGCTGGCGAGCTCCACCAGCACCTGGCCGCGGCGCACGCGATCCCCGCTCTCGAAACGGATAGCCCGAATGACGTCGGCGACCTTGGGCGTCACCACGATGCTTTCGCGGGCCTGCGCTGTGCCGAGCGCTTGAACGCCGTCCGTGAATTCCTGTTCAGACACCGCCACCGCCTCGACCAGGACGGCGCTGTCTGGGCCGCCGGGCGGGCCCGCGGCCGCCGCGCCGCCGCCGTCGGGAACGATACTCTTGAACAGGATGACCCCCGCCATGACGGCGAGGACCGCGGCGACCGCGGCCGCAAATCCGAAGCGCCTGACCAAGGCGATCATGTAATCTTCCTTACACCCAGCGCCGATATGGGCCGCCCATCCGGCAAAATCCAGGCGCGCGGCTTTGTCTTATTCTACGCGCTTGAACCGGGATGGCTTACTCGGAAAGCGTGAAGGTTCCTTCATCACCGGCGCACGGCGGCGCCCCGCTGACTCCAAAAACCGATCAGCAGCGCCGGCTCGGCAGCCGGATCCTCGGCGTCGAAGCGAACGCCCGCCTGTATCCCGCGTCCGCGATCGTTAAGGCGCACGATGGAAAACTGCGCCTTGGTGGTGGATCGGCCGACCTCCGGCGCGTCCGTGAAAGCCTCGGCAAGGGCGAGCCAGCGCTCGCTCGGACGATAGCCGAACGTCAGGTCGAAGCGGCCCCGTGCGCAGCCGCCCTCAAGAGTCCGCACGCCGGCCTCGGCGTTCACAAAAGCGCGACCGCCTCGGGTGGAGACGCCAGCCAAGCCGCGAACCTCCCCGCCAAGGCGCCCGCAATCGACATCCTCGCGGTCAGAGCGCCAAAGGGCCGTGCCCTGGGCCGCCGTCACGAACCGACCTTGGCGCCTCAGAATGGTCTTAAGCCCGACCTGCGCTTCTCCGCGCACCTCCGCGCCGTCAATAGTTTCGCTGGTTTCGATCCAAGGCTTGGCGACGAAGGCCAACGCCTCGCCGATCGGCGTCTCGGAATAGATTTGGCTCTCCAGGAAGAGCGAGCCGTCCTCGCGCTCCCCGGCGACCTCAGTATGGATCGTTTGTCCGCCGGCGGGCGCGATCCACGCCCCCGCGAGCGCGGGGGCGGGCGCAAGGCCCGCCGCCAGCGCTAGGCATCGTAGCCAGGATTGACCCGGTCGAGCTTGCGCAGAAGCGCGGGCCAAGCGAGCCGGCCCACTGGCCCCATGCCGCGCTGCATTTGCTGGCGCACCTCCGCTTGGGCCGCCTCCGGCGCGACGAGGACACCATCCTGACCGGCGCTCATCGCCATCACTTGCTGCGCGCATGCCCGCTCCAGATAGAACATGTTCAAGAAGGCCTCGGCCGCGCTCGCGCCGACCGCCAATGTTCCGTGATTGCGCAAAAGCATGCAGCACTTGTCGCCAAGATCGGCGACAAGCCGCTCGCGTTCGTCGAGATTGAGGGCGATGCCCTCATAATCATGATAGGCGAGTTGGGGCAGCACGATCAGCGCGTGCTGCGTCAACGGCAAAAGCCCCTGTTTTTGGGCCGAAACCGCCACGCCTTGATCGGTGTGCAAATGGATGACGCACAAGGCGTCCTCGCGCGCGGCATGGACGGCCGAATGGATTGTGAACCCGGCGGCGTTCACCTTGTAGGCGGTGGGCGAGACGATTTCGCCGTCGAGATCGATCTTCACCAAGGATGAGGCGGTGATCTCGTCGAAAAGCAGTCCATAGGGATTGATCAGAAAATGATGCTCCGGCCCTGGGACGCGCATGGAAATGTGCGTGAAGATCATGTCGTCCCAGCCGTGCATCGCCACGAGCCGGTAGACAGCGGCGAGGTCCACACGGGCGCGCCATTCCTCCGCGCTCACCCGACCCCTGATGGAAACGCCCGCATCGTCGGCCATGTCTCTCTCCACGTTTGGTTTTCGTCAGTTTAGGCCGAGATCGGCGCGGTTCAAAGAAATTCAAACGCGTGCGCGCGGTGTCGGCTTGCGCAGCCCCGTCCAGACCCGATAGTGCGCCGATGAAAATCGCCTTCACCTCCAGCGCGCGGCCCGAAGCGCAAGAAGCCTTGCGCCGCCTGCGGCATACCTATGGCGAGGCCGGAGAGGCCGAGGCGGAGGTGGTGGTGGCCTTGGGCGGCGACGGGGCCATGCTCGACGCTTTGCGGCGGCGTCTGCACGACCAAAAGCCCGTCTATGGCATGAACCGCGGGACCGTCGGCTTCCTGATGAACGAATATGGCGAAGAGGACCTGCCCCATCGGCTTGCCCGCGCCGAGCCGGTGCGCATTCGCCCGCTGATTTGTCGCGCGACCACGACCAGCGGCCAAGTCGTTGAATCCCGCGCCATCAACGAGGTTTCGCTCTTGCGCCAAACCGTCCAAACCGCCCGGCTCCGCATCTGCGTCGACGGTGCCGAGCGCTTGGCGGAGCTCTATTGCGATGGTGCGCTCCTGGCCACGCCCGCCGGCTCCACCGCCTATAATCTCTCGGCGCACGGTCCGATCCTGCCGGTGGGCGCAACCTTGCTGGCGCTCACGCCGATCAGCGCATTTCGTCCCCGCCGCTGGCGCGGGGCGCTTTTGCCGCACACGGCGAAAGTCAGGTTTGACGTGCTTGAACCGGAACGGCGCCCAGTCAGCGCTTCAGCGGACAACCAGGAAACGCGCGACGTGGCCTGGGTCGAAGTGGAGGAGGATTCCGGCGTCGCCCTGACCATGCTGTTCGACCCCGGCCATGCCTTGGAGGAGCGAATCTTGCGCGAGCAATTCAGCGTCTGATCTACAGAAGCATAAACGCTTTATTGAGGGCCGAGGGGTCAGGGTTCGCGCTCATTTTTAATGCGTGGACTCGTTCATGTCGGTTAACCAAGCCTCCTCCGCGAAGCGCAAGGCAGCGCCAGTCGAATTCGTGTTCGACGCCGCGGCGGTCGCGCGCGCCGAAGAGGCGTTGCAATCGCTGAGCGGCCATTTCCAGGGCTGGCTCGAAGAGGAAGTCGCCAAGGTTCAAGCCGCGCGGCTCGAGGGCGCGCAAACCGGGTGGCATGACGGTTCCATGGAATCCTTGTTGATCGCCGCGCATGACCTGAAGGGACTTGGGGCGACCTATGAATATCCTTTGGCGACGCTAATCGCCGGTTCGCTCTGTCGCCTGATCGAAACGCCGGCTGGACGGGACGCTGCGCGCGCGGCGCCGCATCTCATCGAAGCGCACGTCGACGCCATCCGCGCGGCGGCGCGCGACCGCGTGAAATCCAATCAGCATCCCGTGGGAAACGCCCTGCTCGCCGCGCTGAAGGACAGCGTGGACGCGCTGAACCTCTCACCCGCCGCTTAAAAGCGTCTAGGGCCGATTGCCTTCCAGCGGCTCTTCAGTGACCGAATAGCCGGCTTCGGCGGGAATAATCAAAGTCGGCGCGCCATTGCGCTGCTCCACGCGCGGCGTGACCGTGACGATGGTGCGCGCGCGCGCAGCGGCGAACGCGTGCTCGGCGTCGCCGCTCTCCGCCAGCTTTTCCAGATTGAGCCGCGTTGGAAAAATGATCTTGCGCCGCCCTTCCCGCATCGCCGAAAGCGCCTCGTGGGGCGTGATCCAGACAGCGTCCACGGTCTCGGCGCCGTCACACAGTTCGACCTGCGCTTCGGGCGTACGCGCCAAATAGAAGCGCGTATCGAAGCGCTTCGGCATCATCGCCGGCGTTATCCAGTGCGCGAACGGCACAAGCGCATCGAGCGCCAGGACGAGGCCGAGATCCGCGATCATTTCCAGAAAGCTCGCTTCCCCGCGCGCGATCGGCTCACGCGCCTCGGCGGTGGCGACGAACGCGCTTGCATCGACCAAGGGCCGCTCCGCGCCGCGCGCCTCGCGCCGGCGCGCCAAGAGAATTCCAGATTCCTCAAAAGCTTCACGCACAGCCGCGATGCGGAACGCCGTGTCCTCAAGACCCGAAGGGCTGTCGACATGTTCGCGCCATGCCGCCGACGCGTCTTCCGCCGCCACCTTGCCGCCAGGAAACACCAGCGCCCCAGAGGCGAAGTCGATTTGGTGGTGGCGCTCCACCATCAGCACTTCGAGCGCCGCGGCGTCGCGCACCAGAAGGATGGTCGAAGCCGGCGAAAGTCGCGCTGCATCGCTCATTGTCCAAAACTCCCCATGGTTGACGCAGCGTTCACCAGACCGCGCCCCCTGTTTCTTAACCGCACCCGCTTATGAACCATAAGCTCAGGTTTCAGGCGCCGTCGATGCAAGTCGTTCCCTTTCCCAAAGCCGCGGCGCGCGCGCCGCTCCTCTTTGCTCTGGGCGCGCGTTTCGATCTCCGGATCGGGGCGCCGGTGGCGGGCGTCGTCCGTCCGGCGCCCGACACGTTGACCTTCTCCAGCCTGTCGCGCGTGGTGCGCGCCGCGCGCATGGCGTGGCGGCAACGCTCCGCACTGGGCCAAATTTCGCTCGCCCTGCCCGCAATCGCGTTCGAAACGATTGACGCGGACACCCTCGAGGCCGCCGCCATCGAAGCCGGCTGCACGCGTGGATCGGTGACGTTCGAATTCGACGAAGCGGCGATGATCGCGGCGCGCTCCAGCATGCCTGAAACGCTGCGCGCGCGGGGCTGGGGCGTCGCGCTCGCGGGCGACAGCGCCTGCCCGCTGCCGTTCGGCGCGAAAGCGCGCAACCTTTACACCGAATTGGTGATCGATGCGCCCCCGATCGACGGCGCCCTCTTCACGCTCGGCGCGGGCGATGAAAGCCCCCTCGCACGACGCATTTTAGCGGCGAAGGAAGCTGGCATGCTCGTCACCGCCGAAGGCGTTGAAAGCCCGGCGCATGCGCGCCTGCTCGCGATCGCCGGCATAGACCGCGGCGCGGGCCGCTGCTTCAAGGATTGATTAGAGCGCGACAGCCATGCTCGGCTTGACGCCCACCGCGTCGAGTTTGTCGAGCAGATAGTCCAAATCTTCCTTCGGCACGCTCTGAAAGAGCGTCAAGCAACGCTCCAGCATACGCGCGCGAAAACGCAGGCCATCCTCGGCCCCGCCCTCGCGCTCAATCTGATGATAGACGTCGATCGCCGCCCGAAACGGCGTGAACAATTTCGGCGGCAAGCCGGCGCGATCGAACGCAGCCTTCAGGCCCAAGGGGCCGCTATCATGCACCATCAGCCAAATGCGCTGATGCGGCACGCCGGCGAGTTCAGCGAGCGCGTGCTCAACGAAACCCACCTGCCCCATGCAAAGCGCGCGCATGATCAGCGAGGGCGTCAAGCGCCCGTGCTGACACAATTTGCCGACGAAGGGCCCAAGATCGCGCTGCAAGGCGGCCTGCTCGATCACGTCCATCGTCGCGCGTTCGCGCGCGCCGATCGCAAGCTCGATCGCCAATTGCGGCGGCAAGGCGTGATGATTGACGAGATGGTCGAACACTTCGCCCGAGACCAGCGCGACCAGCTTTTCCGTCACGGACACCGGCAAAGCCGAGCGGCGCACCATGGCGGCCGTCACGTTGGACACGCCGGAGAACCGCTCTATGGCGGCCTCAAGACCGTGCGTGTCGAACTCAGCGTTGTCATTGGCCAGGGCGCGTTCCACCACATGCGCCGGGGAGAATTCGGCGATCGCGCCGGTCACCGTCGGCGAGAGGCGCTCACGGCTCGCCACCGCGAATTGTTTCGTCGGCGGGGAAGCGCAGATGATCTCCACGAGGTCCGCGTCAGAGAGGACGGGCGAGTTGAGGATCACCGGCAGCGCCACGGAATCCACGTCCTTCGCCAGCTTGGCGGCGACAGCGCGGGGCAGCTTTGGCGAATTCTTCAAGGCTACAGCCAGCGCACGTCGCACCAAAATCGCGGCGTCCTGCGCCATCACCCGGACAATTTCTTCCGCGTAGGCGCGCTCGTCCGGGGTGATTTCCGTTTCGTCAATGCAACGGCAGATCTTGTGCGCGGCCTGCGCGCGATCCTCATCCGACACGCCCTTCACGAGCGTGCGTATGTCGGCGTCCGTCAGCTTGGAACGCATAGTTACGATCGACATGCGGGCCTCGCGCGCGCCGACTCATGGCTCTCCCGCCGACGCTTGCGCGCAGACTTTCGCCAAGCAATTAAGGAAGTCTTGAAAGACAAGGCTAAGCCGGGAGAGGGAACGCCATGCTCGAAGGCGTCAAAGTCGTAGAATACGCGACCTATATCGCGGCCCCGGGCGCCGGCGCGATCATGGCCGATTGGGGCGCCTCCGTCATCAAGGTGGAGCCGCCGGCGGGCGATCCGATGCGCTTCTTCTTCGACACGACGGGAACGGAATCGGCGCTCAACCCCGTCTTTGAGCTCGACAATCGCGGCAAGCGCGGCGTGGTGCTCGACACGACCAAGGAGGACGGCCGCCAAGCGCTGCTGAAATTGGCCGATGGCGCGGATGTGTTTCTGACGAATGTGCGTCCTGGCGCGCTCGCGCGCGCTGGGCTCGATTATGAAGCGCTGTCGGCGCGCAATCCGCGCCTCATCTATACCAGCGTGACCGGCTATGGATTGCAGGGCCCCGATGCGGATCGCGCCGGCTTCGACAGCGCGGTGTTCTGGTCGCGCTCTGGGGTGCAGGCCGCGTTCACGCCCAAGGACGTGGAGCCGTTCCCTCTGCGCACGGCGTTCGGTGATCACGTCACGTCAATCGCGGCGGCGGCCGGAACGCTGGCGGCGCTCTATGAGCGCACGATCTCGGGCAAAGGACGCCTGGTGGAGGCCTCGCTTCTGCGCTCGGCCAATTACGCGCTCGGGTCGGACCTCGCGATCCAGCACCATTTTGGCAAGCTGGCCTCCACGCGCGCGCGCCATGCGCAGGTCTCGCCGCTAACCAACTTTTTCAAGACCAAGGATGGGCGCTGGTTCGGCATCGTCACGCGGCAGGGGAACGCGGATTGGCCGCGCATTTGCGCGGCCATCGGCCAGCCCGACTTGGAGAAGGACGAGCGTTTCGCCGGCGGCGGCCTGCGACGGAAAAACGCCGCCGCGCTGGTGACGATCCTTGACGAGGCGTTCGCCGCGATGACGCTGGATGAGGCCGTCGGCGCTCTCATGACGCAAGATGTCGTCGTCTCGCCCGTGCAGACGCCGGCTGAGGCCATCTCCGATCCGCAATTGCTCGCGGCGGGCGGCGTCGTGAACGTGCCCTTGCCGGACGGCGGCTCATTCAAGGGTCCGGCGACGCCGATCCGCTTTCCCGGCGCCGATGACGGGCCGAAGGGTCCGACGCCGCGCCAAGGCGAGCACACGCGCGCCGTGCTACGGGACATCGGCTATAGCGATGCGCAGATCGACGCGATGATCGCCGCCGGCGCCGCGCACGCCTTTCGCTAAAACGGAATCTCGTCGTCGAGGTCCTGGGAAAAGCTCTCGCGCGGGCCTTCCGCGACGCGCTTGGCCCCCGAGCGACCGCCGCCAAAGCTTGCGCCCTCGTCGTAAGAGCGATCGCTGTCGCCGCCACCCTTGCCGCCAAGCATGGTCAGCTCGCCGCGATATTTCTGCAGGACGATTTCGGTCGTGTATTTTTCCTGACCTTGCTGATCGGTCCATTTCCGCGTCTGCAGCTGGCCCTCAATATAGACGGTGGACCCCTTGCGCAGATATTGCTCCGCCACCTTGGCAAGATTTTCGTTGAAGATCACAACGTTATGCCACTCGGTCTTTTCCTTGCGCTCGCCGCTCATCTTGTCGCGCCAGCTTTCGGACGTCGCGATCCGCAGATTGACCACCGGCTCGCCGCTATTGAGCCGGCGAACTTCGGGATCCTTGCCGAGATTTCCGATCAAAATGACCTTGTTCACGCTGCCAGCCATCGCGGCCTCCTCATGTTTCCTGCGCTGTGCGTCGCGAGGCATGGCGCTGCGCCATGTTCTCTCTATGTTCTGTAAACCGACTCGGGGAATTGGTAAAGCATTTCTAAACAGCTAATCGACGCAATGTTCGGTTAATGTTCTTGCTGCGCGCGCGACTCCGCGCATTACATAGAGACGTCGCCTTGGGGTCGGTCTTGAGGCGCGGCCCTCAGGTCCAGAACGGCGAAGATGAGCGACGGCCTCACCCATATCCGCGTGCGCGGCGCGCGCGAGCACAACCTGAAAAATGTCAGCGTCGACATTCCGCGCGGAAAATTGGTGGTGCTCACCGGCCTGTCGGGATCGGGCAAATCCTCGCTCGCCTTCGACACCATCTACGCCGAGGGCCAGCGCCGTTACGTCGAAAGCTTGTCGGCCTATGCGCGCCAGTTTCTGGAGCTGATGCAGAAGCCCGACGTGGATTCCATCGAAGGCCTGTCGCCGGCGATTTCGATCGAACAGAAGACGACATCCCGCAATCCGCGCTCCACGGTCGGCACCGTCACCGAAATCTACGATTATATGCGCCTCCTCTGGGCGCGCGTCGGCATACCTTATTCGCCCGCCACCGGCCTGCCCATCGAGGCGATGCAAGTCTCCCAGATGGTGGATCGTGTGATGGAATTGCCGGAGGGCGCGCGCGCCTATCTGCTCGCGCCCATCGCGCGTGAGCGCAAGGGCGAGTTCAAGAAGGAGATGGCCGAGCTTCTGAAGAAGGGCTACCAGCGCGCCAAGATCGACGGCGAATTTTATGAGTTGGACTCGCCCCCGACGCTCGACAAGAAGTTCAAGCACACGATCGAAGTGGTGGTAGATCGGATCGTCGTGCGACCCGGTCTTGAGACGCGCTTGGCGGATTCGATCGAACAAGCGCTGAAACTCGCGGACGGCATCGCCGTGGTTGAGCTCGCGGACGTCGCCGCCGGCCAAAAAAGCAAGATGAAGGGCGCGCAGGACACGGAGAACCGCATCCTTTTTTCCTCGCGCTTCGCCTGTCCCGTCTCCGGCTTCACCATCCCTGAGATCGAGCCGCGACTTTTCTCCTTCAACAATCCGGCGGGCGCGTGCCCCGCATGCGACGGTCTTGGGGCGCAACTGAAGTTCGACCCCAATCTTGTCGTGCCGGACAAGGACAAGTCGCTCGAGGGCGGCGCCGTCGCGCCTTGGGCGCGCGGGCCATCGCCGCTCTATACGCAAACGCTCATGGCGATCGCGAAATTCCACAAGGTGGCGATGACGACGCCCTGGAATAAGCTCAATCCGGAAGCGCAGAAGACCGTGCTCTATGGCTCCAAGGAGCCGATCAAATTCGTCTATGACGATGGGCTGCGGCGTTATGAGACGACCAAGCCGTTCGAGGGCGTCATTCCCAATTTGGAAAGGCGCTGGCGCGAAACCGATTCAGCCTGGGTGCGCGAAGAACTCGGCCGCTATCAATCGAGCGCGCCCTGCCCGACCTGCGAAGGCCGGCGCCTCAAGCCGGAAGCATTGGCGGTGAAAGTCGACAAGACGGACATCGCCGAGGCGTCGCATTTTTCGATCCGCGCAGCGCATGCCTGGTTCGGCGGGCTGGAGAAGAAACTCAAGGCCAAGGACCGCGAAATCGCCACGCGCATCCTCAAGGAGATCAATGACCGCCTGCGCTTCCTGATGGATGTGGGCCTCGACTATCTGACGCTCTCGCGCAATTCAGGCACGCTTTCGGGCGGCGAAAGCCAGCGCATCCGGCTCGCGTCGCAAATCGGCTCGGGCCTCACCGGCGTGCTCTACGTTCTCGACGAGCCTTCCATCGGCCTACATCAGCGGGACAATTCGCGCCTCCTCGATACGCTTCAAAGGCTGCGCGACCTCGGCAATACGGTTCTCGTCGTCGAGCACGACGAGGAAGCGATCCTCACGGCCGATCACGTGATCGACATGGGACCCGCCGCCGGCGTGCATGGCGGCAAGGTGATCGCCGAGGGCGCGCCCGCCGCGATCGAGGCCAGCCTGGAAAGTCTTACCGCTGCTTATCTGACGGGCCGACGTGAAATTCCCATTCCGGAAAAGCGTCGTTGGAGCAAGAACACCAAGGCGATCAAGCTTACGGGCGCGCGCGGCAACAATTTGCAGAATGTGACGGCGGAAATTCCCGTTGGCGCGTTCACGTGCGTCACTGGCGTCTCGGGCGGGGGCAAATCCACGCTCACCATCGAAACGCTCTACAAGGCCGCCGCGCGGCGCTTGAATGGCGCGAGCGAAGCGCCCGCGCCGCACGATTCGCTCACCGGTCTTGAGCATTTCGACAAGGTGATCGACATCGACCAAAGCCCGATCGGGCGCACCCCGCGGTCAAATCCGGCGACCTATACCGGCGCCTTCACGCCGATCCGCGATTGGTATGCGGGGCTGCCAGAAGCGAAGGCGCGCGGCTACGGCCCCGGGCGGTTTTCCTTCAATGTGAAGGGCGGACGCTGCGAAGCCTGCCAAGGCGACGGCGTGATCAAAATCGAAATGCATTTCCTGCCGGACGTCTATGTCACGTGCGATGTGTGCAAGGGCAAACGCTATAATCGCGAGACTCTGGAAATCCTGTTCAAGGGCAAATCGATCGCCGACGTGCTCGACATGACGGTAGAGGAAGCGGCCAACCTCTTCAACGCCGTGCCCGGCATCCGCGACAAGATGGAGACCTTGAAGCGCGTCGGCCTTGGCTATGTGCATGTCGGCCAGCAGGCGACGACTTTGTCCGGCGGCGAAGCACAGCGCGTGAAACTATCCAAGGAATTGTCGCGCCGCGCCACGGGTCGAACGCTTTATATTCTCGATGAGCCGACTACGGGCTTGCACTTCGAGGACGTGCGTAAACTGCTGGAAGTGCTCCACGAACTGGTGGACGCCGGCAATACGGTGGTGGTGATCGAGCACAATCTCGACGTCATCAAAACGGCGGACTGGATCGTCGATCTTGGACCGGAAGGCGGTGATGGCGGCGGGCGGATCGTGGCGTGCGGACCGCCGGAAGAGGTCGCCAAGAGCGCCGAAAGCTGGACCGGCAAATATCTCGCCGAGACGCTGAAGCGGCACGAAGCGCGGCGCGCCGCGCGCAACGCCGCGCCCATGAAGACGGCGGCGGCGACGGTCAAGAAGCCGGCGAAGAAGCGCGCCGCCGGCTAGGCTTTGCGGACCGAGTCGAAATTCGCCTGAAACTGTTCGGTCGTGTTCACGCTCGGATAGGGCGTCGCCGGCACGGGGACCCCGAGGAAATCGCAGAGCGGCGCCCAACCCTGGCTCGGATCGAATTCGAGCAGCTTCTCCTTCGGGACATGCGCGCGCACCTCGTCATTGTGACGTAAATAGCCGGCGATCACGGCCTCGCGGTCGTGCCGATCCGGGCCGACCTTGGCGCCGATGATGCGCGCGATGAAGGGCGGCGCCATGGCGTTGAGTTCATCGCGGAAAATGGTCGCCTGCGTGGAGGCGAACCATTTGTCCGCCGGGCGCACGCTTAAGATCACTTTCGCATCGGGATACGTATCCATCAGCTCGCGATAATAATTGCAGGCAGGCCAATCGACCGTAGCCTGAAAGCCATCGAACACGACGTCCCAATCGAGCGCCTCGCCCGCCGAGATGCGGTTCCAATGCTCGACGCGCGCGGGCGCTGGAAACACCTCCATCATGTGATAGCAGGGCCCAACACCAAGCTCCGTCAGCGCCAGCTTGAGCGAGAGCGTACCTGTCCGGCCAAGACCGGCGCCGATCACCTTGAGAGCCATCAAAACCTCCCCGCGCCTTCTTGGCGCTTTTCGTTTTTGCGTGACTTTGGCCGCCGCCGTTGCACTCTTGCGCCGTTAGACACGCAGGACGCAAGACATGATCCTTTACGGCGAACGCAATCCGGCTCCGAACCCTCGCCGGGTGCGCATCTTCATCGCCGAGAAAGGCATTGACCTTCCGGAAACGCGCCTCGCCTTGCCCAAGCGCGAACATAAGAGCGAAGACCACCTGAAGCGAAATTCGCTTGGACAGGTGCCGACGCTCGAACTCGACGATGGACGCACAATCTCAGAAAGCGTCTCGATCTGCCGCTATCTCGAAGCGCTCAATCCAGCGCCGCCGCTTTTTGGACGGGACGCCTTTGAAGCAGCGACGATCGATCAATGGATCAGGCGGATCGAATTCCGGCTCATGCAGCCGGTCGGCATGGTCTGGATCCACGCCGATCCGCGCACCGCGCCCCTGCTGAGACAATTCAACGAATTCGGCGAAAGTAATCGCGCGATCTACGCCTCGGCCTGCCGCTGGCTCGATCGTGACATGGCTGGGCGGGCCTTCATCGCTGGCGATGCATATTCGATGGCGGACATCGTGGCGTTGACCACCATCGATTTCGCCAGCTTCGTTCATATGCCGCTGACCGAGGAGACGCCCAATCTCCTGGCATGGCATGCACGCGTGAGCGCACGGCCCAGCGCAAGCGCCAATTCATAGGCGCGCGATCACCGCATCGGCCATCGCTTCCGTCGTCAACACACCCCCGATGTCTCTAGTGCGCGCGCCGGAATCCAGGGCGGCGGAAACGGCCTTGAAGACGCGATCGGCCTCCGCCTTCATGTCGAGCGACAGGCGCAGCGCCATTTCCAGCGAGAGAATCGCGGCGAGCGGATTGGCGAGGCCCTGGCCAGCTATATCGGGCGCACTGCCGTGCACGGGTTCATAAAGACCGGGCTTGCCCGCGACGCCCAGCGCCGCCGAAGGGAGCATCCCGAGTGAGCCCGTCAGCATGGAGGCTTCATCGGACAGGAGATCGCCGAACAGATTGTCCGTGACAATGACGTCGAATTGCTTTGGCGCCCGCACCAATTGCATGGCGCAATTGTCCGCAAGGATGTGCTCAAGCTTCACGTCGGCATACTCGGCCTTGTGCAGCGCGGTGATCTCCTCGCGCCATAGAAGGCCGGTTTCCATAACATTCGACTTTTCAGCCGAATGGACGACATTCTTGCGCTTGCGCGCGAGTTCGAAGGCGACGCGGCCGATGCGGCGAATTTCCTCGCTCGTATAGACCTGCGTGTCGACGCCGCGTCGCGAACCGTCGGCAAGCGTTTCTATGCCGCGTGGCTCACCGAAATAGACCCCGCCCGTCAGTTCGCGCACGATCATGATGTCGAGGCCGGCGATGAGGTCGCCTTTCAGGGGGGACGCATCCGCCAGCGGCGCGAAGCACAGCGCGGGGCGGAGATTAGCGAACACCTCCATCTCCTTGCGCAGCCGCAGAAGGCCCGCCTCGGGGCGCTTGTCACGCGCCACGTTCGCCCATTTGGGGCCGCCGACGGCGCCCATCAGCACAGCGTCCGCGGCCTTCGCGCGGCGTACCGTTTCATCGGAAACCGGGGCGCCCTCGGCGTCGAGCGCGGCGCCGCCCAGCAAGCGCTCCTCGACCGCGAGATCGAGCCGCAAGGCCTCGATCACGCGCCGCGTCGCCGCGATCACTTCAGGGCCGATGCCGTCGCCCGGCAAAAGGAGGAGGGTTTTGCTCATGCGGCAGTCTTGGAAGCTAGGCGCACCCGCGCGTCAAGCGCCGCGCGAAAGCTCGCGCACAAGCCCGCGCAGAAACGGAATGGGCCACACAAGAAGGAACAGGTTGGCCAGCCACCAGCTCCACGCGATTTCCCGAGTCAGCGTCCAATAGGACACCGCCATCAGGCCCGCCGTCATGGTGAGAACGAGCGAAATCAGCGCCAGCGGCCGCCAAATGGGATCGCCGCGCCGCGCGGCGGACGTCGCCGCAAGTCCGATCAACGAGAAGGCGACATCCAAAGGCAGAAACGACCAGTTCCACGCAGCCACGCGCGCATCATCCGCGTTGGGATAAAGCCAATCCGGCGGCAATGTGAGTATGCCCGCGGCGTGAACCCCCATCACGGCCCAATAGGCGAGAAAGCCCAGGTCAGTCATAAGCAGCAAGGCGCGCAGCGCGGGCGACACCGCTAAATCTTCTGCGAATGAGCCACGGCGTATTGCGTCATGTCCCGCTCCCCGATGAAGCCGCCCGCCGCGATGGCGGCGCGCCATTCGGCCATGTGCGGCGAAGCGCGGTGGAAGGCGAGCGCGGCCTTATCGACGAACACCTCGAAAATGCGGACGAGATGATCGTCCAAAAGATCGATAGCGAAGGCGTATTGGATGCAGCCAGGCTCGGCCCTCGTGGCGGCGACCATCTTCTCCATGAACGGCATCGCCTCGTCCTTCTTGCCTGGCGCGATGCGCACCGTGCCGCCCAAAACAATCATGCCCGCTCCCTATCGCCGCCAGGGCGCCCCGATGCGCCGCTTTTCCTCGAACGCCGCGATATCGGCGTCGCGCTTAAGCGTCATGCCGATATCATCGAGGCCCTCAAGCAATTTCTGCTTTCGCCCGGAATCGATCTCGAAATGGTACGTCGCGCCGGAGGGGGCGGTTACGGTTTGCGCGGCGAGATCAACGCTGAACTTATGGTTAGCGCCGCGCGCCTCCTCGATCAGCCGCTCCACGTCTGCCTGATCAAGGATCAGCGGCAGAATACCGTTGTTGAAGCAATTGTTGTAGAAGATGTCCGCGAAGCCGGCGGCGATCACGCAGCGTATGCCGAAATCGGCCAGCGCCCAGGGCGCGTGCTCGCGGCTCGATCCGCAGCCAAAATTGGGGCCCGCGATGAGTATTTGCGCACCCTGATATTCCGGACGGTGCAGCACGAAATCGGGATTGGGTTCGCCGGCGGCGTTGAAGCGCATGTCGTAGAAGAGGCCCTTCGCGAGCCCGGTACGCTCGACCGTGGCGAGAAATTGCTTCGGAATGATCTGGTCGGTGTCGATATTGGCGATCGGCAAAGGCGCGGCGATCGCCGTGATCTGGGTGAAGGGTTGCATCACGTGGTCTCCGGCGCAGGCTGAAGCATGAGGGTCGGCACGCCGCCCGTTCGATCGCGCACGGTGAAGACGCGCGTGCCAGGTTTGCGGCCGACGCGGACAGGCGACACATTGAAGCCTGCCGCCGCGATGCGCGCCTGCGCGGCGTCGGCTTCGGCCACGCGCCAGGTTATGCCCCAGAGCGTGTCGGCCCCCTCGCCCGCGCTGCTCAGCCCATGCGCGACCTCCAGGATCGCCTCGCCGCAGCGGAAGAACATCAATCGATGGCCCCAATCGGGATTGGTGCGGTCAAGCGCCATGTCGAGGCCAAGGCGTGCGCCATAAAGCGCGGCGGCGCGGTCAGGCGCGGGCGTCTGCACCACGACATGATCAACGCCAGTGACCGACGATTGCGCAAGCGCCGCCGAATGCGCAGGCGCCTGGTCATGCTCGATCACGAATACGCGCACGCCATGCGTCTTGGCCGCGCCCAGCCGGAAGCGCTTCCAAGCGCGCACCGCGCCAGTCGCGGCGCTTCGGCTTTCCCCATAGGCGACATCGTCCGGTTCAAGATCAAGACGGCGCGCGCGCCGATGGGCGGCGGCGATGTCGCCCGTGCGCAAGGCGAGGGACGCCAAACCCTCGCCGCCCTGTTCCAGCGCGGCGCGCACCCGATCGCCCAGCGCGCCGACGCCCGCGGGCGCCAGCAGCTCAAGCGAAATATTGTCCAACCCAAAGAGGGCCTGGGCCGCGCCATCCGCCTCGCTCCGCCATGACGGCGACCGCGCGAACAACGATTCATAATCGGCAATGACCGCATCGAGATCGCGCACGATGAGGACCACATGATCGAAGCCGGCGATCATGCTTTTCGAATGTCCGTCAGCACGCCTGTCAGGGCCGCCGCCGCCGCCATGGCGGGGCTCATGAGGTGGGTGCGCGCGCCGCGCCCTTGCCGGCCTTCGAAATTTCGGTTCGAGGTGGAGGCGACGCGCTCTCCCGGCATGGCGATATCCGGATTCATGCCAAGGCACATGGAGCAGCCGGGCTCGCGCCATTCAAAACCGGCGTCGGTGAAAATGACGTCGAGCCCTTCTTCCTCGGCCTGATTGCGCACCAGACCCGAACCCGGCACGATCATCGCGCGCACGCCCGCAGCGACGCGTTTGCCGCGCACCATGTCCGCAACGACGCGTAAATCCTCGATGCGGGAATTCGTGCAAGAGCCGATGAAGACGCGTTGCACGGGCAAGCCTTCAAGCATCTGTCCGGGCTCTAGGCCCATGTAAGCGAGCGCGCGACGGCCCGTTTCGCGCTTCACTTCGTCGTCGAACTGATTTGGGTCGGGCACGGTCCCGTCGATGGGCGCGACTTGCTCGGGATTGGTGCCCCACGTGACGATCGGCGCGATCTGACTGCAATCGATGTCGATGATCGCATCCCAGCGCGCATCGGGATCGCTTTGCAGCGTGCGCCAATAGAGCAGCGCTTCCTGCCATGCCCCACCCTTGGGCGCGGACGGACGGCCCATCATGTAGGCGAATGTCTTTTCGTCCGGCGCGACAAGACCCGCGCGCGCGCCCGCCTCGATCGACATGTTGCAGATCGTCATGCGCCCTTCCATCGAGAGCGTCCGGATGGCCTCGCCGCCATATTCGATGACATAGCCCGTGCCGCCGCCCGTGCCGATCCGACCGATGAGGGCAAGCACCATGTCCTTTGCGCCGACGCCGGGCGCCAGCGCGCCTTCGAAGCGCACGAGCATGTTCTTTGCCTTGCGTGACCGCAGCGTTTGCGTGGCCAGCACATGCTCAACCTCGCTCGTGCCGATGCCGTGCGCGAGCGCGCCGAAGGCGCCGTGCGTGGAGGTATGGCTGTCGCCGCAGACGATGGTCATGCCGGGCTGCGTGCGCCCCTGTTCGGGGCCGATCACATGGACGATGCCGTTGCGGATATCGCCCATCGGGAAGAACTCGATCCCGTGCTCGGCGACATTGCGCGAGAGCGTCTCCAGCTGCACGCGCGCCTCGGGGTCCTTCACGCCCGCAAGGCCGGCGCGCTGGTTCTCCGTGGGCGTGTTGTGGTCGGCGACGGCGAGCGTCAGGTCCGGGCGGCGCACCTTGCGCCCGGACGCCTTGAGACCTGCGAACGCCTGCGGCGTCGTCACCTCATGGATCAAGTGAAGGTCGATATAGATGAGCGCTGTGCCGTCCGCCTCCTTGGCGACGACATGTTGGTCCCAAATCTTGTCATAGAGGGTCTTGCCGGGCATCGGGCGCATTTAGGCCCCGGCGTCCGCCCCCGCAACTCCGGCTAATCGCAGCCGTCGCGGCGCGCCTCGATCTCGATCGCATCGAAGCCGGTCGGGAGGCGCTCAAGGATAGTCAGTCGGTCCGCGCCCGCGGCGATCCCCACCTCGCCCCGCCGACGGGGCGCCCCGCCCCAACGGATCGGAGCGCTGCGGCGGGGGGTAAGGCCGTCTTCGGCCATCCAGACATAGCGCCAAGCGCCCGCTTCAAGACGAACCTCCCGGCGCGAGCCTTGGGCGCCGCCCTCGAAATAATGGATCGTCTCCCCCGACCACACGCCCGGACGGGACCTATCGGGAAACCAGCGCATGGTGATGGTCTTGCCCGGCTGGCGCTCGATCCAGCACCCGCGCATGGCTTCCGGCCCAGGCGCGGTCGTCGGACTTGCGAAACTTGCCAGGAACACCGCCGCCATCAGGCTTGCGAAGCGGCGCGGCGCGCGCGATCCTTCCGGGAAAGGGAGATGAACATGGCCGATGGACATCAGCCGCGCGCAGGCTTCAAGGCGATGGCGGAGAGCACGAAGGAAGAATGGGCGCTGATCTCGGCCTGCGCGGCCGAATACAACAAGAACAAGGTCGACCGCATTCTCGATCATCTGCGCCTTCTCGATGGCGATTTCGGCGGTTTCGCGGTGGATCGTCTGACCCACTCCCTTCAGTCGGCCACGCTCGCCTTCAAGGACGGCATGGACGAGGAATATGTCGTCTGCGCGCTGCTGCACGACATCGGCGACACGCTCGCCCCGGCCAACCACGCCGAATTGGGCGCGACGATTTTGAAGCCCTACATATCGGAAGCCAATTGGTGGATGCTCCAGCACCATGGCATCTTCCAGGGCTATTATTTCTTCCACCATCTCGGCCTTGACCGCGACATGCGCGAGCAATTCCGCGGCCATCCCCATTTCGAGCATTGTGCGCGCTTCTGCCATCGCCACGATCAGAACGCGTTCGATCCCGCCTATGAGACGATGCCGCTCGATGCATTCATCCCCATGGTCCGCCGCGTGATGGAGCGGCCGAAGACGTCGATCTATAAGCGGAAAAACGAGGCCGCCTAAGGCGCGATCTCCCCCTCGCCCTCAAGCACGATCGGACCGGTCATCAGCACGCGGTCATCGCCGGCACGCCATTCAATCCGCAATTCGCCGCCATCGACGATGATGGTCGCGGTGCGCCCGATACGGCCCTGACGGTTCGCCGCGACGAGCGCCGCGCAGGCGCCGGTGCCGCAGGCTTTGGTGAGCCCCGCGCCGCGCTCCCAGACGCGCAAGCGGATTTTGTCGGGCGCCTGGATTTCAGCAAACCCGACATTGACGCCTTCTGAAAACAAGGGGTCGTGTTCGATGCGCGGACCGATCACGCGGACTGGCAGTGTCTCCACGTCTTCGACGAAAAAGACGACATGCGGATTGCCCATGCTGACCGCGCCGGGCCCTTCCAGCACCGCGAGGCCCGCATCATAGCTGAAATCGAGACGCGCCGTATCCATGGCGTGCGCGAGCGGGATTTCCTCCCAGCGCAACAGGGGCGCGCCCATGTCGATCTCCACCAAAGCCGCGCCGCGTCGCGCTGCGTGCAGGAGCCCGGCGGCGGTTTCGATGCGGCCCTCGCCCGTGCTTTTCTCCTCCATCAGCAGCCAGCCGACGCAGCGCGCCGCGTTGCCGCAAGCGGAAACTTCCCCGCCGTCGGCGTTCCAGATGCGCATGAAGGCGTCGCCCCGGATCGAGCGCTCAAGCGCGATCACCTGATCGCAGCCGATCCCGCTCTCGCGATCCGCTATCGCACGCGCCTGATCGGGGCTAAGCGGCAGCGCCCCCGCCGCACGCGCGTCCAGGATCACGAAATCGTTCCCGCAGCCGTTCATTTTGAAATAGCGCATGGGCGCTCATGTAGGGCGCCGCCGGGCGCGGCGCATCCCCGCTTGGCTTGGCCGGCCCGATCTGCTTGCTAACGCCCTTATGCGATCCCTCCTTGCCGCGGCCTTCGCCGCCTTCCTGACTGCGTGCGCCTCCATGACCGACGCCGACACCGCCGATCCCTATCTCTGGCTCGAAGAGGTGGAGGGGGCGCGCGCCCTCGATTGGGTGCGCGCGCAAAACGCCCGCTCGCTAGCCGTCTTGGAGAGCGATCCGCGCTATGCGCCTTTGAAGGCCGACGCCGAACGCATCGCCACCAGCCGCGATCGGCTGGCTCTGGGCGCGATCCGCGACGGCCATGTCTACAATTTCTGGCAGGACGACACGCATGTTCGCGGCATCTGGCGGCGGGCCGACATCGCCTCCTACGCCGCGGGCTCGCCGCGATGGGAAATCCTGATCGACGTCGACGCGCTCGCCGCCACGGAGAACGCGAACTGGGTCTGGAAGGGCGCAAGTTGTGCGCCGTCAAACCGGCGCTGCATGGTTTCACTGTCGAACGGCGGCAAGGACGCCAGCGTCTGGCGCGAGTTCGATCTCACCGCACGCGCCTTCGTGGAGGGCGGGTTCAATGTGCCGGAAGCCAAGTCAACGCTGGTCTACGGCGATGAGGACACGCTGCTGATCGCCAGCGATTGGGGCGAGGGCTCGCTCACGGAGAGCGGCTATCCGCGAATCGCCAAAATCTGGCGGCGCGGCGCGCCGCTTTCCGAGGCAGAGGCCGTGATCACGGCCTCGCCCCAAGAAATGGGCGTTTTTGTCGGGGCGCTCGACGATGCGGACGGGCGCCGCATCGCCATCGCGCAGCGCATGGAGACGTTCTTCGAGGGCGCGACCTGGCGCGTGCCGCTCGATGCGCCGCCGCTTCAATTCACGTTGCCCCGTAAATCGAGCGTGCGCGGGCTTTTCGCCGGCGCCCTCATCGCCACGATTGAGGAGGATTGGGCGCTCGGCGGGGAGACGCTGCCGCAAGGCGCGCTGATCGCGATCGATTTGGACACGGCGACGAGCGCCGCGCCGCGCACCCAAATCTTGATGGCGCCGGGGCCACGTGAATCCATTGAGGACGTGGCCATAACGCGCGGCGGCGTGCTTGTGGCCGGCTATGAGAATGTGCGCGGACGCCTGCTGCGCTTTGCGCGCAACGGCGCGGCGTGGACGCGCACGCAACTTGCCTTGCCTGAAAATGGGTCCGTCATGATCGCGGGCGCCGACGAGCAGGAAGAAACTGCGTTCGCCGTCTTTACCGATTTCCTGACGCCGTCCACGCTCTACGCGCTCGACGGCGCAGCCGCCGCGCCGCGCCCCGTGCGCACGCTGCCGCCGCAATTCGACGCCGCGCCCTTCGTCACCGAACAGTTCGAGGCCACGAGCCGTGACGGCGTGCGCGTGCCGTATTTCGTGCTGCGCCGAAGAGAGGTGGCGCTGGACGGCACAAACCCCACGCTGCTTTACGGCTATGGCGGTTTTCAAGTGTCGATGACGCCTGCTTATGCGGCGAACGCCGGCAAACTCTGGTTGGAGCGCGGCGGCGTTTACGTGATGGCCAATATACGCGGCGGCGGCGAATTCGGCCCCGCTTGGCACCAGGCGGGCCTGCGCACCAAGCGCCAGGTCGTCTATGACGATTTCATCGCCGTGGCCGAGGATTTGATCGCGCGTGGGATCACTAGCCCACGCCGGCTCGGCATACAGGGCGGATCGAATGGCGGCCTCTTGATGGGCGTGATGCTCAATCAGCGGCCCGACCTCTTCAACGCCGCTGTCATCCAAGTGCCGCTGCTCGACATGCTGCGCTATGATCAGCTTCTCGCGGGCGCGTCTTGGGTTGATGAATATGGCTCGCCTGACGATCCGACGGAACGCGCTTGGCTTGAGCAGCTTTCACCTTATCACAATCTGCGGCGCCGCGATGATTTCCCGGTCCCCTTCCTGGTGACTTCGACGAAGGATGATCGCGTCCATCCCGGCCACGCGCGCAAATACGCCGCGCGGCTTGAAGAGCTCGGCATGCCGTTTCTCTATTTCGAGAATATCGACGGCGGCCACGCCGCGTCGACCAATCCTCTTGAAGAGGCGCGGCGGCGCGCGCTGGAATACACCTATCTCATGCAGCACTTGATGGATTAACGGCGTCGGGCAAATCCTTCTCGCCGCGGGACACCGCAGCCGCGACCACGAGATCGCCCGTGACGTTGAGTGTCGTCCGGCACATGTCGAGAAAGCGGTCTACGCCGAGGATGAGGCCGATGCCTTCCATCGGCACGCCGACCATGGCGAGGATCATCGCGACGACCGGCAGCGAGCCCGCTGGCACACCCGCCGTGCCGATGCCGCCCAGGATGCACACCAGCATCACCACGCCCTGTTGCGCGAGCGTGAGCTCCACACCGAAGAATTGCGCCAAGAAGAGCACGGTGACGCCCTCGAACAGCGCCGTGCCGTTCTGATTGGCCGTCGCGCCGACTGTCAGCACGAAACGCGCGATCCGGCGGGGCAGCTTCATCTCTGTTTCGGCGACGCGGAGGGACACCGGCAGCGTGGCGTTCGACGACGCGGTGGTGAACGCCACGAGGATCGGCTCGCGCGCCTGCGCGAAAAAGGCGATGGGTGATCGACCCGCGAGCAGCCAAACCAGGATCGGGTAGATCACGAACATATGGATCGCCATCGCGGCGATGGCGACGCCGGCATAAGCCGCAAGCCGCGCGAGCAGATCCCAGCCGAACAGCGCGGCGAGATTGAACATGAGGCAGGCCACCGCGATCGGCGCGAGACGAATGACGATGCTGATCAGCTTCATCATCACTTCAAGCAGGCCGGCGATGGCGACCTGCAATTGATCGGTGGCCGCGCTGCGCACCATGACAAGCCCAACGCCGAACAAGAGTGCGAACACCATGAAGGGCAAGATCTGATTATTCGCCGCCGCGGCGATCGCGTTCTGCGGAATGAGATCGAGAAAGAATTGACCGGCCTGCACGCCGCTCGGCGCACCGGAAACAATCGCTTGCGCGCCTTCAGCGCCCTCGGCCAGGAGACGCTGCGCAAGCGCCGCATCGACGCCGTCGCCGGGTCGAAAGACGTTGACCATCACAAGGCCGATCGCCACGGCGATCGCCGAGACGACGATGGTCAGCAGTAGCGTTTTGACGCCGACGCGGCCGAGCGCGGAGAGATCGCCCATCTCCGCAACGCCCGTCACCAGCGCGGCGAAGAGAAGCGGCAGAACGAGCATGAACAAAAGCCGCAAAAAGATCTGCCCGATCGGGCCGGTCACATTCTGCGTAATCCATTGCACCGCCGGCGCTTCAGCCGCGCCTGACAGATTCACGCCAAGGCCCGCCGCGAGCCCGATCGCAAAGCCCGCCAGCATCAACCAATGAAGCGCCGGCCATGTAGCCTTGGATGCCATGAGGTCCCCCACGCGGATGCGGTGAAGCGCGGATAGACGGCTACGCCACGCTTCACAATGGCCCGATCACGCGGCGCTTGCTCTTGACGGGCCCGCCGCAAAGCGCCTTCAAGGCGCGCGGAGACATCAAGCATGACGCCATTACGCGCCGCCATCGGCATCGCAGGCCTCGCCCTCCTCGGCCTTATTCTCTGGGCGGCAGTGGCGCGCACCGATTTGCACGGCTCATTTTTCGATCAGTTCGGCGTGATCGTCGCCCTGCCTTGGGGCGTGGTGAGCCTCGCCGATCTCTATATCGGGTTCCTTTTGTTCGCCGTGCTCGTGTTTCTCACGGAGCGCACATGGTGGATCGCGGCCCTCTGGGCGGCGCCGGTCTTCGTTCTCGGCAATGTCTGGAGCGCGCTCTGGTTCGCGGTGCGCCTGCCGCATCTGGCGAAGCAATTGTCAAAGCCGGATTGGCCCGCCTCTTAGGCGCATCATCGCGCGGACGTGAAAACCGTCTCGCGCAGCAGTTCCGCCAGCATCCTGGCTTCCTGCGCACGCGGCGAACCGGTGCGCCAAGCGACGCCGATGGCGCGTCCGACGACGGGTTTCGCGAATGGCCGCACCGCAACATTGGCGCCCGCCGCCGCCCCGCCCTCGGCAGCGAGACGTGGCAACAGCGTGACGCCCATCCCACCCGCCACCATCTGCACGAGCGTCGCGAGGCTGGTCGCGCTCACATCGTCATGGCGCCGGCGCGGCGCCGCGCCGCACACGCGCAAGGCATGATCCCGCAGACAATGCCCGTCCTCCAACAGCAAAAGCTCTTCGCTGCAAAGGTGCTTGGGGGATAGATCGTTGCGCGCGGCCAATGGGTGGCCGGCGGGCGCGAGCACGTAGAATTCATCGTCCGCCACGATGGCGATTTCCACGCCCGGCGCGTCGTACGGGAGCGCGATGACCGCCACGTCGAGCGAGCGCGCGCGCAACGCCTCTACCAGGCGCGCTGTGTGCTCCTCACGAATTTGAAGGCGTAAGCGCGGATAGCGCTTCTGCAATTGCGGCAGCGCCCTGGGGATCAGAAAAGGCGCTATCGTCGGGATGGCGCCGAGACGCAGCGTCGAGGCGAAGGGCTGGCCCGCGGACCGCACGGCGCGGACCAATTCGTCCACCTCCGAAAGCGCCCGCGCGGCGCGCTCCGCGGCCTCCTCGCCGGCGGCGGTGAGCACGGCGCCGGTGCGGCCACGGTCGACGAGTTGTGCGCCGAGGGCGCCCTCAAGCTCCTTTATCCCTGCCGACAGGGTCGGCTGGGTGACGCCGACCGCCTCCGCCGCCGCGACGAAGCTGCCATGCGCCTGGATCGCCGTCAGGAATTGAAGCTGGCGAAGCGTGGGCAGCGCCGAAGCGGGGAGGCGGTCCTGGTCCATAGGATCGATCTATCAAACTCAACATTTATATTGACTTTGCCAGAGGGGTCGCAAGGGCGATTGCCGTGCGCGGCGGCCGGCTTAAGCATGCGGGCCGAAGGAGACGACGATGCGTGTCTCGGAATTGAGCGCCGCCCTGCCCCCTTACGCTAAGGATCTGGCGTCCAACCTGAATGCGCTCGTCGCGGACGGCGCCCTGAGCGATCAGCAGAAATGGGGATGCTTTCTCGCCGCAGCGCATGCCGTGGGCGCGCCGGCCGTGCTGCGCGCGATCGAGGACGACGCGCGCGGCGTCCTTTCGACAGAGGCCGTTCAGGCCGCGAAGGCCGCCTCAGCCCTGATGAGCATGAACAACATCTATTTTCATGCGACGCATATCATGACCAATCAGGGTTATGCGGCGATGCGCGCCGGTCTGCGCATGAGCTTGGCGCTCAATCCTGGCGTCGATCGGTGTGATTTCGAGCTTTGGGAACTCGCGGTTTCCGCCATCAATGGCTGCGCCGCGTGCCTCGACGCGCACGAGGCGGAGGTGCGCAAGCATGGCCTGGAAGCCACGCACGTCCAGGCGGCGCTGAAGATCGCGGCGGTCGTTCATGCCGTCAGCGCGGTCGCGCGCGCGGAAGGCCTTTAGGCCGCGCCGAGGCGATTGCGGATTTCTTCCAGCTCGATCGTGGCCGCCTCCATAACCGCGGGCGTCGCCACATTGTGCAGCGCCTCCAGTTTGGCGATCCGCTCCTCTGCGGCCGCCAGAGCGGCCTCCGCGACGGCGGCGGTGCGGCGCGCCTTGAGGTAGCCCGCCCCCACAAGGGCGGCGACGAGCAGCGCCAACAAAGTCGCGGTTAATTCCGCCTGCGCGAACAGCCATATGCCGAGCGCGGCCCCCAGGGCCAGCGGCGGCCCGGGCGGGCGATCGAACCGTGCTGGGGTCAAGAGACCGGCGACGGGCGGTTTCGTGGGGATCGGCATGAGCGAACCCTGCGCGCATGAGGTTTGAAAATCGTTACCCGCCCGGTTTGACGCCCGCTTCCCCCTCCTCTAACGAAAGGGCGCGCTCTTTTCGCGCATTCCTTCACCTGCACACGGCGCCCGAAGCGCCTGGAGGCCGGGAGGGCCCCCGCCCGACGTGATCGTCCGGCGGGGCGTTTTGCGTTGGGGGCCGAGGAGTGATGGATGTTCGATGCCCTGACCGACCGCCTGAGCGGCGTGTTCGACCGGCTCACCGGGCGCGGCGCGCTCAGCGAGGCCGATGTCGACGCCGCGCTGCGCGAGGTGCGCGTGGCCCTGCTGGAGGCCGATGTCGCGCTCCCGGTGGTGAAGGATTTCATCGCTAAGGTTCGCACCGAGGCGGTCGGCGAAGCGGTGGTCCGCTCGGTCAAGCCGGGCCAGATGGTGGTCAAGATCGTCCATGACGCGCTCGTGGACATGCTTGGCGGCGACGGTCCGCCCGCGCCGCTGCGTATCGACGCCGAACCGCCGAACGTCATCTTGATGGCCGGCCTTCAGGGCTCGGGCAAAACCACCGCCTCTGCGAAAATCGGCCTGCGCCTGTCCAAGCAGGAGCGGCGCAAGGTTTTGATGGCGTCGCTCGACGTGCGCCGCCCCGCCGCGATGGAGCAGCTCGCCACGCTTGGCGCATCGATCGGGGTGGACACGCTTCCCATCGTGCCGGGTCAACCGCCGGCGGAGATCACGCGGCGCGCTTTGCAGGCGGCCCGCCTCGGCGGTCATGACGTGCTCATTCTGGATACGGCCGGGCGCACCACGCTCGACGAGCAGATGATGAGCGAAGCGGCCGAGATCGCCGCCATCGCCAAGCCGCACGAAATCCTCCTCGTCGCGGACAGCCTCACCGGCCAGGACGCGGTGGAGACGGCCAAGCGGTTCCACGAGCGCCTGCCCCTCACGGGGCTCGTGCTGACGCGCGCCGATGGCGACGGGCGCGGCGGCGCAGCGCTCTCCATGCGCGCCGTCACTGGCCTGCCGATCAAATTCCTGGGCACCGGCGAAAAGCCCGACGCGCTCGAATTGTTCGATGCGCGCCGCGTCGCGGGCCGCATTCTCGGCCAGGGCGACATCGTCAGCCTTGTCGAAAAGGCCGCCGCCGAAGTCGATCGCGACGAAGCCGAGAAAATGGCCAAGAAATTGGCCAAGGGTCAGTTCGACTTGAACGACATGGAAAAGCAGCTTTCGCAAGTGCTCGCCATAGGCGGCCTCAAAGGCGTGATGGGCATGCTGCCTGGCGTGCAGAAGATTAAAAATCAGATCAGCGAAGCAAGCCTCGAAGATAAGCAGATTCACCGTCAGATCGCGGTGATCCGTTCGATGACGAAGGCGGAGCGCGCAAAGCCGGATCTGTTGAATGCGTCGCGCAGACGACGCATCGCCAAGGGCGCCGGCGTGGATGTGAGCGACGTCAACAAGGTGCTGAAAATGCACCGCACCATGGCGGACATGGCCAAGGCCATGGGCAAGGGCAAAATGCCGATGATGCCGGGCATGGGGCCAATGCCGGGCGGGCGGATGCCCAATCTCGACGCGCTCAAGCAATTGGGCGCGGGCAAGCCAGGCGCGGCGCCCCAGGGCCTGCCTGGTCTGCCGGGCCTGCCCGGCCTTCCTGGAGGCAAGAAGAATTGATGAACACGCCTTCGCACGCCGACGAGCTCACGCGCTTCCGCCGCTCCATCGACAATCTTGATGCGGCGGTCATTCATTTGCTGGCCGAACGCTTCAAGCTCACCAAGGCGGTCGGCGCCTATAAGGCCCAACACGGCCTTCCCCCAGCCGATCCAGCGCGCGAGCGCCAACAGATCGAGCGCCTGCGCGCGCTCGCAGCCGATGCAGATCTCGATCCCGACTTCGCCGAGAAGCTGCTCAATTTCATCATTCAGGAAGTCATCCAACACCACAAAGCCATTGCGGCTCAGTCCTAGGAGAAAGTGCGACATGTCGTTGAAAATCCGTCTCGCGCGCGGCGGCGCGAAGAAGAAGCCGTATTATTCCATCGTCGTCGCCAATAGCCGCGATCCGCGCGACGGCCGCTTTATCGAAAAGGTCGGCGCCTATAATCCGATCCTCAAGAGCGACGATCCCGCGCGCGTGACGCTGAAGGTCGAGCGGATTCAGGAATGGCTCAAGAAGGGCGCGCAGCCGACCGACCGCGTCGCCCGGTTCTTGGACAATGCCGGCCTGATGAAGCGCGACGCGCGCAACAATCCAGAGAAGGCCAAGCCCGGCAAGAAGATGGCCGATCGCGCCGCCGAAAAGGCCGCCGCCGAGGCGCCGGCTGAATAAGCCGCGCGCCGCCGCGCCTAGGGGACTTGTCCCTGAAGGGTTGGTCCTTGTCGGCAAGATCGAGGGCGCATTCGGCGTGCGCGGCGAAATTCGCGTGCGCGCCTATACAAGTCCCGCCGAGAACATCGTGACTTATGGCCCGCTGCGCGACGCGGCGGGCCAAATCGTTCTCACGCCCTCGAGCTTTCGCCGCATCAAGGACGCGCTCGCGGTCCGCGCGCCGGAGGTGCGCGAGCGAGAAGAGGCCGAGGCGCTACGCGGCGTGGAGCTTCATGCGCCGCGCGCCGCGTTCCCAGAGCCCGACGAAGACGAATTCTATATCGTCGATCTCATCGGCTGCGCCGCCTTCAGTGTGACGGGCGCGCCCTTAGGCGTGGTCATCGATGCGCCCAATTACGGCGCCGGCGATATCCTGCTCATCCGCGACGCGGACGGCGCTTTGCTGCATGTTCCGTTCACGCGCCTCTGCATTCCCGAAATCGACCTCGCCGCGCGGCGCATAATGGTCGATCCGCCTGAGACGATCGAGCCATGAGCTTCGCCGCCTCCATCATCACGCTGTTTCCCGAGGCGTTTCCAGGAACGCTTGGCCTCTCCCTGATCGGCAAGGCCATGCGCGGTAATGCTTGGACGCTTGAAACGATCGACCTGCGCGCCTTCGGCGAAGGCCCGCATCGGAATGTGGACGACACGCCCGCCGGCGGCGGCGCCGGCATGGTGCTGCGCGCCGACGTAGCCGCACGCGCGATTGATTCAACGCCGCGCGCCGGTCGCCCCCTCCTTTACCCCTCCCCGCGGGGCGAGCCGCTCACGCAGGGCATGGCGGCTGAGTGGGCCGCCGGATCTGGCCTCATCCTTTTTTGTGGGCGTTTCGAGGGGCTCGATGAGCGCGTGATCGAGGCGCGCGGGATGCGAGAAATCTGCGTGGGCGAGGCCGTGCTGGCGGGCGGCGAGGCGGCGGCTCTGGTGATCCTGGAGGCCGTCATCCGGCTCCTGCCTGGCGTACTCGGCAATGCGGACTCCTTGGCCGAGGAAAGCTTTTCTGACGGGCTCCTGGAGCATCCCCAATATACGCGTCCGCGCGACTGGGAGGGCCGAACCATCCCGGAGGTGCTGATGAGCGGGGACCATGCCAAAGTCGCCGCCTGGCGCAGGGCCGAGCGGGTCCGGCTCACCGCCCAGCGCCGGTCCGACCTCCTAAAGCCGCGCGGCCAGGGCTGAGCCTCTCGACACCGCCCCTGTCTTCGCTTATAGCGCCCGCTTTCCGCGTTCTCCCTTGGAAGCGCCGGGCCGCCGAACGCGGCCCACGCACCAGGCATTAGAAGATATGGCGCGTTCCGATGAACCTGCTCGACACCCTCGCCCAAGAAGAAATCGCCCGCGTCGCGGGCAAGAAAATCCCTGAATTCGGTCCTGGCGACACGCTGCGCGTGAACGTCAAGATCAAGGAAGGCGAGCGTGAGCGTATTCAGGCCTATGAGGGCGTGTGCATCGCCCGCTCCGGCGGCGGCGTGAACGCCAATTTCACGGTGCGCAAAATCAGCTTCGGGGAAGGCGTCGAGCGCGTGTTCCCTCTCCATGCGCCAACCGTCGATTCCATCGAAGTCGTGCGTCGCGGCGCCGTGCGCCGGGCCAAGCTCTATTATCTGCGGGATCGCCGCGGCAAGTCGGCGCGCATCGCCGAGCGCGCCCGCGCTCGCAATACGGACGCCGAAGCCAGCGAAGGCTAAGGGCGCCGCCCGTTCTTGACGGGGGGCCGGTGAACGCGCACCTCAGCCCGATGTCCGCGCCACCGCCAAATGTCGACATCATCACGCTCGGCTGTCGCCTGAACGCATCCGAATCCGCGACGATGCGCATGCTCGCAGTGAACGCGGGCGCCCAGGATACGGTGATCGTCAACACCTGCGCCGTGACCGGTGAGGCCGTGCGTCAGGCGCGCCAAAGCATTCGCCGCGCACGCCGTGAACGGCCGCACGCGGAGATCATCGTCACCGGCTGCGCCGCGCAGATTGATCCCGGCGCGTTCGCCGCCATGCCGGAAGTGAGCCGCGTCATCGGCAATTCCGAAAAAATGCGCGCCGAAGCCTACGGGCCGAATGCGCATCCGCGCGTCGCTGTGTCCGATATCATGGGCGTTCGCGAGACAGCTGCGCACCTGGAGGCGGCCTATTCCGATCGCACACGCGCCTTCGTTCAGGTGCAGAACGGCTGCGACCATCGCTGCACGTTTTGCGTCATTCCCTACGGCAGGGGCAATGCGCGCTCTTCGCCCGCCGGCGATGTGGTGACGCGGGTGCGCGCGCTGGTAGAGAGCGGCGCACCTGAAATCGTGCTCACGGGCGTCGATCTGACCTCATGGGGTCAGGACCTGCCCGGCGCGCCCAAGCTCGGCAAACTTGTCGCGCGCCTCCTAAAGCTCGTGCCTGACCTGAAGCAGCTCAGACTTTCTTCGCTCGACGCGATCGAGATGGATGACGAATTGTTCGAGCTGGTCACGCAGGAGGCGCGCATCGCGCCGCACCTGCACCTCTCCCTGCAACACGGCGCCGATCTCATTCTCAAGCGCATGAAGCGGCGTCATTCACGCGCCGATGCGATCGCGCTGTGCGAGCGGCTTAAGGGCGCGCGCCCGGCGATCGCGCTCGGCGCCGATCTCATCGCGGGATTTCCCACCGAGGGCGACACGCATTTCGGGGAATGCCTGACGCTGATCGATGCATGCGCGCTGTCCTATGTGCACGTCTTTCCATTCAGCGCGCGCCCTGGGACACCGGCTGCGCGTATGCCGCAAATCGACAAGGCGTTGATCAAGGCGCGCGCGGTGCGCTTGCGCGCCAAGGGGCGCGAGGCCCTGCACCGCCATCTCGACGGATGGGTCGGCCGCTCCGCCGAGGCTCTCATCGAGCGCCCGGATTTCGCACGCCTGCCCGATTTCACCGGCGTCGCGCTCGCCGCCCCCGCTAGCGACGGGCCTATCACGCATGTGCGGTTCACCGCGCATGACGGCGCACATCTGATCGGAATTGCGGCATGAGCGGCAAAGGCTTTTGGGGCTTTGGCCGCAAGAAGGAAGAAGTGAGCGCGGTCGAAGCCGAGCGCGGCCTCATGGCGCGCCTGTTCGATGGCTTGAAAAAATCCTCCGCCAAACTCGCGGACGACCTCACCGGTGTTTTCACCAAGAAGACCTTGGACCGCGAAGCGCTCGATGCGCTTGAAGACGCTTTGATCCGATCGGACATGGGCGCCCCGGCCGCCGCGCGTATCATCGCCGCGCTGGCCAAGGATCGCTTCGACAAGGAAGTCAGCGATGTCGAGGTGCGCGGCGCGCTCGCGCAAGAAATCGCCGCGATCCTGAAGCCGCGCCAAGCGGCGCTCGATCTGACGACAGGGCCGAAGCCGCGCATCGTGCTGATGATCGGGGTCAATGGCTCCGGCAAGACGACGACCATCGGCAAATTGTGCGCGGCGCTCGCGCGTGGCGGCGCGAAAGTCGTTGTCGGGGCGGGCGATACGTTCCGCGCCGCCGCCGTCGAGCAATTGCGCGTATGGGCCGAGCGCGCGGGCGCCGATTTCATCGCCAAGCCGCCAGGAGCGGATGCGGCGGGGGTGGCCTATGAGACCGTGGCGCGGGCGAAGGCGATCGGCGCCGATGTCGCTTTCATCGATACGGCCGGACGCCTCTCCAACAAAAGCGAACTCATGGCCGAATTGGTGAAGATCGTGCGCGCTATCCGCAAGATCGACGAGGACGCGCCCCACGAAGTGCTTCTGGTGTTGGACGCCACGGTCGGCCAAAACGCGCTGACGCAAGTGGAGGCTTTCCGCTCCGCCGCCGACCTGACGGGTCTCGTGATGAACAAGCTCGACGGGACAGCTAAAGGCGGCGTGCTGGTGGCGATCGCGGAAAAACACGCCTTGCCGATCCATTTCATCGGCGTGGGCGAACGGGCCGAGGACCTGCAACCGTTCGACGCGGAAGCGTTCGCGCGCGCCCTGGTCGGCCTGGATCAAAGCCTTGCCGCATCCGCGGCAAGCCGGCCAGCGTAGGAGCCGATATGAGCGCGCAGAAAGACACCGCCCGCGGCGCCAGCCAATTGCTGGTCGATCTTGGTCCCGTGATCGTCTTCGTGGTCACCTATAACGTGCTGAACCGCACGCGTCCGGACGACGCCATCTTCATCGCCACCGGCGTTTTCATCGCCGCAACGCTCGCCGCGATCGCGTACGCCTACGCCAAGACCAAGAAAATCCCGCCGGTGCTGATCGTCACCGGCGTTCTGGTGACGGCGTTCGGAGGACTGACGCTTTTCCTGCGAGATGAAAACTTCATGAAAGTGAAGCCCACTTTCGTGTATTTGTTTTACGCAAGCGCCATATTCGGTTCGCTTTTGTTTAGGCAGAACATTTGGAAGTTGTTGTTCCGCCACGCTTTTTCCTTGCCGGACAGGATCTGGACAATCCTTGCCGTCCGTTGGGGTGCGTTTTTCGTGTTTATGGCCGTTCTCAACGAGATCATCCGTCACACGCAAACGACCGACTTCTGGGTCAATTCGCGTTTCTTCCTTGTGTTTCCGCTGATCTTCGGTTTCGCGCTTTTGAACCTGCCGATCACCATGAAGCACATCAAATCGGCCGACGCCGAGGAAAGTCCAGCCTCCAGCTGAGCGCCCGCTCACGGATTGGCGAACGGTCCAGACGCGCCGGCGCGCCACGCGCGCCAATGTTCCAGCGCCCAGCGCACGCTTGGGAACGCCAATTCGTTCCACGGGATCGCCTCCCAAGCGAACCAAGCGACCTCCAAGCTCTCCGGCCCGGGCGCGATGTCCGGCGCGGCGAGGCGCGCGCGAAACATGATCTGCACCTGCGAAATGTGGGTCAGCGAATAGACCGCCAGCAACCCCTCAATCGTCAGCCGCGCGCACGCCTCCTCCCAGGCCTCCCGCAGAGCGCCGGCCTCGACCGTCTCGCCATTTTCAAGAAAGCCGGCCGGAAGCGTCCAAAAACCCTTTCGCGGCTCGATGGCGCGCCGACACAGAAGCACTCGGCCAGACTCGTCCGCCACCACCGAGCCGACCACGATCTTCGGGTTCTCGTACTGGATGAAGCCGCAATCGCGGCAGACCAGGCGCTCGCGATCCTCCCCGGACGGCGCCACGCGATCGAACTGGCTGGCGGTTGGACCTGTCATTTCGCCATTGAAACGGGCGCCCGCCGCTCCGTCCAGCGGCGCGAACGCCCTACTGGGCGCTCCCCGGCGCGGGACTTGCACATCCCCCTTGGTTTACAAGGGGGTTTGAGCTTTGAACGGCGACGACATGGCTGACGCCGAGCCTTTCCTCCTGGAGCGCTCGATCGCGCACCTCCTCAACCGCGCCCAGCAGGTGGCGGCGGACCGTTTCGCGCGCAAAGGTCATGCGATCACGCTGCGCCAGTTCGGGATGTTGGCGGCGGTGGCGTCCCATCCTGGGGCTAACCAAAACGACCTCGTTCGCATCACCAGCGTCGACCGCTCAACGCTCGCCGACATGCTTAAGCGCCTCCAGGTGCTGGGCCTCGTGGAGAAGAGCGCCTCGCCCGACGACGCACGCGCAAATGTCGTGGCCCTGACGGAAAAGGGCGCCGAAATGCTGCGCCTCGCGGCGGACGATGCGCGCAAGGCCGACCAGGCCGTGCTTGACGCTCTGCCCAAGGCCAAGCGCGAAGCCTTCAAGACCGCGCTGCAGAAGCTCGCCAAGTCGATCGATGAAGCGATGGAAAAGGCCGAACGCGAAGAGCGCAAGCGGCGCAAGCGCGAACTCAAGAAGCTGAAAAGCGTGGCCGAACCGAAGAAGCGCAAGCCCGCCAAGGCGCAATAGATCAGCGCTGGTTCAGCGCGGGCAAGATCGTAGACCGCACCACCGCCTCCGTGAGCGGGCCGCGATGCACCGCCGCGATGCGTCCATCGGCGCCGATCACGAAGGTCTCCGGCACGCCCGCGACGCCCAATTCGAGCCCGAAGGCGCCATCGGGATCGAGGCCGGAGGCGACAAAGGGATCACCGAGCTCGGCGAGAAAACCGCGCGCGTCTTCTGGCCGGTCCTTGTAGGCCACGCCCAGGATCGGCGCGCCATCGGCCGCGAGCCGCATCAACAAAGGATGCTCCATGCGACACGGCGCGCACCAAGACGCATAGAGATTGATAAGATACGGGCGCCCCGCGAAACGGGCCGGCGTGAGCGGCGACTGGCCTTCCAGTGCGGCGAGCGCATAGGACGGCGCCGCCCGTCCCAGGCGCGGCTCGAAATGATCGGCGCGTTCCCCGCCGCGCAGGAGCAAGACGATAGCGGCGCTTGCGATCAAAACGAGCGCCATCAGGGGAACAAAGGCGCCGAGCCTTTTCACTCCTGCATTCCCTTCGCGCGTCGCGCGGCCGCGCGCAGGCGCAACAACGTCCAAAGCGAAAGCGCGCCAAGCGCTAGCCCGGCGGCGCCATAGGCGCCGATCACGAAGGGCCAGTGGGGCAGCGTGTGCTCGATCACGATGCGCGCGCCTTGCGCAGAAGCGCGGCGGCGACGCGGCGCGCATAGATGTCCGCGCGCATATTGGCCATGAGCAGCGCGCCGAACAAAGCCGCGAACGCGCCGGCCATGGTCAATAAGGGGCCGAGCATGCTCGGATGGATGCTGGCGCCGCCTTCCCGCAAAATGCTGGCCGGCTGATGCAGCGTCGACCACCACTCGACGGAATAATGCACGATCGGCAGATTGACCGCGCCGGCCAGCGCGAGCACCGCGCCAAGGCGCGCGCCGCGTTCTTCCTCATCGATCGCGGCGCGCAGCGCGATGTAGCCGAGATAGGTGAGAAACAGGATAAGCATCGAGGTGAGACGCGCATCCCATTCCCACCACGTGCCCCAAGTCGGGCGGCCCCAGAGCGAGCCCGTGAAGAGGCAAAGCCCGGCATAGGCCGCGCCGATCGGCGCGGCCGCGCGCGCGGCGACATCGGCGATGACGTGGCGCCAGACGAGATAGGTAAGACTGGCGCCTGCGAGGAACGCATAGACGCCCATCGACCACCACGCCGACGGGACATGGATGTACATGATGCGCACGCTCTCGCCCTGCTGGTAATCGGCCGGCGAATAGAAAAGACCCCAGGGCACGCCAATGGCGAACAAGAGCACCGCCAGCGTCGCGAGCGTCGGCATCAGCCAGGCGCTGAGCGCCATGAAGCGCTGGGGATTGGCGAAGCGCGATATCATGCCAGAGCGTTGGCGCAGGCGTCGTCGAATCGCAATGCGGTCAATCGGCCTGCAGCCTGAGCGCGCCGGCGGCCGCGATCGGCCCTAGCGCCGCCGCCGCGAGCGCGCATCCGGACAGAAGCAGGAAAGCGGGTCCGAAGCCCTGCATGCTCGCCGCGCCGAAAATGATGATCGGCGCAAAAAACGGTAGGACGATCAGTGCGATCAGCACGCCCGCGCGCCGCACCCCGGCAGCGAGCGCCGCGGCGATGAGCCCGACGCCGATGAAGGCCGCCATGCCGACCGCCAGGCTCGCCACGATCGCCGGCAAGGCGCTGAGCGGCGCCTGCATGGCGATGGCGGCCGGCGCGCCGGCGAGCGCCAAAGGTAGGCCGATCGCCACCCAGAGCGCGGCCCCCTTCGCCGCGACGATGAGGCTTAAAGGCGTGTCCGTCAGAAAGAACTGGTCCAGTCCGCCGTCCTCGAGATCGGCTTGGAAGAGCCGCTCCAGCACCATCAAGGCGGCCAGCGCAGCGGCAATCCAAATGAGCGGCGGCCCCGCCGTCTCCAACAGCGCCCGCTCCGGCCCCATCGCCAGAGGGACGAGCACGGTCGCCCCCAGGAAGAACCCGAGCGGCGCAGCCACGCCCGCACGCCAAGCCAGCGCCAAATCGCGCCTGAAAACAACGCCAAGCGGGCTCATGCGCGCACGCCTAGAGCCAGCGTTCTGGTAGGCGTGACGGCCAAGTGCTCGTGCAAGGCCGCGATGACGACGCCGCCCGCCGCGCGATGGGCGTCGATAAGCTCTCCCAAAAGCGCCTTGCCGGAACTATCCAGCGCCGCGGCCGGCTCATCCAACAGCCAGAAGGGGCGCGGCGCGATCAACAGGCGCGCGAGCGCGAGACGCCGCTGCTGACCCTGGCTCAAGATGCGCGCCGGCAGATCGCCCGCTAGCCCGACGCGCGCCAAGGCGGGCTCAATGGCGGCCTCCGCGCCGCCCAAGAGGCCCGCCCAGAAGCGCCCATGCGCCGCCGCGCTCAGCGCCGGTTTCAGTCCATCGCGATGCCCGACAAAGTGGATTCTTTCAGGCGAGGCGCCGCGGATCGCCCCCGCCGCTGGTCGCAGAAAGCCGGCCATGGCGCGCAAGAGGCTGGTCTTTCCAGACCCGTTCGGTCCTGTGAGCGCGACGAAGGCGCCCGGCCCCGCCGCGAAGGCGAGCCCCTCGAAAACGAGACGCCCCCCGCGCACCAGTGCGAGCCCTTCCACGGACAGGGCCTCATCGAAACGGCCGCTCATTCTTCCCCGACGCGCGTCTCACGGCTGCCGTGATCGCGGCGCTCATGTAGACCTTGCGTCGATGCGGAGGAACAGGGGCGGTCATGGCGGTGAGACATTGGGCGGCGATCGCGGCGGCGATCGCCATGCTGACGGCGGCCTCGTGCAGCCAAGAAGGGATGCAGACCGAGGCGGTGGCGCCGGCCGCGCCTCCGCCAATGGAGGAGTCCGCCGCAGGCGGGCGCGGGGCGGTTTCGAGCGACGCCGCCTATGATGCGGAAAAAGCAGAGCAAAGTGTCTCTTCTTCCGCCGGGCAAAGCGGAGCACCCGCGCCTATCGCCTACCTTGCTTATGCCTATGCGCTGGGCCTTGAGGTTCCAGGCGCGCGCCTCATTTCGTTGATGGACGCCCACGCTGCGGCCTGCCAGAGCGCGGGTGCGCGCCTGTGCCAGCTCATCGGCGCGAACCGGGATGGCGACCCCGACGCCTACATAACGGGATCGCTCTCGCTGCGTGCCGAGCCCGGCTGGCTGCGGACGTTCATGTCGGGCGTCGCTTCCGACGCCGACACTGCGGGCGGGCGGGTCACGGCCCAATCCACGAGCACGGAGGATCTGACCCGCGCCATCATCGACACCGAAGCGACGCTGCGCGCCAAGAAGGCGCTGCGCGACCGGCTCCAGGCGCTGCTGGAAAGTCGGCCGGGGCGTCTCGCTGACCTTTTAGAGGTAGAGCGCGAACTTGCGCGGGTGCAGGGCGAAATCGACGCAACGGAAAGCAATCTGGCCGCGATGCGCACGCGCGTGTCGATGTCGGCGCTAACTATCCAGTATCAGTCCGCGCCGCGTTCAGTGGCGTCCGATACGTTCGAGCCGCTGTCCCGCGCCGTCGCAGGCTTCATCGGTTATTTGGTCCAGGGCGTCGCGGCCATCATCACGCTGACGGCGCTGCTGCTTCCCTGGGCGGCGCTGATCGCGCTCCTCGTCTGGGTCCTGGCGCTCGTCCGCAAGCGGCGCGGCGGGCGCCTCCTGCCCCGGCGCGCCAAAAGAGAGGGCGAAAGCGCAACTTAAAAGCCGCGCGCGCCGTACACGCAATTGCACGCGCGCGCGGGCCTGCTATGACGGGGGACGCCGCGCGCCGGTCCGAGTCCGGATGGGGCGCTCCCCAACGCGCTTGCACCCCCTGGTCCGCTTTGGCCCTTTCAATCGGGATGCAAACCCATGCCTTCGCTTGATTCTTTCTCTTGCCGCCGCAGCCTCAGCGTCGGCGGCGCAGCCTACGATTATTTCGATCTCAACGAAGCGGCGAAGAACGGTCTCGGCGATATCGCCGCCCTGCCCGTTTCGCTGAAGGTCCTGCTCGAAAACCTGCTGCGCGCCGAAGACGGCGTCGCGGTGAAGAAGGCCGACATCATGGCGATGGCCGCATGGCTCGCCAATCGCGGCAAGGATGAGGTGGAGATCGCGTTCACGCCCGCGCGCGTGCTGATGCAGGATTTCACCGGCGTGCCGGCCGTGGTCGATCTTGCGGCGATGCGCGATGCGGCGGTTGCGCTGGGATTCGATCCGGAGCGCGTCAATCCGCTCGTGCCGGTCGATCTTGTGATCGACCATTCGGTGATGGTGGATTACTTCGCCAAGCCTGACGCGTTCGCCAAGAACGTCGAGCTTGAATATGAGCGCAACGGCGAACGCTACACGTTCCTGCGCTGGGGTCAGACGGCGTTTCGCAATTTCCGTGTCGTTCCGCCCGGCACCGGCATCTGCCACCAAGTGAACCTCGAATATCTGGGCCAATCGGTTTGGACGCGTGAGGAAGCAGGCGCCACGCTCGCCTATCCCGATACGGTGGTCGGTACGGACAGCCACACCACCATGATCAACGGCATCGGCGTGCTCGGCTGGGGCGTGGGCGGCATCGAGGCGGAAGCGGCCATGCTCGGCCAGCCGATCTCAATGCTGATCCCCGAAGTGATCGGCTTCAAGCTCACTGGAAAATTGCCCGAAGGCGCCACCGCGACGGACCTCGTGCTCACCGTCACCCAAATGCTCCGCAAGAAAGGCGTGGTGGGCAAATTCGTCGAGTTTTTCGGCCCCGGCCTTGCCGATCTCAGCGTCGCTGATCGCGCCACAATCGCCAACATGGCGCCCGAATATGGCGCGACCTGCGGCTTCTTCCCCGTCGATTCCAAGACGATCGAATATCTCGCTAGCACGGGCCGCGATCCCGCGCGCGTCGCGCTCGTGGAAGCCTATTGCAAGGCGCAGGGCTTATGGCGCAGCGACGCCCCACTCGCCTTCTCCGATGAGCTTGTGCTCAACATGAGCGACGTGAAGCCTTCTCTCGCCGGCCCCAAGCGGCCGCAGGACCGCGTTGAACTCGGCGCAGTATCCGAAGGCTTCACCAAGGTGATGAACGATGAGTTCCGCAAAGGCGGCGAACTCAAGAAGCGCGTTGCGGTCGACGGCGCCAATCACGATCTTGGCCACGGCGATGTGGTGATCGCCGCGATTACGTCTTGCACAAACACCTCCAACCCATCCGTCATGATCGCGGCCGGCCTGGTGGCGCGCAATGCGCGCGCGAAGGGGCTCGCCGTGAAGCCATGGGTGAAGACATCGCTTGCGCCTGGAAGCCAGGTCGTCACCGATTATCTCGCGCGCGCGGGCCTCACCGAGGATCTCGACGCGATGGGCTTCAATCTTGTCGGCTATGGCTGCACCACCTGCATCGGCAATTCCGGCCCCTTGCCGCCGGCGATCTCAAAGGCGGTCGCGGATGGCGATCTCGTTGTCGCCTCGGTGCTGTCCGGCAATCGCAATTTCGAGGGCCGCGTCAATCAGGATGTGCGCGCCAATTATCTCGCCTCGCCGCCGCTCGTGGTCGCCTATGCACTCGCCGGCTCGATCTATCTCAATCTCGATACCGAGCCGCTTGGGCAGGGCGCGGACGGAGCCCCCGTCTATCTGCGCGACATCTGGCCAAGCAATGACGAGATCGAAGCGGCGGTGCGCGCCAGCGTCACGCCGGACATGTTCGCGGACCGCTATGGAAATGTGTTCGAGGGCGACAAATATTGGAAGGGCATCAGCGTCGCCGGCGGGCGCACCTATCAATGGCAGATTGGCTCGACCTATGTGAAGAACCCGCCCTATTTCGAGGGCATGAGCATGAGCCCCAAGCCGATCGAGGACATCGTGAACGCGCGGGTGCTGGCGCTGTTCGGCGATTCCATCACCACCGATCACATCTCGCCGGCCGGCTCGATCAAGAAGACCTCGCCCGCTGGTGAATATCTCAGCCAACATCAGATCAGCGTGGCCGATTTCAATTCCTATGGCGCGCGGCGCGGCAATCATGAAGTGATGATGCGCGGCACGTTCGCGAACATCCGCATCAAGAACGCGATGGTCACCGACAGCGCCGGCAATGTCGTCGAGGGCGGCGACACCATCCATCATCCGTCGGGCCAGCGGATGGCGATCTATGACGCAGCGATGCGTTATGCGGCGGAAAAGGTTCCGCTGGTCGTCTTCGCCGGCAAGGAATATGGCACGGGCTCCTCGCGCGATTGGGCCGCCAAGGGCACCAATCTCCTCGGCGCGCGCGCCGTGATCGCGGAGAGCTTCGAGCGGATTCACCGCTCGAATCTGATTGGCATGGGGGTCCTGCCTCTCGTCTTTCAGAACGGGGTTACCTGGAAGAGCCTGCAGCTGACAGGCGCCGAGACGGTTACGCTCACCGGCCTCATGGGATTCCGTCCGCGCCAGATCGTACCGCTGCAAATCACACGCCCGTCAGGAGAAACGTTCAGCGTCGATGTGCTGTGCCGCATCGATACGGAGAACGAAGTCGACTATTTCCATCATGGCGGCATCCTGCATTACGTGCTGCGCTCACTCGCCAAGGCGGCGTAAGGGCCTCGGTGCGACGATCGGCGTTTCGCGTCGCGCCGCGCCGATCCGCTAGGCTCGCGCACGCTGAAGAGGGGAAGCTCATGCGGAAACTTATCGCTTTGTCTGCGTTCGCGCTGATCGCCGCCTGCGCGCAGGAAGCGCCGGCGCCTGTGGCCGGAGAGGCGCCGGCCGCGGATGAAACCACGGCGCTGATCCCGGCCCGTGGCGAAGACTTTGAGATTGTCGACGGCTGGGCGCCGGCCACGCCCGGCGCGGCGACGGTGGCGGCAGGCTATTTGACCATCTCGAACGGCACAGCCGAAACGGATCGCCTGATCGGTGCGTCCAGCACGAAGGCCGGCCGGGTCGAAATTCACGAAATGACGATGGATGGCGACATGATGCAGATGCGCGCGGTGAACGGCGTCGATGTGCCAGCCGAAACGTCCGTTTCGCTCATTCCAGGCGGGCTGCACTTGATGTTCCTTGAAGTCACCGCCCCTTTCGAGGACGGAGAAAGCGTGCCGCTTACGCTGACGTTTGAACGCGCCGGCGTCATTGAAACCACCTTGACCGTTCGCCCGCGCAGCGAGGATCAATCGCATGGCGCGCACTGAAAAAGAGCCCACGCGGCTGCCATGGCTGGGCGTTGGGATCGGCGCGGCCGCCTTGATCGCGGCGGCGGCGGGGCTTGCTTTCCTCGCGCCCCGGCCGGCGAACGACATTGTGGTCTCCACGCCGGAAAGCGTGTTCGCGCAGCTCGGACGCAACGTAGCCGATGTTCGTCTCGTCAATGGGGATGGCGAAAATGTACGCTGGGGCGATCTGGGCGAAGCGCCGCGCGCCGTCTTCTTTGGCTTCACGCATTGTCCCGAAATCTGTCCGACGACTGTCGCCGAGCTTGATCGCGCCCTCGACGCGATCGGCCCCGAAGCGGACGCGATCAAGATCGATTTCGTATCGATCGATCCCGCGCGGGACACGCCCGAGACGCTGAAGACCTATTTCTCAAGCTTCGATCGGCCCATTCGCGCCTTCACGGGCGAGGAAACGGAAATTCGTCGCCTCACTGAGGCGTTCCGCGCGAGTTATCGGCGCACGCCGGTGGGCGAGGACGATTACACGATGGACCACACGACCCTGGTCTATCTCCTCAACGCCGAAGGCGCGGTGATTGACGCGGTCGTTTATGGGGCGCCGCCCGAGCACATGACCGGCCAATTGCGCGCGCTGATTACGCCCGACGCGGACGGCGCCTGATCAAGGAAGCTGCCGCGGCGCCACGGACGGCGGCGTCGCGGGCGCCGGCGGCGGCGGCAAGAGCGCCGCAAGCGGCGGCGCGGCGGCCGATGCGTCCGCCTCACTCAACGCATAGGCCCAGCCCGCTGACGCCGCATTGATCGCCTGCACGGCCGCCTCGGCTTCAGGACGCTCCGCTTGCGCGATCAGCTTCAACCAGATGCGCTCACCGCTCGGAATGAATTCGGCGTCGATCAAAGCCCCATCGAAGGTGCGCAGCCGCACGCGCGCGCGCGGCGCGCCCTGAATGGCGGGCGCCGGCTGCACGTCAATCGGCGTTAGGCGCAGCAGCCGTTCCGCCGCCGCCGTGACCGCCGACGGCGTCAATGGGGCCAGGCGCGCGGGCGCCACGATGGCGAAATCATCGGTCGCGCCGGCTTCACGCTGAAGAATGTAAGGCCGCCCCTCGGCAGGCACGATCTCCACGCGTGAAAGCGTTTCCGCCGCAATGGCGAGCGGCTTCAAATCGAGCCAAGCGGCCGCATCGCGCAAGGGCGGTAATTCGCCCGCCGCCGACCAGACCTGATCCTCATCGGGCTTGCGCACATACAGCCCGCCGATCTCGACGCCGAGAACAAGATTGGCGAGCAGCGCGCCCTGCCCGTCCTCTATCTGCAAGAGAACGCCTGATCCGCCCTGACGCGGATCGGTCACTCCGAGCCGCCCATGACGGTCAGGATCGCTCGTCATGCGGCGCACCAAGGCGAGATTGGCCAGCCCTTCCGTGAATTGCGCGAGCTTGCCGGCGTTCACCGGATAGTCGCCGCGATCGCGCATCGCCCAGCCCTCGTCCGTGCGTTCGATGCGATAGGCGCTCTCGGCGGTTGTCACGATGATACGCTGCGCACGCGCCAAATTCTGCGCCAAGCCGGGCGCGACGGGTCCCTGCGCTGCTTCCGGCTGCGCCGAGCGAATATCGATCGACACCGTAACGAACGCCACCGCAGCGAGCGCGGCGGCGCCGACCACAAAGGCGAAAGCGCGTCTGCGGCGTCGCTCCCGAAGCGTCGAGCTCATGGGCGACCCTTCATGGCTGCGGCGCGAACGCGGCGCGTCCGCCGCCAGAAAATGAACAGCCCGGCGCCCGCGACGAGCAATGGGGCAAGCCACATATTCACGAACACGATCACCGCCTTCAGCGCATCGATATTGGCGCGAAGATCGCGACCGACACTGCGCAATTCCTGACGCACCTCGGTGACGCGGCGTGTGAACCGATCGATCTCACGCCTTTCCTCGGGGCTCAGCTCGGCGCCCAAATCGCCCGCGAAATAGCCTGACGCCTGACCGCGTCCGCGCAATTCGGCCAAGCGGGCCTCCGTGTCCGCCAATTCCTGTTGCAACGCTTCCTGACGCTGCTGGATGCGCATCAAGGCTTCATTCTCCATGCGCGCCACAAGCTCCATGGGCCGCGCCGCCTGGGCGCGCGCACGCAAATTCACCAGCGCCTGGGAGCCTGATAGGATGTCGATCACATTGAGCGCGAAGGCCCCGTTGTCCGCGAAGGAGGCGCCGCGCTCGCGGTCGACATAGAAATCGTCGGCCAGGAAATCGGTGTCGGAGACGATGACGAGTTCGACCGGCGCTTCCGATCGGGCCAAGTGCTGCACGCCTTCGCGCAACGCGGCTTCCGGCGGCGGGCCGTTGACGAACGCCGATTGCAGCGGTCCCGACAGCCGCATGGCGACCGTCTCGATCCGACCCGCCGGCGTCCAGGTCGACATGATGTCGAAGGGAGTCGGCCGCATCAGCGCTTGCTCGGCCGGCATGCGCATGGTGGCGCCGCTGGTGCGGGCGAGCGGCGTCACCGACCGCCCTTCCCGCTCGCTATAGGTGAGCGCGCCGGCCAGACCGAAATTGATCCCGCGCTGCAAAGGCGCGGTCATCAAGTCCTCGCGTGCGAGGCCATCGGGCCCGATTGAAAAGAACAAAGGCTGCGGCGCGCGCGCGGGTTGGCCTTGCGCGTTCTGCGTCTGCACGTCGAGAGCATTGTCGCCGTCAAGCACGACGTCCTGGCTCATCGAAACGCCCCAGGCCGCGAATAGCGCCGGCAGGCTGGAGGATGTCGGCGTTGGCGCCAGCGGATCGAGCGGATTGAAGCCGCTCTGCTGCGCGGCCATGGAAGCGGGATCAAGCGCGATAAAGGCGCGGCCCTTGCGCAGCACGAATTGATCCACCGCATATTGTTGCGCCTGCGTCAGCGGCCAGGGATGTATCAGCGCCAACACGCCCGCATCGGCGGGAATCTCGCTGAAATCGACCGGCAGTCGCTCGACCCGCGCAAAGCGGCCCAATTCCTCGGCGAACGCGCTCTGTCCGGGATTTGAAGGATCGAGCGGCAGCGCGCTGATCAGGGCGACGATGTTCGGCTCGGGGCTCTGCAGCTCGTAAATGAGGCGCGTGAGCTCATATTCGAGGAAAGGTTCGCGCGCGATGTCGAAAAATGGCACGGCGCGCTTGTCGTCGATGGCGTTCGAGCCGACGAGACCGAAATAGAGCGGATCGCCGCCCTCGCGCAGCGGGACCGCCTGAATCCCGGCCTCCACGGCTTCGTCTTCCGCTTCGCTAAACGGCTCAGGATCGACCTCGACGAACCGGATGCGCCCGCGCGCCGCGGCGGCATAGCTTTGCAGCATTTCGCGCACGCGCGCGCTATACGCTTGCAGGTCGGGCGCTTGTGCGATCGCCTCGCGAGAGACGAACAGCTTCAGTTCGATCTGCTCACTAAGAGACGCCGGCGAAAGGATCTCGCGCGTGCCGTCGGACAAGGAATAAAGACGGCTCTCCGTGAGATCGAGCCGCGCGGCGCGAAACCACGAATTGGCGGTCAAATTGAGCGCCACGAAGCCGACGAACAAGGCGACCGCGACGATCAGGGCATAGCGCTTGCCGTCCATCTCAGCCGCTCCGCCGTGAATCGACCGCCAGCATCGTAAAGCCGAGGCAAAGACCGATCAGCGAAAGGAAATATACTAGCGAACGTACTTCGAGCACGCCACGCTGCGCCGCGTCGAAATGATGGAGGATCGAAAACCGCCTGAGCAAATCCGCGCCGACGCTTCCAAACAGACCGGAGATAAAGTCGGCGACGATAGGCAGGCCAAGCGCTGTCAGCAGGAACGCGATGAGCACCGACAACACGAAGGCCACGATCTGAGCCTGCGTCAGGGCCGACATCGCGGAACCGATCGCGATATAGGCGCCGGCCATGAGCAAGCTTGCGAGATAGGCCGTGAAAATCGCGGCGTTGTCTGGCGCGCCAAGAATGTTGATCGTGATCCAGAGCGGCAGCGTCAGGGCCAGTGAAACGCCCGCGATTGTCCAACTCGCGAGAAACTTGCCGAGCACCAACGCCCAGGTCGGCGCGGGCAGCGTCATCAGCAATTCTATGGCGCCCGAACGCGCCTCCTCCGCCCAAAGCCGCATCGCGATGGCGGGCAGGAACACCATGAAAATCCAGGGATGGAACGCGAAGAAGGGCAAAAGGTCGGCCCGGCGCGTCTCAAAGAGCGATCCGACCTGAAAAGTGAAAAGACCAATGGAGAACAGGAAAACGGCGACGAAAACGTAGGCGGTCGGCGTCGTCACATAGGACAGCACTTCGCGGCGATAGATCGCCGTCATGCTCTTGAGCCCTTGACGGTCGCGGATCATGCGCGCTCCTCGCCGCCCGTAAGCTTGCGAAACGCAGCTTCAAGACCGCCATGTTCCTGCGCCAATCCCTGCGGCGTCGCATCGGCCACGATGCGTCCCTCGTGAATCACGATGGCGCGCGTACAGACGGCCTCCACCTCCTCCAGCGCATGCGTTGAAAGAATGATGGCGCGCTCTTCCCCGAGGCGGGTGATGAGATCGCGCACGGCGCCGCGCTGGTTGGGATCGAGACCGTCCGTGGGTTCATCCAGAATGAGCAGCATGGGTTCGTGCAGGAGAGCGGCCGCCAAGCCCACACGACGGCGATAGCCCTTGGACAGCGTATCGATTTGCCGATCGATTGAATCGCCCAGGCGTGCGTCCTGCGCCGCCCTGCGGACCGCGTTGCGCGCGGCTTCGCGCTTCATGCCGCGCGCCTCCGCGACGAAGCGCAGGAAGGCCCAGGGCGTCATTTCGCCATAGAGCGGCGCGCCTTCGGGGAGATAGCCGACACGCTCAAGGGCGCGACGGCGGTCTTGGGTGACATCGACATTGAAGATTTTCGCGAAGCCTTCGTCCGGCTCCAAATAACCGGCGATCATGCGCATCGTCGTGGTCTTGCCCGCGCCGTTCGGGCCGAGAAAGCCGACGATCTCACCCGTCTCGATGGAAAAGCTGACGCCGCCGACAGCGACGCGCGTTCCAAACGTTTTGCGCAAGCCCTCGACCTGCAGCACCATCGCGGCGCGCCCCCTTGTGAACGGCGGTCGCCTATACGCCGACACCCTCTAAAACGCGAGACGGAAAATCACCGCTAGCGGGACGGAATGGCGCCCCCGAAACGCACGAAAGCCCGCATTTTCATGCGGGCTTTCAGCTCCTTGCGGAGAAAGAGGTGCGATCGACCGTAGCACAGACCCGGGGGGCTGGGGGGGCTGATGGAATCCGAGCCTGACTAATCTCCGGCCGATCGCTGAGGAGGAAATTGACCGCGCTTTCGGACGAAAACAAGGCGCTGCGGAGTTTAATCCCGACCATTTCTCGGAATTAACGTCGGGACGAGTCCGGCAAATCCCGCCTCCTTCTGGACCGAGGGGAAATCTTGGACAAATCTCTAGGGCGTGTTTCGAAAGCTGGGGGCCGGTCGGGCCAGGCGTGGAACATGCCAGCGCCGGGGCCATTATCCACAGCCAGCGGCGGAGAGGAAGCGTGATGAATCCACCGAGCTTGGCCGCCGCTCGAAGCGTCTTTTTCGAGCGGCGAGAACTCGATCTCATTTTGTCCCTCTATGGTCGCATGGTGGCGGCCGGGCTATGGCGCGACTACGCCATGGACGCGCTGCCCGACAGGGCCGTTTTCTCTGTCTATGAGCGCACCAGCGCCGCCCCGCTCTATCAGATCGAAAAGCGGCCAGCGCTGGCGCGCCGACAGGGAGCCTTTTCCATCACGGCCGCTGGTGGCCTCGTCGTGCGCCGCGGCCACGAGCTCGAGAGCGTTCTGCGCGTGTTTGATAAGAAGCTGTTGAAAGTGGTGGCTGAATAAACAAAACGCCCGGCGTCTCCGCCGGGCGTCAAGCTGATCCGTTTTGGACCTCGTCTGCCTATTCGCGTGAGCTCATCAGGCTCAGAATGAATTGGAAGAGGTTGATGAAGTTCAGATACAGATTGAGCGCGCCATAGGTCGTGGCCACCGCCATCGAGCGCTGATCACCGCCCAAATCGTAATACATGAACTTCAGGCGCTGGGTGTCGTACGCGGTCAAACCCGCGAAAATCAGCACGCCGAGCACCGAGATGACGAAGCTCAACCCTTCGATCGGCGCGCCCGTGAACGCGGCGAAACCGAAATTCACGAGGCTCGCGATGATCAGGCCGAAGAGGCCCATCATCAGAAAGGTGCCGAAGCCCGTCAGGTCGCGCTTCGTCGTGTAGCCCCACAGCGACAGAGCGCCGAAGGTCAGCGAAGTCACCAGGAACGCCTTGGTGATGTCCATCAGGCCGCCGGGACGGCCGCCATAGACCATGAGCAGCGCGCCCATGCCCACGCCGATCAGCGAGACCACCGACCAATAGATCAAGTTCGCCCCGGTGGGGGACGGGTTCTTCATCGCGAACGACGAGATGAGCAGAATGGCCAACGGCCCGAACATGACGACGTACATCAGCGGTGTGCCGAACACGAGCTGCGTCACGGGCTGAACGGTGGCCGCCACATAAGCCAACACGCCGGATAGGAGCAGGCCCAGCGCCATCTTGTTGTAGACGCCGAGCATGAAGCTCCGCAGCCCGGCGTCGACCGCCATATCGGCGCGGCCGGTGGGTATCGTGCGAGCCCGGCCGAGATACTCGTTCATGCTTAACCTCCAGGGGCGGCAGAACCCAGGGATTCTCCGCGTGATCGGAATATGGCCACCGTCACGCCCCCCCGCAAGCATAGGCGTAATCACAAGCCCTTGTACGGCCAGCCCTTCGGTCCCCGGATCGCCTGCCGGGGCCCCTTGTCCGCCCGGCCCGGCGGCGCTAGCACGGAGGCGGTGCGAACTCGCCGAAGGGGCCGGCGCGAATCGAGGTAGAGCGCCGCTGAACGCGCGTACTGAGGTCGGGGTTGGCTGACGAGACCGAGTCTGAAGGGCCCAAGGACCCTCCCGGCGCCGCGCCCCCAGGCGCGGACGGCCAAAACGCGCCCAACAAAACGCCAGAGGCGGAGGCCACTCCGGAGCCGCCGTCGCTTAGAGTCCAGCCCTCGCCCGATCCGGACGATTGGCGGCTTGCCGGCGGCCAGCCGTCGGATCAGAGCCCCTCCCCCGATTACCCCTCCAGCGAGCCGGAGGAATTGCGTCGCCTCCGGAGCCGCCTCGTCTCCCTCATTCGGGACGGCGGCGCCCAAGCGCAGTCTTTTTCCGCGGGGCTGTGGAAGCGGATTCGCAGCATCCGCAGGCCTCGCACCTGGCGGGAAACGGCGATCTGGGGCGGCTGGGGCGTAGGCGGCCTCGTCGGGATCTTCCTGCTCTTCTTCGTCTTCATGACCTGGGGAATGCCCTCGACGGACGATTTGTGGGCGGCGCGAAACGCCCCCTCGATCACCTTTGTCGATAGGTCCGGTACGGTGATCCTCCGCGAGGGGGCGCAGAATGCCCCGCCCGTCGCGCTGGAAACTCTGCCGCCTTACGTGCCCCAGGCGTTCATCGCCATTGAGGATCGGCGCTTCTATCAACATTTCGGGGTCGATTTCGGAGGCTTGAGCCGCGCCCTGGTGGAGAATGTGCGATCAGGCCGCGTCGTCCAAGGCGGCTCGACGATAACCCAGCAATTGGCCAAGAATCTTTTTCTTTCCAACAGCCGCACCTTCCGCCGCAAGTTTCAGGAAGTGGTGCTGGCCATCTGGCTGGAAGGGCGCTTCAGCAAGGATGAATTGCTCGCGCTCTATCTGAGCCGCGTCTATTTCGGCGCGGGCGCCTGGGGGGTTGAGGCGGCGAGCGAGCGCTATTTCGACCGTCCCGCGCGCGAATTGACGCTGTTGCAATCGGCCCTGCTCGCCGGTCTCGTCAAGGCGCCCTCGCGTTTGAACCCCGCGGCGCAGGAAGCTTCGGCGCGCGCGCGCGCCGAAATCGTGCTCGATCAAATGGTGCAGGAAGGCTTCATCAGCGATTCCGAGCGCCAAGCCGCGCTGCGGGAGGATTTGCGTATCAGCCGCACGAATCCCGCCGGCAATCTTGGCTATTTTCGCGATTGGATCGACCCGATCCTCAACCAGGTGATCGGCGACACGCGCGACGATTTCATCGTCGAGACCACGCTCGATTTTCAGGCGCAACGCGCTGGCGAACGCGCGGTGGAGACCGTGCTCGCCGAGCAGGGTGAGGCGCGGCGCGTTTCGCAGGCGGCGCTGGTGGCGATCGATTCCGATGGCGGCGTGCGCTCCATGATCGGCGGTCGCGGCTATGGCAAGGCGGAAGGGCAGAGTGAATTCAACCGCGTGACTCAAGCGCGCCGACAGCCTGGCTCCGCGTTCAAGTTCTTCATCTACTTGGCCGCGATGGAAGCGGGTCTCACGCCCTGGACCGTGCGCGTGGATGCGCCGGTGACGATCGGCGATTGGTCCCCCGGCAATTACAACGACGAATTCTTCGGCCCCATTCAGCTTGTCGGCGCCTTCGCCCGCTCACTCAACATGGTGGCGATCGTCGTCGCCAATGAGATCGGCGGGGCGCACGTGATTGAAGTGGCGCGTCGGCTTGGCGTGCGCTCGCCGCTGCACAATTACCGATCCCTGGCTTTAGGCGCGCAAGAGATCACGCTGCTTGAGATGACGCAGGCTTTCGCCGCAATCGCCGCAGATGGACGGCGCGTTGAGGCGCACGGCGTCTCGCGTGTGATGCGCGCGAACGGCGAAGTCATGTGGAGCTGGCGGCCACAAAGCCGCGACAAGGTGATGGACGATCAGCACCGCCGCTACATGAATTTGATGCTGAACCGCGTCGTGGAGGGCGGCACCGGCACCGCAGCGCGGCTGCCCGGACGAATGCTTGGCGGCAAGACCGGCACCGCCAATGATTATCGCGACGCGTGGTTCATAGGCTTCGCGCCGGGTCTCGCAGCCGGCGTCTGGGTTGGGAACGACGATCATCGCCTCGCCATGGCGCGGGTGACGGGAGGACAATTGCCCGCGCAAATTTGGCGTGACTACATGCAAGTGGCGTTGCGCAATGTGCCGGTGCGTCCGCTGGAATTGCCAGGCCCGGATGATTACGCGCTCGGTCCTTCCGCGCCCGAACAAAGCGTCGCTCCGGTGATTGTCGGCGCGCCCATCGGAGGCGCCATGGCGCCCGCCGCGCCCCCGGACCCGAATGTCGATCGTTCGCTGGATTTCGGACCCGAGGGCTGACCGAAGGCGGCGCATAGGATCATTCCCTGCCGCTTAAGCTCCTTGCCGCTTCGCTGCCGATGGCATGCAGCGCCATGCCGTGGCGGTGGAGCCAAGCGCGGCCTCGCGCCATCTCCGGACAGATTTTCCGGACCAGCGCCCAAAAGCGCGGCCCGTGATTCATTTCCCGCAAATGCGCGACTTCGTGCGCAGCAAGATAGTCCAGAACAAAGGGTGGCGCGCAGACCACGCGCCAGGAAAAGGAAAGCGCACCATCGGTTGAGCACGATCCCCAGCGCGAACGCGTGTCTTTCACCTGGACGCGTTGGGGCTTTACTTCGAGAGCAGCCGCATGCGCGTGCACGCGCGCCGTCAAATCCTCAAGCGCCGCCGCTCGAAAAAAGCGTCGCACGCGGGCGCCGAACAATTCTGGATCGGGCGCCGGTACGACGATTTGCGGCGGACTTTCATGGACCCGCGGGGCGCCTCTCCCTTGCTCGAACAACAATTCGTGCATCACGCCGCGCAGCGGGGCCTGCGCGAACGGAACGAAGGCCACGCCCGCCGGGAGATTGGCGAGCTCCTGCGCGATCCAGGACGCGCGTTCAGCGGCGAATTCGGCGGCGCGCCGCAATTGCCGCTTGGACGGGGCTGTGGCGACGGCAATGCGTCTTTGCGGGTCAATTCGAACGGAAACGCGGCGGGCGCGCGGATTGACCACGTAGTGAATGCGCACCTTCCGGCCATCGATGAGTTCGACGTCGGTGACCTCGTCGTGCGCCGGCGAATCATCGCGCATCCGCGCATGATCGCATAGGCTGGCGAAATGCGCCTAGGCGTCGGTGGTCGCGCGCAGCCTCTTGGGCGCGCCGCGCCGAGAGGCGGGCGATTGAAACGCGCGCATGAATTGACGCATGCGCGGGTATATTTCGGTTTGGAAACGCCGCCCGTTGAAGACGCCATAATGGCCCACGCCAGGCTGCACGTAATCGAGCTGCATATGATGTGGGATGTTGGCGCAGAGATCATGGGCCGCTTGGGTCTGACCGATGCCGGAAATGTCGTCCTTCTCGCCTTCGACCGTCATCAGCGCGGTGTTTCGTATTGCCGCCGGCGTTACGCGCTCGCCGCGATGCATGAACATGCCGCGCGCGAGCTTGTACTCCTTGAACACGTCGACAATCGTTTGCAGATAAAACTCCTCGGTCAGGTCGAGCACCGAGAGATATTCATCGTAGAATTCGCGGTGTTTCTGGGTGCTGTCGCCATCGCCGACGACGAGGTTCTTGAAGAAGTCGTGGTGGGCGTCGACATGGCGCGACCAATTCATGCCCATGAAACTGGCAAGCTGAATGAAGCCCGGATAGACGCGCCGGAACATGCCTGGGTACGGCCCCGGCACTGTGTGGATCATGTTCTGTTCGAACCAGCCGATGTCGCGTCCTTCGGCCAATTTGTTGGGCGTCGTCGGCGAGCGGCGCGCATCGATCGGCGAGCCCATGAACGTCATCGTGGCGGGCTGATGCGGATCGCCGGCCTGCGCGAGCAGGGAGATCGCCGCCAGCACCGGCGGACCGGGCTGACATACCGCGACCACATGAATATCCGGACCCAGAAATCGGATCATGTCGGTGATGTGATCGACATAATCGTTGAGGTCGAAGCGCCCCAGATAGAGCGGCGCCAGACGCGCATCGCTCCAATCGGTGATGTAGACCTCGTGCTCCGGCAAGAACGCCTCGACGGTGCCGCGCAGCAGCGTGGCGTAATGCCCGGACAGGGGCGCGACGATAAGCACGGTGGGGTCAGCCCGCGCGCCCCGCGCGCGGCGCAGCGCTTCGGCGTCGCGCTCGAAATGGATGAGGCCGCACCAGGGGGAGCCCCAAACCCGGGTCGGCTTGACCGCCACCGGCACGCCGTTCGTCACCGTCTCCGGCAGGCGCCAATCGGGCTTGGTGTAACGCCGGGTGACCGCCTCGAAGAGATCGGACGCCGCCGCCGCCGTCCGCGAGAGCTCGCTGCGGCCCACCGGATTGAGAGGGGAGCGCAGCATCAGGCCCTGCACCTGCGCCGCGAGCCGCATCGGCCCCACGGACCAATGGCTCATTTCATATAGGGCGTAGAGCATGAACAGCCTTCCGGCGCGCAGCAAAGTCTACTGACTTAGAATGCGCCGCAGCATTATCCAAGCTGATGGGTTAACTTTTGGACAGTTGGCAGTGTCTAACGCTGCATAAAGCTGGTTAAGGTTTCCGGCGGTGGGGGCTTCATGCCCAGCGCGGTTAGCGCCAAGCCGCCGGCGATCAGGGCGAGCGCCAGCATTGGCAAAACGCCGCGCGTGATCCTGCGTCGGGCGGAAGTGGGCTCAGCCATCCGTTCAGCTTCCGTCACGACAGCAGCCGGCGCCAAGACGTAAGTTCGCCGCAGGGCGCAGCGTCGCACCCGCCCGCCTTAAGCCTCGCCATATCCAACATCGGCGCGAGCGCTTAGAAGCAGCCACATGACCATTTCGTCACGGACACAAACGGCGTCGGACAGCGCCCAGCTGGCGCGCGTTCGTTTGCGCACGTTGATTTATCTGCGGTGGTTCGCGGTGGCGGGACAGCTCGCGGCGGTCCTGTTCGTGCGCTTCGGCCTGGGCTTTGAGCTCCCCCTGGCTTCGGCGCTCGCGGCCATCGCCGTCAGCGCAACGCTGAACATCGTGCTCACGTTCACGCGCTCGGCGCAGGCTCTGGTGCGCGACACCGAAGCCGCGGCGCAATTAGCCTATGACGTCGTCCAACTCGCCGTGCTGCTGGGACTGACGGGCGGCATTCAAAACCCATTCGTGTTCTTGTTCGTGGCGCCGCTGGCCGTGTCCGCAGCGGTTCTGCGCCCCGTGGCGACGGCGGGGCTCGCGGTTCTCGCCTTCGCCTGCATCGGCGCGCTCGCGCTATGGGGCCAACCGCTGCCCTGGCGCGAGGGCGAACGGCTTGTCCTGCCCCTTCTCTACCAGTTCGGCATGGCCGCCGCCGTGATGATCTGTCTTGGCTTCACCAGCGTCTATGCATGGCGGGTGGCTGCCGAAGAAGAGCGGCTGAACCTTGCGCTCGCCGCCGCTGAAGCTGTGCTGGCGCGCGAGCAGAAGCTCTCGGCGCTTGGCGGAATGGCCGCCGCCGCCGCGCACGAGCTAGGCACGCCGCTCGCGACGATCCATCTCGTGGCCAAGGAAATGGCGCGCGAATTGCCGACGGATTCGCCTCTGCATGAAGACGCGGCGCTCCTTGTCAGTCAGAGCGAGCGCTGCCGCGCCATTCTCACGCAATTGTCGCAGCGCAGCGACGAAGGCGACGCGATGCATGCGCGCGCGCCGCTAACCTCTCTGCTGCAGGAAATCGCCGCGCCGCACGAAAACCTGGGCGCGGAAATCGCCATCCGCACCGGCGCGCCGGACGGCGCGCCGCCGCCGGATTTGCGCCGCCTGCCGGAAATCCTCCATGGATTGGGTGCCATCGTGGAGAACGCCGTGGGCTTCGCCGCCGGCAAGGTGGAGATCGACGCAACTTGGAGCGAGACGCAAATCGGCATCGTCGTGCAGGACGACGGCCCAGGCTTTTCCGCCAACATCCTGGGCCGGCTGGGCGAGCCCTATGTGACGGAGCGCCAGGAAGGCGACGGCGGGGGCGGCCTTGGCCTGGGCTTCTTCATCGCGAAGACGCTGCTGGAGCGGTCCGGGGCGCAAGTTACGGTTAAGAACCGTCCGAGCCCCCTCTCGGGGGCGATCGTCCGCGCTGTATGGCCGCGCGCTGCGATCGAAGCGCCCCCTCTTTGATGAAAGCCTGATCCAAAAGCGTTTTGCAGGCGAACAGTGTAGCGACTGACATAAAAGGTATAAAAGAAGCGCCATGACCATGACCGAACCGGCCCTCGACGCGCCGGCGGGCGACAACAGCCTGCTTGTGCTGGACGATGACGCCGCTTTCCGCACCCGCCTGACCCGCGCGCTCGCCGGGCGCGGCTTCAATGTCTCCGCTGTCGGCTCGGTGGCGGAGGCCAATGAAATCGCCTCGCAGAATCCGCCGGCCTACGCCGTGCTCGATCTGCGGCTGGAGGACGGCTCCGGCCTCTCCGTGGTGGAGGCCCTGCATAAACGCCGCAAGGATTGCCGCGTCGTGATTCTCACCGGCTATGGCGCGATCGCCACCGCCGTGGCGGCCGTGAAGGCCGGCGCGATCGACTATCTGGCCAAGCCCGCCGATGCGGACGATATCGTCAAGGCGCTGCTGGCGCGGCCCAGCGATAAACCCGCGCCCCCGGAAAACCCGATGAGCGCGGACCGCGTCCGCTGGGAGCACATTCAGCGCGTGTACGAATTGTGCGGCCACAACGTCTCGGAGACGGCGCGTCGGCTCAACATGCACCGCCGCACGCTGCAGCGCATCCTGGCCAAGCGCGCGCCTAAATAGGCGTCAGCGGCCCTCGTCCGGCTCGTCTTCGCGCTCGTCCTCGACAGCGGGGATGGCGTAACCGCCCTTCAGCCAGCGATTGAGGTCCACATCGGCGCAACGCTTGGAGCAGAACGGCTTGTAGGCGCTGTCCTGGGGCTTGCCGCACACGGCGCAGCGCACGGTGGAGGCGTTGGCTTTGCTCATAGAGCGCGGACATCGGTGCGCGTGCGCGGAAATGCAAGCGCTGGCTCGAGCGTGAACCGCGGCCCGATCCGCTCAGTCAGCGCGCCGCGCCAATCGAGGGGCGCGGTCTCCAACCATTGGACGATCGCTGGGGCGGCCTGCGCCGCGATCCGCCGTCCAGTCATCGCGCGGCCTTCGCGTTCAATCGCGCGCAGCAGCGCAAGCGCGGTGGTTTCAACGCTCGGCGCGCCGTCGCGATCATTGAGCACCTCATGCAGCGGACGTTCCAATTGGGCGCGCGCGAGTTCGACGACGCCAAAACGCGAAAGGGGTGCGAAACGCACCTGCCAGGGATCGTCGGCTAACGCACTTTTCAACGCCGCTTCGAGCGCCTGCCGGCTCTGTTGGCGGCGCATGGACACAAAGTCGATGGCGATGACGCCGCCAAGGCCGCGCAGCCTGATCTGATGGGCCGCCTCCAGCGCCGCGGCGCGGTTTAGATCGAGCGCGAAGCGCTCGGGATCTCCGGTTCCTGCGCGCGCGCCCGCGTCCACATCGATAGCGGCGAGCGCCGCCGTGGGCTCGATCGTCAGCGCCCCGCCGCCGGGAATCGGCGCCGTGCGTGACAACGCCTCTTCGATCGCCTCATCGATCCGCGCGCGCGCGGTTAGATCAGGTTTCGCCGCTTCGAGGGATTCATCGCGCTCAGGCCGCGCGAGACGACCGATGGCGCCGGGAAAAGGGTCGGCGCGCACTTCCATGACCGGATTTTTCGCGCGCGCGGCCTCCCGAGCCACCGAAACGACAACGCCCTCGCCCTCCTTCAACGCCACGCGCGCGCGGCCGACGCGCACACGCCCATCCTGATCGAATGGCGCGAAGCCTTGATCCTCCTTCAAACCGAGGTCCAGGAAGGCGCCGCGGCGGCGCTTATCGACGCTGATCACGCGCGCGGCGTAGATTTCGCCCCAGCGGGCGCGCCGGCCTTCGTCGTGCGCGCGCAGAACCCGCAAGGCGATGACGCGCCCATCGCGCACGAGCGCTTCGCGAGTCTCGCCAATGGCGGCGTCCACCCAATGCTCAAGACGCACGCTCATCGCGGATCAAGGCCCGCGCCTTGAAGAAGGCACGCGGTTTCGTAAAGCGGCAAGCCCACAATCGCCGAATAGGATCCGATGATGGCGATGACGAAACGCCCGGCCGCGCCTTGGATGGCGTAGCCGCCGGCCTTGCCGCGCCATTCTCCGCTGGCGATGTAGGCGTCGATCTCCAAGGCGCTGAGGCGCTTCATTTTCACGCGGGCTTCTCCAATCCGCGTGCGCATCGTCTCGCCCACCGCAAGCGCGACAGCGGTGACGACGCGGTGATTGCGACCGGACAGCATGGCGAGACAGGCGCGCGCCTCGGCTTCGCTTTCGGCCTTTGGCAAGATACGTCGTCCGACCGAGACCACTGTATCCGCGCCCAGCGCGACGGCGCCCACGCACGCGGAGGCCTTGGCCTTTTCCACCGCAAGCCTGATCGCCAGGGCGTCCGGCTTTTCCTTGGGCAGCGGCGTCTCGTCGAGCGCCGCGGGCGCAATCGAATCCGGCGCGTAGCCGATCTGCTCCAGCAGAGCGCGCCGGCGCGGGCTTTCGCTCGCCAGAATGAGGGCCGGACGCGCCGACATCGGCGCCTCAGGCTTTTGGCGTAATGCCGAGCCGCTGCGCGACGAGACGGTCGACGAAGCGCGGCGGCAAAACGCGCGGCAGGAAGGAATCCATAAGCGGCTTGCGCAGGATCGCGTAGCGCGTCTTCGGCTTGGGGTCGTTCAAGATCGACCAGACAAGCGCGCCGACATCTTCGGGCGGTAAACCTTCGCGGCCGATCTTCAACATATAATCACGTGTCTTGTGCACCATCTCGCGATACGGCGTGTTCTCAAAGCGCGCGACGTCCACGTCCTCGGCCTTGTCCCAGATCGGCGTGCTGATGGCGCCCGGCCCCACCACGATGACGTCGATCCCGTAGAGCATGAGTTCGCGCCGGAGCGATTGCGAATAACCTTCGAGCGCGAATTTGGATGCATTGTATGGGCCGACCATCGGGCTGCCATTACGCCCGCCCACGCTCGACATCATCACGATGCGCCCTTTGGGACCGGCGCGATCGGGATCTGCGCCAAGCAGCGGCGCAAAGGCTTGCGTCACCTGATGCACGCCAATGAGGTTCACCTCCATCTGCTTGCGCAATTCGTCCGCGTCGATGTGCAAGAGCGGGCCGGAAACGGCGATGCCCGCATTGTTGACGAGGCCGAACAAACGCCGCCCGCCGAGCGCGGCCGCAACCTGCGCGGCCCCGGCGCGCACGCCAGCTTCATCCGTCACGTCGAACAGAAGCGGCGTCACACCCACGCCAAGCGCGGCCTTCAGCGCCTCGGCGTCCGCCGCCTTGCGCACACTGGCGAAGACGTGCGCGCCGCCCTCGGCCGCCTTGGCCGCGATGGCGCGTCCGATGCCCGTTGAAGCTCCGGTGACGACGACCGCCTTATCCATTGACCCGCTCATGCCTGATCCTTCAATCTTGAATGAACATTCTACGTAAGGCGGGCCCTAGCCGGTTTCCGGTTTTTGGAACCGTGTCGCGATGCGCTTGTCGAGGGCGTCGCGGACGGCGCGATATTCGTCAAGCCTTTGCTCGCGCGAGCCCTGCGCGAGACTTGGATCGAATGTCGGCCAATACTCGACATCCGCCGCCATCGTACGCGTCCAATCGAGCGCCTTGTGGTGCGCCTCCGGCGTCAGCGTGACAATGAGGTCAAAATTCGAGTCCTCCAGGGCCTCCAATGCGCGCGGGCGATGACGACTGATATCGACGCCCACCTCATCCATCGCTGCGGCGGCGAACGGATCGGGCGGCTCGCCCACGCGCACGCCGGCGCTTTCAACCCAAATTGTCCGCCCGAAGCGGCGCTGCATGAGGCCGGCCGCCATGGGCGAACGGATGACATTGTGGTTGCAGACGAACAGCACCGCCTGGGGCAGAGCGCTCATCAGCGTCAAAGCCTGACGTGCAGCGCGCAGATCAGCGTGAACAAGCGCCGCGCCGTGTCGAAATCGACCTTGAACTTTCCAGATAGGCGCTGCGACAGCAATTCGCTGCCTTCATTGTGCAAGCCGCGCCGACCCATGTCGATGGCTTCGATCTGCGCCGGCGTCGCATGGCGGATCGCCTCGTGATAGGAATCGCAGATCAGGAAATAATCCTTGATCACGCGGCGAAACGTAGAGAGCGACAACACCACAACGCGCACGCTTTGCCGATCGCTGGCGCGGGCGGCGTCGAAGACGAGGCGTCCATCGTTCAAGGACAGCGTCAGGACGTAGGGCCCCTGCTCGTCGCCTTCGACTTCGAAGAAATTCGCTTCCATTAAGTCGAAGATGGCGATCCGGCGTTCATGTTCCGCGTCGGCGCTGGCGGCGGCGAGCGAGGCCTCGTCCAAGACGATTTCGACGATGCGGCGCCGCTCCTCGCTCATGATTGCCCTGGCAGACGCAAGCGCACGGAAAGCGCGTGCGCGGGCAACGCTTCAGCATCGGCGATGCGCGCCGCCGAAGGTCCAATCGCGGCGATGGCGCGCGCGTCGGCGCCGATAATGCTGGTGCGCTTCATGAACGTTTGCGTGGTGATGCCCGAAGCAAAGCGCGCCCCGCGCGCGGTCGGCAGCACGTGGCTTGGCCCGGCGACGTAATCTCCCAACGCTTCAGGCGCGTGCGCGCCCAGAAAGATCGCCCCGGCGTGGCGCACGCCTTGAGACAAGGCTTCGGCGTCGCGCGCCACGATTTGCACGTGCTCGGCCGCGGCGCGATTGATGAGCGGCAGAGCCGCCTCCAGCGACGGCGTGATTACGATCGCGCCATGCGTCTCCCAGGAGACGCGCGTCCAGTCCGGCAAGGTCTTGGAGGCGATCAATTCCTCGACTTCCACGGCGACGCGCGCGGCGAAGTCCTCATCCTGCGTGAAGAGAACCGATTGCGCATCCGCGTCGTGCTCGGCCTGGGCCATGAGGTCGGCGGCGATCCAGCGCGGGTCGACGTCGCCGTCGCACAAGATGAACACCTCCGAGGGACCGGCGATCGAGTCGATGCCCACCGCGCCATAGACGACGCGCTTGGCGGCGGCCGTGTAGGCGCTGCCGGGTCCCACCACGACATCGACGGGCTGAAGATCGCCTGCTCCGTAAGCCAGCGCGGCGATCGCCTGCGCCCCACCGATCCGCCACACTTCATCAACGCCGGCGATCTTCGCGGCGGCCAACAACGCCGGATGCGCCTCGAGCCGGCCGGGCGGCGTCGCCATCGCGATCCGCTTCACGCCTGCAGCTTTCGCCGGAATAGCGTTCATCAGAACGGAGGACGGCAGCGCGGTGAGACCGTTCGGCGCGTAAATTCCGGCCGAATCCACGGCTGTCCAGCGCCAGCCGAGCTGGACGCCTTGCGCATCCGTGAACGCGCCGTTTTGTGGGCGTTCGCGCTCATGAAAAGAGCGGATTCGCGTCGCGGCCGTTTCGAGCGCGGCGATAAGGTCGGGCGGGCATGCGGCGTGGGCGCGGGATATTTCGTCCTCGCTCACGCGCAGACGGGCTGGATCGAGCGCGACGCCGTCGAAACGGGCGGCGTATTCGCATAGAGCCGCCACGCCCCGCGCGCGCACGCCCGCAACGATCTCACGCGCGGCTTCTTCGGCTTGATCGAGGCGCTCGCCGCGCACGGCGAGCAGCGCCTCGTACCGAGCGGCGAATTCAGGATCGTCATGGCGAAGAATGCGCGGCATCAGGGTATCGAATGGTTCGGACGGCGCGGCGTGGGCCAAGTCGGTCCCACATCGGCGAGCGTCACATCGAGACATTCCACATCGAGCACAATTTCGCCGTCTCCGGCGAGCACGATGCGCGCGACGCCGCCCGGCGGCTCCTCGGCCGGGTCGAACTTGATCGACAGGATCGACGCGAGCGCATCGGGCGGGTCGCGGCGCATATTGCGCGTGCGCACGCTCAGCACGCTTTCAAAGCTCAAGGCGGCGCGCACACGCGCGTAAGGACCACGCTCGCCGGCGTCCTCCCAACGGAAGCGCGCGAGGACGGCCGCGAAACGCCGCGTCCTCTTGTCGTAGCTAAGATCGCCGACCTTGATCAGCGCGTCTTGAACCGCCGCCGACACGACGTCGAGATCGCTGCGCTCTTGCGCGAGTAGTTTCAAGGGCTCCTTCATCGCTCCACTTCACTTGATGCGGTGAACATCGGCGCCGCACGCGGCGAGCTTTTGTTCGAGCCGTTCAAACCCGCGATCCAAATGATAAACGCGATTGACGATCGTCTCCCCGCTCGCCGCCAGCCCCGCGATGACGAGTGAAACGGATGCGCGCAAGTCCGTCGCCATGACAGGTGCGCCAATGAGACGGGGCGCGCCTTCGACAATGGCTTTCGCGCCATGCACGCTGATGCGTGCGCCTAGCCTCGTAAGCTCCGGCGCATGCATGAAGCGGTTTTCGAAAATCGTCTCGTGGAACGTCGAGACGCCGTCCGCCAAGATCATCAGCGCCATGAATTGCGCCTGCAGATCCGTGGGAAAGCCGGGATACGGTTCTGTGGAGACATCGACGGGCCGCAAGCGTCCGTTCGACCGCGTCACGCGCAGGCCGTTCGCGCGCTCCTCGATCTCAACGCCCGCCGCGCGCAGATGCGCGATCAGCGCACCGAGATGCGCCGGCTGCGCGCCTTCAAGGGTTACATCGCCGCCGGCCGCCGCGATCGCGATGGCATAGGTGCCCGCCTCGATACGATCGGCGACGACGCGGTGCGTGTGCGGCTGGAGGCTCGTTACGCCGGAAATGGCGATTTCGCCGGTGCCCGCCCCTTCGATGCGCGCACCCATGGCGTTCAGGCACTCGGCGAGATCGACAATCTCAGGCTCGCGCGCGGCGTTCCTAAGCAGCGTATCGCCCTGCGCCAGCACGGCGGCGAGCATGGCGTGCTCGGTGGCGCCGACAGACACAAACGGAAACGCGATTTCCGCGCCCTTGAGGCCGCGCAGTGCGGCGGCCTTCACATAGCCTTCCTCGATATGGATGTCCGCGCCCATCGCCTCGAAGGCCTTAAGGTGCAGATCCACCGGTCGCGCGCCAATGGCGCAGCCGCCTGGCAGCGACACCGTCGCATGGCCGACCCGCGCCAGAAGCGGGCCAAGCACGTTGAACGTCGCGCGCATCTTCCGCACGAGATCATAGGGCGCGATGGTGGAGGTGATTTCCGGCGCGTGCAGCGAAAGGCGCGTCCCGCCCACTGGCCAATCGACCTTGACGCCCAGCGTCGCCAACAGCTCGGCCATGAAACGCGTATCGGCCAGATTGGGCATGTTTTCTAGGACGAGCGGCGCCGGGCTCAAAAGGCTGGCCGCCATGAGCTTCAGAGCGGAATTCTTGGCGCCGGAGATCGGAATGACGCCCTTGAGCGGCGCGCCTCCGCGAATTGCGATACGGTCCATGTGCCTGCCTGACGAGCCCCGGGAGCCAGAGCGGGTTATGGGGTGCGCCCCCCGCCTGCGCAAGAAGAGCGGCTCAGCGCGCGGCTTTGGCGGCCTTGCGCCGCGCCAGATTGCGCTTGAGCGCGGCCGCGCGCTTGGCGGCCCGGTCGTCGGTCTTCAGTTTTCGCGCCGGCGGAACCGGCTTTTCAGGGCTATCCTGCCCCATCTCAATGAACCTCGAAGCTGGTGCCGCCGGCGAGGATTGAACTCGCGACCTCAGCCTTACCAAGGATGCGCTCTACCACTGAGCTACGGCGGCGTAGGGGCGGGGCTATAGCGGCACTCTCCGCCGCTGGGAAGGGCGCCTGATTTTTCGGCAATGCCAGGTCCAGCCCGGCCTCCAGCGCGTAGGCCCATGGCGGACATAGGCCGCGTGTTTAAGGCTCTGGCAATCATGCGGGCGCAGCCTCAAGGGGCGAAGGGGACGGTCATGACGGAAAAGAGAATCGGCGATCCCTGCCCCAAATGCGCGGCGCGGCTGATCCGGCGAGCCAAGCGCATGGTGGTGCGATCCGGCGGACCAGGCGATGTCGCCTATTGCGCCGGCTGCAACGCGGCTTGGGATATTGAAGAGCCGGCTCTGGCGCTGCGGCTGGCCGAGCCGCTAACCGCCTAGCCGGGAAAGCGCCGCCCGATAATTGGCGAGCTGCTGGGTGAGATATTCCGGCGCGGGTCCTGACGCCCGTGCTTGGCGCGCCCGCTCCTCCGCCGTCGGCTGCTTGGCGTTGGGATTTGCGATCGCCTCATAAGCCGATTTGATGATGGAGAGGGCGGCGGCGAGATCGGCCTTCGCGGCCTTGATCGCGTCAGCATCCTTCAAGGACAGATCGCGCGCGATGAGGCCGAGGCCAAACGTTCGAATAGCGCCGCGCACGTCGCTGTTGCGCGCGATAATGCCCTCCGGCAGTCCGAGCGCGGGCAGCGCGTTCTTCCCCTCCGGACCACCGCTCAATCGAATGACGCGCCCATCCCGCGCAGTGATTTCGATCCGTTCGGTACCGCCATCCTTGATCACCCGGGCATTGCCGGACAATCCGATCGCGCTTTGTATCTTGCGCGCCAAGGTTTGCATGGTGTCGTTCGCGGCGATGGTGATGCGGCGTCCGATACTGTCTCCGACGGCGACGCTGAACTGATCGCCTACACGCACGGCGGCGCGCTCGGCCAGCGTGCGGCTTTCATCGGTTTGAATTTCGCCGCGAGGTAACCCCAGGGCGTCGAGCGCGGAAGCGCCGCCTGCATCGACCGCCATGTTCGCCATGGATTGGAAGCTGCCTGAGCCCGCCAGGAAAGAGCGGGCCCAGCCTATGTCTCCGGCGTCGTCGAGACGTGCAATGAAGGATGACGCGGTCTTCGCCGCACCAAGGCCCGCGATGACGCCCGTAACACGGCCGGTGGCGTACAACGCGCCATCGGCAAAGGCGAGCCCAGTCACCACATCATCCTGCGCGGAACCAAGATAGGTGACGCGATCGAGCGCGGTGGACAAAAGATCATCGTCCAGCCGCGCGACGAACCCGTCCTGCCCAGCAATGCCGCCACGCGCGCTGTTTGCGATGGTGAGCCGGTCCGCGCCGGCGCCCCCCCCAACATAGAGCGCGCTACCATCGCTGACGAGCGCATTGATCGCGCCGCCTTGCAGAAGGCCGATGTCGCGGCTTGCGCCGACGCTGAGGCCCGCGCTGCCGGAATAGGTGAAGCTGCGCACGATCCCGCGATTGCTTTCAACGCCGGCTGTAAAAATCTCGACCGCCCCGCCGACGCCGTCGCGCACCAACAGCGCGCCCGAGGTGTCTTCGCCGCCCGTGCCGTATTGCTTCGTGAACAGCGTCACCCCGCTCGCCGAATAGCCGCGCACATAGGCGTCGACCCCACCCGCGCTCGCCTGGCCTTGCATGGCGCCGTTCACCACGCCGCTGACGATCAGCACATCATTGGCGGCGAAGGCGAGTTGACGAACGGAATCGTCCTTGGCCGCGCCACGGCGCTGCGTCCACAGCTCAACGCCGTCCGCGTCGAACATCGTCACAACGCTGTCCGCACCGCCCGCTTCGCCGGAAACGCCGCCGAGCGCGCCAGACACCGCGCCGGCGACGGCGACCTTGCCCGACGCGCTGACCGCAAGCGCGAACCCCTCCGCGCTTTCCGAAGCGCCGAGCGCGCGGGCGAAGATCAGCTTTCCGGCGCTGTCATATTTGAGCAGCGCGACATCGGTATCCGCCGCGATCGTCTGATCGCCCATCAGGCCGGTCACATCGGCGAGCACATAGACCGAGCCGTCCGCGCCTACCGCCGTCGCGCGCGTCGCGCTGACGTTCGCGCCTTGACCGAGACCGGTGTCGAACGCGCGCCCCGCGAACCAATTGCCGGCATTGACCGCCGGCGCGGCGTACGGAGAGGAGCCGAAATAGGCGTCCGTCGCGATGACGGCGGCGTTGCGTGACGCGCGCGCGGCGACGCTTTGCGCGCCAACGGGATCATCGGCGGCGCTGATCGAATCGATCGGATCGAGCGTTGCGGCGCGTATGTCCGCGCCCAGCGAGACGGAGGCGACGCGCGCGATCGTGTCCGTCGCGCCGGCGACGACGCGCACCCCCGCGCCGCCGCCCGCCACCGGCACGGCGGCCACGCCAAGATCATAGCCAGCGGCGGCCAGCGCCTCGTTGAGGCGCAGCGCGGCGGATTCAAGCGTCCGCGGATCGCCGGGATCGAGCGACGCGCTGATCGTGCGCGCGCCCCAGATCGTCTCGATGGACAGAGAGACCGTGGGATCGTCGATCAGGGCCTGCACGTCGTCCGAAACGCTCGCCGCGCCCGAATCGGCGGTGAAGCTGCGCTGCGCACTCATCGCGCCGCCGACGCCGAAAGCCGGCGCATCGGCCGCGAAATCGAGCGCTTGGCCATTGATGCTGACGGAACTGAGCCGCTGGCCCGCGCCTTCGGCGACGATGAAGCCGCTGAAATCGGCGCCGAGCGCGCCGATATAAAGTCCCGCCGCGTTCAAGGCTGCGTCGAGACGCTGTTGAAAAAGTGCATTCCATTCGCCTGGCGCGGCGTCCGGATTGGCGAGACGCTCGTCCGCGCTCACGGCAACGTTGACGGTCTGAGGGCCCGATGCTGTTTCAACCACGATGGCGATATCGAGCGCGCCCGTTTCGGTCAGCAGGGGCGATGCGCCGGTGGTGCGATAAGTGCGCCGATTGTCGCCGAAGGGTTCTCCAGAGGCGGCATTGGGAAGCCCGCCATTCGCCCAAGCGCCTGGCGGGGCGAGCGCGAGTTCGAAAGAATCCTCATTGATGGTGGCGGATACCTCCGTGACTGCGTGCGTCGCATCGAAACGCAGAGTGAGCGCGCCGCCTTCGTCCACCAGCGAGACGGCGGCCGCCACATCCTTCTCCCGCAGCTTCTGGTTCAATTGCGCGACGAGCGCTGCGGCATCGATCCCATCCTCTCCGCCATCGATGGTGATGACCTTCGTGCCGCTCGTGGTCTCGAAGGTGAAACGCTGCGCCTCTGTGAAGAGCGCCCCGGCCGGCGCCACGGCCTGACTTTCGAAGCGGCGCGCGAAAACGCCCCCGCGCAGCCCGCCGACATAACCGCCGATCGGATCGCGGCCTGGATTCAGAGCGACGCTTCTGCCGCCGATCGTGAGCGCCTCGACGGAGACGCCATCGGCGGCGAAAACGGAAAGGCCCACATCAGTCCCGTCCGCCCAGATATCGAGCCCGGCGGCCACCCCTTGCTCGTGGAGCAATTGGGTCAACCGCTCGGAAAGATCATCGAGAAGTCCTTCATCGGCGCTTTGACCAGCGCGGATGCGCCACCCCTCCAAATCCTCGGCGCGCCAGCCGGTGGATATTGTTAGAGCGCGCCCATCCGCGAAGCGCAGCTTCAACACCGCCTCGCCCGCTTCGCGCAGCACGCTTTCGGTGGCGCTGTCATCGCCGTCCATCATCAGCGCGCCCGTGCGCCATTCGGAAGCGGAATCGGGCGCACTCTGATACGCGCCGCCAGGCCCCATGAATCCGGTGGCGATCAGCGCGCCTTGCGGCGTTTGCGTGGCCGTGGGCCGCGCAATCCAATAGGGCTGGCCAGGGGCGCCGTCCGTGTCTTCGATCTTCATAAGACGCCCGCCGGAAAGCGTCTGACCGGCGAGATAGAAAGCGGGCCTTCCGTCGATCGCTTCAAAACTGATGCGCTCGCCCGCATTCGAATCGATCTTGAGCGCCCATTCGCCGGGGCCGCGATAGGTGCGCTCCACCGTCTGACCGCCCACGCGCACGCTTTGCGTCTTGGGCGCTTGATTGACAGCTTCAACGCGCGTGGCGACTCCGGCGGCTGAAAGCCGATTGTTGATGAAGCTGACAATGCCGCCCAGTGAACGCGGCGTGGAGCCCATGTCAGCAAGATCTATATCGACACGCCGCTCCGTGCCGCCCGGCGTAATCGCGACCATGGTGAAGGCGGCGTTCGAAGGCAGCCCTGGCACCAGCGATGTGAGACTTCCCCGCACCAAAGTACGGGTGACATAATCCGCGTCGGCGACCGGAACGCCGAGACGCGAAACAGCTTGGTCGACGCGGTCTCCGGCCGCGAGATTGACGGCCTCGAAATCCACGCCGCCGAGATACTCGGTCAGTTCGGCGACGCCGCGCGCGAAAGCCGCTTGCGTCTTGGATCGCTGCAGCGCGCTCGCATCTTCATTTTCAGCGGCGCCGGCCAGCGCCGACATCGTCGACAAGCCCTGATAGAGCGCGAACAATTGCCTGTAATCGTCCTCCATCGACACGTCGGCGTAAATCGAGGCGCGCGGATCGAAGAAGGCTCTGCCCGCGAGCGCATTGGCCGCCAGCGTGGGGTCGCGGGCGGTGAGCCCAGGCGTCCAGGGCGGCGTTGGCGCGTTCGGATCGGCGCCGACCTCCACCACATCGCCGCCAATCCCGGCCTTCGCGCTGGCCCAGGCCACAAGCACGCTCGCATCGACGCCGAACGACGTCGACGCGCCGCCGGTGCTCGTCCCGAATAGCGCCGAGAACGCCGACGAGCTCAAATTGGAAATCGAATTGACCATCGCCGCGCCTTCCGCGCGCGACTGTGGCGGCTCCGGGTAAACGGAGCGTTGGCGGACTTGACTAAATGTTTAACGCCGCGATCGCGGGCGCGGCGGAGTGGGCCGCGTCCAGCAATTTTGGCCAGAGCTGCACGCCCTGCCAAACCGCAAGGCCAACCACCAGGGCCCCGACGGCGCCCATCAAGGTGCGGGCGGGCACGGCCTTGGTGACATAGCCAGCCAGCGGCGCCGCCACGAGGCCGCCGAGAATGAGGCCCCCCAAGGCCGCCCCCGCTCCCGATGCGCCGCCTTCGATGGTGAAACGCCCTGTCAGGAACGCCCATACGAAGGTGGCTGAAATGGCGAGCGTGACCAGGAATTCGGTGGCGTTCACCGTGCCGATCACATAGCGCGGCGTGTGCCCCCGGCCCATGAGCGTGGACGCCACCACAGGCCCCCAGCCGCCGCCGCCGCTTGCATCGAGAAAGCCCCCGATAAGGCCCAAGGGCGCCGCATAGCGCACGTTCGGCGGCGCCTCGCGCAAGCCGCGCACGGCCCGCAATAATATCATGACGCCTAGGCAGGCGAGATAGGCCGTGACGAGGGCTTTCATCAAAGTGGCGTCAAGCCCGGTGAGCACGTACGCGCCGGCGACGCCGCCGGCCACGCCCGCGGGCGCAAGCCGAAGGAACAGCCCCCAATCGATGTTGCGATGGGCCATGTGGGAGGCCCCCGAAGCGGCCGTGGTCGCGCATTCGGCGGCGTGGATCATCGCGCTCGCCTGCGCCGGCGGCACGCCGAAGGCGAGAAGCGTGGTGGAGGAGATAACGCCATAGGCCATGCCCAGCGCGCCGTCGACGAGCTGCGCCAAAAATCCAACGGCGAGAAAGAGCGCGAACGCCTCCGCCAAGGATCGCCAATCGCCTGAAAAAAACTCCATCACCTCGTCCAGGCTTTCGGCGCCGCGCGCTGACAACGGCGCAGGCCGCGCGCCCCCCATGCCGCTTTCGCGTTACAACATTGAAGCAGCTTAGAAAACAAGACGACGCGCCGGCTGAGCAGTGCGATGGATGCCGCATTCGGTCTTGCCCGAGCCCGCCCAGCGTCCAGCCCGCGCATCGGTGCCCTCGGTGGGCGACGTGCACGGCCAGCAGCCGATCGAGGGATAGCCTTGCGCGACAAGGGGATGCGGCGGGAGATCGTGCGCCTCCATATAGGCCTTTATCTCCACGGGTCCCCAGGCGACGAGCGGATTGATCTTGTAATGCACGCCGTCATGTTCCGCGGTCGGCAGATGCGCCCGCACGGCGCCGTGATGACGCTTGCGGCCGCTGATCCATGCCGCATAGGGCGCCAACGCGCTTTCATTGGGCGCGACTTTACGCACGCCGCAGCACGCGTCCGGATCGCGCTTCCAAAGATCGCCCTTGGGATCGATCGCGGCCAAGTCCACGGGATCGGGCCGCACCGTCTGCATATTGGTGAGCCCGATCCGCTTGATAAGTTCGTCTCGATACTCGATCGTTTGCGCGAAATGCTTGTCCGTATCGATGAAGATCACGGGAATATCCGGATCGATCTGCGCGGCCAGATGCAACAGAACCGCCGATTCCGCACCGAAGGAGGAAACAAGCGCGATCTTGCCCTTGAACTCGCCCAACGCGGCGCGGAGAATTTCACTCGGCGATGCGCCTTCAAGCGCGCGCGCCAGATCAGCCGCATGCGCCGCGCGCGCATCGAACGCCGTTTCACTTGTTTCCAGTGCGGCCACGCTCATGAGCCGGCCCCTTTTTTCTTGGCCGCGCGCAATCTGTGCACGGGCGTGCGAGCGTCGCTGGCCGCCTGATAGCTTACGGAGAAAGTCTTCACCGCACGGGCATAGGCCGCTTCCGGATCGGGCGCCTTGAGCGTGAACGAGGTGAAGCCGCAGCGCAGCAGGTAAAACAACAAGTCGGGCAACACATCGCCGACCGCACGCAATTCGCCTTCATAGCCGTAGCGCTCGCGCAACAGGCGCGCGCTGGTGAATCCACGCCCGTCGCGAAATGCCGGAAAGGCCACCGCGATCAGCGCAAAGCGATTCACATCTTGCGCGATGTCTTCAACCTTGTCGGCGGGACCGACGAGAAGACCAAGGCGCCCGGATGCGCGCGAAAGCCAGAAATCGCGTTGCTCCACGAACCGATGGAAGGGAACGACCAGATCGCCCACGACCGGCCCGTCCTCGCCGTCGGCGAGGAACGTCCAGGGATCGTCCGAGACGACACGGCCCTCGCGCACGAGCACGCCGCCATCCAGGATTGGCGCAGGCGTCTTGGCCGCCGGCTTTCGCTTGACTTGCTCACGCGCCATAAAGCGCCTCCTCGAAGGGAGCGGCCCCCACGCGCTCGAACGCGTCGATGAAGCGCTCGCGCTCGTTCGTTCGGACCTTTAAATAGGCATCCACGACGCGCTCGATCGCATCGGGCACGGCCTCATACGGAAAGCCCTTGCCGGCGATTTTGGCGAGGCGCGCGTTTTCATCGGCGCGTCCGCCAAGCAGTATTTGGTAATATTCCTCGCCGTGGCGATCGACGCCCAGGATGCCGATATGGCCGACATGATGATGGCCGCAGGCATTGATGCATCCAGATATCTTGATCTTCAGCTCGCCGATGGTCTCCTGTGCGTCGAGATCGGCGAATTTTTCCGAGATCGCCTGCGCGACCGGGATCGCACGCGCATTAGCCAGATCGCAATAATCGAGACCAGGACAGGCGATGATATCGGACACAAGCCCGTAATTCGGCGTGGCGAGGCCCGCCGCCTTCAGCCCAGTCCACACCGCGAACAGATCGTCCTCTTTGACATGCGGCAGAACCAGGTTCTGCTCATGGGTGACGCGAATTTCGTCGAATGAATAGCGTTCCGCGATGTCGGCGGCCGCATCCATTTCATCGGCGCTCGCATCGCCCGGCGCGCCGCCGATCGGCTTCAAGCTGATCGTCACGCTGGCATAGCCCGGCGCACGATGAGGATGCACATTGGTGCGGACCCAACGCGCGAAGGCCTTGTCGTTCGCCTTGGCGTCGGCGTAAGCGCCGCTAGGCGTCAAGCTCTCGAACGGCGGCGGCGCGAAATAGGCACGGATGCGATCGACCTCCTCTATGGGAAGCGCCAAAACGCCATCGCGGATTTGCACCCATTCCTCTTCAACCTCGCGCGCGAACGCTTCGGGCCCCATGGTCTTGACCAGGATTTTGATGCGCGCCTTGAACATGTCGTCGCGACGACCATAGCGATTATAAACGCGCAAGATGGCTTCGAGGTAGGAGAGGAGATGCTTGCCCGGCAGGCCTTCGCGGATGGCGTGGCCGATGAAGGGCGTGCGCCCCATCCCGCCGCCGACATAGACCGTGAACACCGGCGCGCCGCCGACGCCCGCCTTAATGTGAAGCCCGATATCGTGAACTTGAACGGCGGCGCGGTCATGCGCAGCGCCGGTCACCGCGATCTTGAATTTGCGCGGAAGGAATGAGAACTCCGGATGGAACGTCGACCATTGGCGAATGATCTCGCTCCATACGCGGGGATCATCTACCTCGTCGGGCGCGGCGGCCGCGAAATGATCGGCGGTCACATTGCGAATGCAATTGCCGCTGGTCTGGATGGCGTGCATCTCCACGTCGGCGAGATCGGAGAGGATTTTCGGCACGTCCACGAGCTGGGGCCAATTGTATTGGATGTTCTGGCGCGTGGTGAAATGACCATAGCCCTTGTCATAGATGCGGGCGATGCGCGCGAGCTGGCGCATCTGGCGCGATGAGAGCGTGCCATAAGGGATCGCCACGCGCAGCATGTAAGCGTGAATTTGCAGATAGAGGCCGTTCATCAGCCGCAGCGGCTTGAACTGGTCCTCTGTGATCTCGCCCTTGAGTCGGCGTTCGACCTGCTGACTGAATTCCGCCACGCGCTCGCGCACCAGCGTCTCATCGAACTCATCGTAGCGATACATCAGGCGCCCTCCAGGACGCGCTCGGCGTCCAAGTCGCTTTCCACGCGCTTCACCCAAGCCGCAGTCGCTGGAAAGCGGGCAAGATCATAGCCGCCTTCATGCGCCCAGCGCGTATACGCGACCAGCGCGATGTCGGCGAGGGTGAGACGCTCTCCAACGAGATAGGTCGTCACCTTGAGCTGCGCTTCCATGAGCGCCAGCGCGGCATAGCCTTTGTCCAGCAGCGCGGGGTCGATCTCTTGCTCACGCTTGCCGCGAAACTGCAGAAGCGCGCGACGCACGGCGATCGTCGGCTCGTGGGAATATTGCTCCCAGAACAGCCACTCGAACATCTTCGCCCGCGCATACGCATCTTCGGGGATCAAATCCGATCCCTCCGCCAGATAGAGCATGATGGCGTTCGATTGCGCGAGAAACCGCCCGTCGGGCAGCACCGCGACCGGAACCTGCCCCGCGGGATTCATCGCGAGAAACTCGAGTGTACGGCTTTCGCCCTTGAAGATGTCGACATCGACCCAGCGAAACGGCACGCCGCGTAGCCGCGCGACCCATGCGCCCTTCAGGCAATTGCCGCTGCGTCGGTCGCCATAGAATGTCAGCACAGTGCTCACGATTGCGCCGCCTGCTTGCCGAGATCGAGGCGCACGGTCGGCCCGCGCGCCCGGATGTTTTCGCGCACGGCCTCGCGCGCGGCGGGAACGCCCGGCCCGTCCATGGCGATGAGATAGGCGCCGACGATGATTGTTTCCGCCTTCTTGGCGTTCGCGAGCGCGCCCGCCGCGAATTCATCGTCCATCAACAACGCATCCTTGATGTCGCGCGACCATTGCGCGTCCTTCGTCCAATAGACGACGTCGCCGGTCTTGAGATCGGAAGCGGTCAACGCCTTCATGCTGCGGTCTCCGCGAGCGCATGGCGGACGGCGATTTCAGCCTGCGCCGCCGTTTCGCCGATGATGAGCACGGCCGGGCCGAAAATCTCGCCCTCGATCATGCGCTGGGCGAGCGTGTCCAGAGCGCCCGCCACGCGCTTCACTTTCTCGGTGGTGCCGTTTTCCACCACCAGAACCGGCGTCTTGGGATCGCGGCCCGCCGCGATGAGTTCGCGTGCAATGATTGGCGCAGTGTCGACGCCCATGTAAACGACTATCGTATGTCCGGGCGCGGCAAGCGCGCGCCAATCGAGATCGGGCGCTTTTCCATTCTTGGCGTGGCCGGTGACGAAGGTGACGGCCTGAGCATGCTCGCGATGTGTGAGCGCGACGCCAGCCTCCGCCGCGCACCCGAGAGCGGCGGTGACGCCAGGCACGACAAAAGCGGCGACGCCCGCGCGCTTGAGCGCCTCCAATTCCTCACCGCCGCGGCCGAAGATGAAGGGATCGCCGCCCTTGAGCCGCACGACGCGCCTGCCCGCGCGCGCGGCCTCGATCATCCAGGCTTCGATGTCGCGCTGCGGCACGGAATGATCGCCGCGCGCCTTGCCGACGAAGATGCGCTCGGCGTCGCGGCGAACCAGGTCGAGCACGCGCGCATCGACGAGCTTGTCATAGAAGACGACGTCGGCGTCCTGCATCACGCGCAGCGCCTTCAAGGTCAGCAATTCCGGATCGCCCGGCCCAGCGCCGACGAGATGCACGACGCCGCCAGCCGCAATATCTCCAGCGAGGATTTCATCAGCGGCGCGGCGCGCTTCGCTTTCGCGGCCCGCCAGCGCATGCGCGCCAGGCGCGCCGCGCAGGATCGCCTCCCAAGCGCGCCGCCGTCCGCTGAGATCCGGATGACGCGAGAGCACGCGACCGCGCACGCTGTCCGCGAAAGCCGCCAAACGCTTATAAGCGGCCGGCACGAGCGCCTCGATCCGCGCCCGCAGATCGCGCGCCAAGGTGGGCGAAGCGCCCGTGGTTGAGACGCCGATCACCAGCGCGCCACGATCGACGATGGCGGGCGTGTAGAAATCGGAAAGCTCCGGGTGGTCGACGACATTGACCAGCGCGCCCGCAGCGCGGGCTGCTTGGCGTGCCGCAAGCCGCGCCTCTCGTCCCTCGCAGGCGATGAAGACTAGCGCCGCCCCGACGAAAGCTCCGGCGTCCGCCGGCTCGGGCGCGCGCACCAGCTCCGCCGGAGAACCTTGAAAGAGACGCGCCTTGGCCTCCGCCGCCTCGCCGCTGCCGACGATGACGACGCGCCGCCCCTCCAGGGGCACGAAGGCGGGAAATGAGCGCATGGGCATCCTAGCTTCGCCTCCTGAAATAGGCGGGCGAGCGCGTCGGCGCCCGCATGATTTCGTGAAGGCCGCCCTAGCCCGTCTAATCTCGATTATTCGAGTTGAGTTAAGCGGCGATCCAGGGGGGCGTGGGCAGCCCTTTTTCTCTCAAAAAATCAACGTTCAAGAGCTTGGATTGGTATCGATTGGCGTAATCGCAGAGGATGGTGACGATCGTCTTTCCAGGTCCCAGTGTGCGGGCAAGCTGCATGGCCCCGAGCACGTTGAGCGCGGAAGAGCCCCCCACGCATATGCCTTCATCCTCAATGAGAGAATAGAGGACCGGCAGCCAGTCCCTATCCTCGACGCGATAGGCCTCGTCGATAATGACGCCCTCCAGATTAGCGGTGATCCGGCTCTGGCCGATGCCCTCGGTGATGGACGTGCCTTCCGCCTTCAGTTCGCCGTGCTTGTAATAATTGAAGAGCGCAGCGCCCCCCGGGTCGGCGAGGCCGATCACCACGTTCGGATTGCGCGCCTTCAACGCCATGGAGACGCCGCCGAGCGTGCCGCCCGATCCCACGGCGCAAATGAAGCCATCCACCTTGCCGTCCGTATCGCGCCAGATCTCGGGGCCAGTGGTGTCGATATGGCCCTGACGATTGGCGATATTGTCGAATTGATTGGCCCAGATCGCGCCATTGGGCTCAGTCCGCGCCCGTTCTTCCGCGAGCCGGCGCGACACCTTGGTATAATGATTGTCGCTGGCGAGCGGTGCGGGATCGACCTCGACTAGTTCCGCGCCGAACGCCAGCACCGCGTCCTTCTTTTCCTGGCTTTGCGAATTGGGCATCACCACCACGGTGCGATAGCCCTTCGCCCGGCCAATGAGCGCCAGCCCGATGCCGGTATTGCCAGCCGTGCCTTCCACAATCACGCCGCCGGGGCGCAATTGGCCTTTGGCTTCGGCGTCCTGAACGATGGCGAGCGCGGCCCGGTCCTTCACGCTTTGACCGGGATTGAGAAACTCGGCCTTGCCGTAGATTTCGCAACCGGTCGCCTCGCTGGCGCGGCGCAGACGAATGAGCGGCGTATTTCCGATCGCCTCGATGATGGAGCGCTTGAGCATGTGATGGGCATAACGAGCGATCGGCCCAAGCTCAATGCAGCTTGCCTGAACGCACCTTTGGTGAATTGAGAGGTCGCCGTCCGTAACCACGTAAATTCTTCTTGTATTGACCTCGGACGCGTTAAGCCTCGCAGATGGGAATGGTTTTGGAGGTACGGCACATGCAATCCATCGCTTTGCTGGTGATCGGCGCGACCTTCCTTGTGTCGTGCGCAAGCGGTTCGGCAAACGAGGGGGCACTTGCCGCCGCGCCGCCCGCGGCTCCGGCCAGCGCCTCCGCCTGCTATGAGCGCGGCTTCGACATCTATTTCGAAAGCTGGGAAGCAGACCTCAACGCCGCCGCGCGCGCGACGATCGCCGAAATGCAGCGCGAACTTGCCGGCTGCGCGATCGCCAAGGTGCGCATTGTGGGACTGGCGGGCGCGCTCGGCGATGAAGCGGCGAATCTCGACGTGTCGCAGCGGCGTGCGGGGGCAATCGCCGATGCGCTGGAGCAAGGCGGTTGGACGCGCGCCACCTTCGAGATCCTTGCTGTCGGGGAAGCGGGCGCCAACTCCGATTTGGGCGCCGCGCCAATGCGGCGGCGCGCCAATGTGCATGTCGAAGCCGCCCCGCTCAGTCGTTGACACCCAGCTTCTTCTGCAGATCGCTCGAACTCGTCGTGTACATGAACACGAGCCGCTTGCCCGGCCGCGCGATCTTGAACGCCGCCTGCGCCATTAAAGCCGCTTCGTGGAAGCCCGATAGAATGAGCTTCAGCTTTCCGGGATAGGTGTTGATGTCGCCGATGGCGAATATGCCCGGCTCGCTCGTTTCGAACTTCTCGGTGTCCACCGGGATCAGATTTTCATGCAGGTTAAGGCCGAATTCCGCGATCGGGCCGAGCTTCATAGTGAGGCCGTAGAAGGGAAGGAGCGTGTCGCAAGGAATCTCGTATTCGCCTTGCGTTTTCGATGCGCAGACCACCGCGCTCAACTGACCGTTCTCGCCCTTGAGTCCCTTAAGGTCGGAAATATCGAGCTTCACCTTGCCGGCCGCCACCAGTTCGCGCATTTGCGCGACCGAGTGGGGCGCGGCGCGAAAATCGTCGCGGCGGTGATTGAGCGTGATGCTCGCGGCGATCGGCGCGAGATTGAGCGTCCAATCGAGCGCGCTGTCACCGCCGCCGGCGATCACAATGTGCTTGCCGCGAAATTGATCCATCTTCCGCACCGCGTAGAAGACGGACTTGCCCTCATAGGGCTCTAGACCGTCGATTTTCGGCTTTCGGGGCACGAAGCTGCCGCCGCCGGCCGCGATCGCCAAAACCGGCGCGGTGATCGTGGTGCCGAGTTCAGTCGTAAGCCGGAACCGGCCATCGTCCAATCGCTCGAGGCGCTCGGCCATCTGATTGAGATGGAAGGTCGCGCCGAACGGCTTGATCTGCTCGAGCAGCGCATCGGTGAGGCCTTGCCCCGTGACCACGGGAAGAGCCGGAATGTCGTAGATGGGCTTTTCCGGGTAGAGTTCCGCGCACTGGCCGCCGGGGCGGTCGAGCACATCGACGAGATGCGCCTTCAGGTCGAGCAGGCCGAGCTCGAACACGGCGAACAGCCCCGTCGGACCCGCTCCGACGATGATCACGTCGGTCTCATGGGCCTGACCCGGCTCGGCCGATTGGAATCGATGCTGCGGCTGGGCGGCCTGGTCCATGGGCGAACTCTCCTTTGGCGCCGCCTTACCACATGGGCGGTGCGCCGCCGTCAACGCAAAGCGCGTCCATCTGCCATTTAGGATCGCTAAGCCGCCCCGCGAAGCGCGAAACCCCTTTCGTCGGCCTTTAGGCTTGCTAAATAGCCCCAATGGCCAGACGCCTGCCCCCGCTTAACGCCCTGCGCGCCTTCGAGGCGGTGGCGCGCCACCTTTCCATCACCGGCGCCGCCGAAGAATTGGGGGTGACGCCAGGGGCCGTCAGCCAGAGCGTCAAGGCGCTGGAGGATTATCTGGGGCGCCCGCTCCTAGAGCGCACACCGCGCGGCCTGGTGCTCACGGAAGCCGCCGCCGCCGCCCTGCCGTCGCTATCGGAGGGGTTCGACCTCCTTTTGGATGGCTCGCGCCGTCTCGCCGGGCCGGAACGGGGCGGCAGGCTCACCATATCGGTGGCGCCGTCCTTCGCCGCGAAATGGCTGGCGCCCCGCCTGCCCGATTTCAGCGAAGCGCATCCGGAGATGGACGTTCAGGTGCAGGCTTCCATGGGCCTCGCCAATTTCGAAAGCGAAGGCGTCGACCTCGCCGTGCGCTACGGCGCGGGGCGCTGGCCGGGTCTCGAAACCAAGCTGCTGATGCGCGAGGAGGTGACCCCCGTCTGCGCGCAAAAGCTGGCCGAGGAGCTGACGAGCCCCGCCGATCTGACGAAATTCACGCTCATCCACGATGATTCTTCGCTCGCCGACGAAAGCTGCCCCGATTGGCCGATGTGGCTCAAGGCGGCGGGCGTGACCAACATCGATGCGACGCGCGGACCGCGCTTCAATCAATCCAATCTGGCGCTCGAAGCGGCGATGAGCGGACGCGGCGTGGTGCTCGCCAAGCGCGCGTTGGCGCAAGCCGATCTTGACGCGGGAAGGCTCGCCGCGCCGTTCGCGATGCGTACGCCGATCGATTTCGCCTATTACCTTGTCTACCCGCCGGGCCGCGCACGTTCGCGCCCGGCGCGCGCGTTCATCAATTGGCTGATCGCGCAGGCGACGGCCTACGAAACCGCTGTGCGCGCCAATGAAAGCTATACGGCGAGCGCGCTCTAAATCACGCCGGACGCCTTGAGCGCCTCGATTTTTTCCGGTGTATAGCCGGCGATCTCGCCGAAAACGTAGGAATTGTCGGCGCCCAATTCCTTCGCGGGCCAGCGCACATTGCCGGGCGTCTCGCTGAGACGCGGAAACACGCCCTGCATTTTCAGATCGCCCAGAAGGTCGTCGCGCACCGATATGATCGCTCGTCGCGCCGCAACGTGCGGATCTTCAAGTAATTCCTTGGCCGTATTCACCCGGCCGCATGGCACGCCGTGCGCTTCGCAGAGCGCTTCCAGCTCCAGCATCGTATGAGCGCGCGCCCATTGATCGATCAGCGCATCAAGTTCGGCCTGGTTTTCGCCGCGCGCCAGATGCGTGGCGAAACGCGAATCGCCCACCCAATCCTCGCGTCCCATCGCAGCGCACAGACGCTTGAACACGCCGTCCTGATTTGCCGCGATGATCACGAGACCATCCTTGGCTTCATACACGTTCGATGGCGCGATCTTCGGCAAGATCGGGCCGGTGCGCTCGCGCACATAGCCGCCCATCTGATAATCCGGGATAAGGCTCTCCATCATCGCCATCACGGATTCGTAGATCGCGCTATCCACCACTTGGCCGCGCCCCGTGTTACGGCGGTGTTCAAGCGCGGCGAGAACGCCGAGCGCGGCGAAGGTCGCGGCGAGCGAATCTCCGAGTGAGATGCCCGCGCGCGACGGCTTACGGTCGCTCTCGCCCATCACGTAACGCAAGCCGCCCATCGCTTCGCCGACGCTCGCATAACCGGCCTTGGACGCGTAGGGGCCGGTTTGGCCGTAGCCGGACACGCGCGCCATAATGAGCCGCGGATTGAGCGCGGCGAGCGCCTCATAGCCAATGCCCCATTTCTCAAGCGTGCCGGGGCGAAAATTCTCCACCAGAACGTCCGCGTGACGCGCCAAGTCCCGCAACGCCGCCTGGCCTTCGGGCTTGCGAAGATCGAGGGTCGCGAAGCGCTTATTGCGCCCAATCGTGGCGAACCAGACGCTGCGCCCATTCGGCCGCACCTGACCCCATTCGCGAAACGGATCGCCAACGCCAGGCGGCTCGATCTTGATCACCTCCGCGCCAAGATCGCCCAAAAGCTGGCCGCAGAACGGGCCGGCGATGAGCACGCCCAATTCCAGGACGCGCAGCCCCTTGAGCGGGCCCGTGGGCGCAATGTCTTCTGCCATGACCAGCCGCATAGGCCATGCACGCCCTTCAGGCCAAGCCCCCAATGGCGTAGGCGCAGGTCTGACGCCGATGGAATTTGAGTGCGCGTGCGTCCGCGCGCGGTATCATCGTCCAATGAGCGAACGCACACCCTTGCCGCTATCGGGCGCGCCTTGGCCCGCACTGGAAGCCGAGATGCGCGCGCTGGCGGCGCGCGATGTGAAATGGCGGGACGGCAAAGCCGCTGTCTATGTGTTTCACGCCGGCGAGGATGTCGACGCCGTGCAGAAAGCCGCGCACGCGCTTTTCGCCTCGGAAAACGGCCTTGGTCCCGGCGCTTTTCCAAGTCTCGCGCGGATGGAACGCGAGGTGGTGGGTTTCGGCCTCGATTTGCTCAACGCACCGGACGGCGCCGACGGGATCATGACCAGCGGCGGCACCGATTCCATCACCATGGCGGTGAAGACGGCCCGCGATTATGCCCGCACGCGGAAAGGCGCACTTGGGAACGCAAACATCGTGCTCCCGCGTTCGGCGCACCCCGCGTTCGACAAGGCGGCGCTGCTCATGGACATCGAAATTCGCCGCACACCGCTCAAGGATTATCTGGCAGACCCCGCCGCCATCGACGCCGCCGCGGATGATGAAACCATCATGATCGTAGGCTCCGCCCCTTGCTTTCCATACGGCCTGATCGATCCGATCGCAGAGCTCAGCACGCTCGCTTGCGCGCGGGGTCTTTGGCTGCATGTCGACGCCTGCGTGGGCGGCTACATGGCGCCGTTCGTGCGCATGAACGGAACCGATTTGCCGGTGTTTGACTTCACCGCGCCGGGCGTGCGCTCCATCTCGGCGGACCTGCACAAATACGGCTATTGCGCCAAGGGCGCCTCCACACTTCTGCTGCGAGACCGCGCCTTGCGCGATCACATGCGTTTCGAAGTGCGCGACTGGCCAGGGGGAACAATGGTCACGCCCACGCTCGCCGGCACGCGCCCGGGCGGACCGATCGCGGCGGCTTGGGCCGTGATGCGCTATCTCGGTGTTGACGGCTATCGCATGAAACACCGCGAGGCCACGGACGCGCGCGCGGAGATCGCGAAGGGCGCCGAAGCGCTCGGCTTCGACATCATCGGCGCGCCTCAACTTGGAATCGTCGCCTTCACCCATGCCTCGCGCGATTGCGGGGCGATTCTTCGGGGGCTCTATAAGCGAGGCTGGGTGACGAGCGCCACGAGTGAGCCCAAAGGCCTTCATCTCATGCTTTCGCCGTTCCACCGCACGGTGACGGACGCGTATCTCGCGGACCTTGAAGCCGCGATGCACGAGGCGGCCGCCAGCGATGCGCTGCCGGCCGCCCCGCGCTACGGCGCCTGATCAGGCCGCCTTTACGTCGGCCCGCGTCTTGTAGAGCGAGTAGACGATCGCCCCGCCGATCAGCGTCAACGTCGCCAGCAAAGACCAATGCGGCTCAAGATAGGGCGCGATCTCCAGCTCCTTCGACAAGCCGAAATTCCAGATGATCTTGCCGCCGATCAGCACCAGCACGAGCGAAAGCCCATACTTGAGATATTTGAACCGCTCCACCGCGGCCGCAAGCATGAAATACATGGACCGTAGGCCGAGGATCGCGAAGATATTGGACGTGTAGACGATGAACGGATCGCGCGTGACGGCGAAGATCGCGGGCACGGAATCGATCGCGAACACGATGTCGACGAATTCCACCATCACGAGCGCCAGAAAGAGCGGCGTGGCGAACAACACCATCTTGCCGGTGATCGGATGTGGCTTCTTGACGAAGAAATTATGGTTGGTGATCTCGTCCGTGATCCGGATGCGCTTGCGCAGGAATTTGAGAACGGGATTGTCCTCAAGATTCATCTGGTGCTCGCCGCCCGTCACCATCTTCCAGCCGGTGAAGATGAGGAAGGCCGCGAAGATATAGAGCACCCATGTGTAATTGTTCACCACGGCTGCTCCCGCCGAGATGAAAATCGCCCGGAACACGATCGCGCCGATGATTCCCCAAAACAGCACGCGATGCTGATATTCGCGCGGAATGGCGAAGAACGTGAAGATCAGCGAGATGACGAAGATATTGTCGAAGGCGAGCGCGGTCTCCAGCAAGTACCCTGTGAAATACTGGATGACGGCTTGGCCGTTAAGGTTTTCCGGCGAGTCGTAGTAGCGCGGGTCGGGCTCATAGACGAAGCCTACATAAGCGCCGAACGCAACAGCGAGCGAGGCGAACGCCGCCCACATCAATGCGCTTTTCTTCGGCGAAACCACCTCGTCCTTGCGATTGATGACCCCCAGGTCGAGCCACAGCAACACGCCGACAACGCTCAAAAAGGCAAGCCAGAGCCATACCGGCTGGCCCGCATAGACCACGTTCAGCAAATCCACGGGAGACGCTCCAATTTATATGATCAGTCAGACGGCGCGCGGCGATTGGGGCGCCGCCCCGCCCTGGCGCGCGTGCGCCTCCACGCCAAGCCGCGCCTCGCGCGCGCGCAGCTGCTGAAGGCGCGCGGACAAATCCTGAATAAGCGCGAAATCCGGCGCCTCGGTCCGCTTGGCCGCAAACAATTCAACCTCGAGCGCGGCGATTTCCTCACGCAACATCAGACGAGACAAATAGCTCATCGCATCCTCCAAAGATGAAGCTCGAAGGACGGACGTATGGCTGCGCGATTGCGCGGACGCATGAATGACCCCTCCTTCACGGTCCGACATCGCGATCCTTGGAGGATCGCCAGAGGGGCCCGGCCCGCAGCGCGTGATTTAAAAACGGCGAAGGGATTCGCAAGCGGGAGAAGCCCCGCTCGCAAAATCGTGAAACGGCCTTTAGGCGGCCCGCCTCGCGCGGATTAGGACCTCATTAACGAAAGCGCACGCACAACTAAACCTGGGGTTGAATCATGCGTTTCGCCGGCTGGATCATCGTCATGACGCTCTCGGCGCCGGCCGCACATGCCGCGACGGACACGACCCAGTTTCAGGTCACCGCCACGGTAGTCGCCAGTTGCGACGTCAGCGCGAACGCCCTTGCCTTTGGGGCTTACGATCCGGTCGCAGCGACGCCCGATGACGCCGCGACGACGATCAGCGTCACCTGCACCAATGGCGCGGGCTACGAGATCGGCCTCGATGAGGGTCTTGGCGCGGGCGCCGCCATCGCCGCCCGTCGCATGCAGAACGGCGCTGAAATCCTCCAATACGGCCTCTTCACCGATGCGCTGCGCACCCAAATTTGGGGCGAGACCATCGGCGTCGACACCGTCGCCGCCCAAGGCATAGGCGCGGTCCAAGTGTTCACAATCTATGGCCGCATTCCCGCGCAGCAGAGCGCGCCCGCAGGCGCCTATTCCGACACGATCCTCGTGACGGTGACATATTAATGCGCAGCGCCCTCGTTTTGATCTCCTGGCTCTTTATCGCGCATGCTGCACCACCGGCGGCCGCGGAAGGCGTGCGCGTCGCGCCCATACACCTCGACATGCGCGAGACGCGCCGCACGACATCGTTTCGTGTCGACAATTCGAGCAGTGCGCCGCGCGCTTTCGAGATCGACGCTTTGGTCTGGACGCAGCGCGATGGACGCGACGTGCTCTCGCCGGGCGCGCCGCTGCTCGTGAGCCCCAGCGTGTTCGAGGTGGCGGCGGGACACGCCCAAACGGTGCGCATCGCGTATAGGAACGAACGCCTGCCGACGACCGAGGAATCTTATCGCATTATCTTGCGCGAGCTTGCGCCGCATGCGGCGGGCCACGGCGCGGTAAGCTTACGGCTTGAGATATCATTGCCCCTTTTCGTCAGCGCGGAGCGAGCGCCTGCTCCAGCTTTGACGCTCGAACAGGGCGAGAACGGCGCGGCGATCATCGCCAACAGGGGAGAGGGGCACGCCCAACTCGCAAGCGTGCGCGGACCAGACCATCGCGCATTCGCCATGCCGCGCTATCTGCTCGCCGGGTCCGCCGCGGCGGCGCAACTCACCGCGTCGCTCGTACATGTGCGCTACGCACGCGCCGACAGGTCCGGCTTCGTTGACGAAACGCTGCATCATGCACCTGCGGCGCGTCTGCGGCCTTAGCGCCGCGCTCGCACTGGGCGTATCGTCTCACGCGACCGCTCAGCAGCAGGAGGCCTTCGTTGCGGCGTTCGAAATCGCGGAGACGGGTGCGCGTGTTGAGGCGGTGGCATGGCGCGCGGACGGGCGCATATGGATCGATGCGGCGACGGCGCGCGCGCTCGACTTGAAGGCGGACGGCGCGCGCATCGCCCTCGATGATGCGTCTGGCGTGACGATCGAGGAGCGCGCGGCGGAAGGGCTCATTCGTCTGTGGTGCACCGCCGCCTGCTATCCCGCGCGTGCGCTTGATACGCCCGACACGCCAAGCCCCGCGGAATCGCGGCGATCGCGTGGCGGATTCCTCAATCTCGAAACCGTCTTTCAATCGAGCGGCGCCGATGGACGCGCCGACGCCCTGGTGGAAGCGGTCGGCTTCACGGGCGGCGCACTATTCGAATCCAGCGCGCGGTTCGGCGAAACCAGCGCGCGGCTCGAGACGCGCCTCGTCTTCGAAAACGAAGCGTGGGGCTGGCGCACCGTTCTTGGCGACGCGCTCACGCGCGCGGGACCAACCGCCGGCCCTGTGCGTTTCGCTGGATTGGCCTGGGGCGACGCTTTCGATATGAGGCCCGATTTCATCACGTTTCCCACCCCGACATTGAGCGGAGAAGCCGCCGCACCAGCCACGCTGGATCTCTATGTCAACGACCTGTTCCGCGCGCGCGTCGAGACCCCGCCCGGTCCATTCACGATCACCGACACGCCAATCGTCGCCGGTGCGGGCCTCGCCCGCTTGGTGGTGCGCGATGCGCTGGGACGCGAACAAGAGATCACGCGTCCATTTTACGCCAGCCCCGCCATGCTGCGCGCGGGACTGGCGGAACGGGCGCTTGCGATCGGAAGCCTGAGGGAAGATTTCGCTGGCGCAGCCGATCGGTACGGCGCGACTTTCGTTTCGATGCTTTATCGACGCGGCCTCGACGATTGGCTGACGCTCGAAGCGCAGGGAGACGCCGGCGATGACGGCGCGGGAATCGGTCTCGGCGCGTCACTTGCTCATCCGCGCTTCGGCCAAGTGGACTTGAACGGCGCCGCAAGCGCACGCGCGGCCGAGGAAGGCGCCAGCATCGGCGCGTCGTGGTCATATGTCGCACCCGATCTTGCGCTTACCGCGCTCTACCAACGTACGGAGGGCCAATTCCTTCGGCTTGGACGCGTCGGTCGCGATCCCCTTGAACGCGCGGCCGGATCGGTGTCCTGGCGCGGCGCCAAGCGCGGCGGGTTTGCGATATCCGCAGTGAGCGCACGTGATCCTGACCGAACGCAAACCCGAACGCTCGCCTTCAGCTTCACCGCACCGCCTTGGCGAGGGGCTTCCGCCGCGTTTTCATTGCTATGGGCGGAAGCGCGAGACAGCCAGTTCCTCGCGGGCGTGGCGGTTACACGCGCCTTGCGCGGCGACGCTATTGGCGCGGCGACCCTCGACTATGAGAACGGAAGCGCCCGCGCGTCATTCGAAGCGCAGCGTACGGCGCCGGCATCCGGCGGCTACGGCTATCGCGCGCGGCTGGGCGCGGGGGCCACGACGATCCAGGAGGGCGCGCTCTCCGTGCGCGGGGCGCGGGGAAAAGCGGAGGCCGCCTTTAGCCGGCGCGACGGCCAGACCGGACTGCGCGCCCACTATGCGTTTTCGCTTGCTCATGTGGACGGCGCGCGCGCCGTCTCTCGCCCAATCCGCGGCGCCTTCGCCATCCTGGATGTCGATGCGCCGAACGTGGCCGTGTCGCACGACGGACGCGCCGTAGGCAGCACCGATTCGCACGGGCGCCTGCTGATCGCGGACCTGCGGCCCTATGAAACGAATCGAATTGCGATCGATCTGGACAGCGCGCCGCTTGAAGCGACTATTCCGCAAACGGAGACGAGCGTGCGCCCGGGGCGGCGCGAGGGCGCACATGTGCGCCTGGCCGTCCTAGAGCATGGCGCGGGAGAAGTTCGCGTGACTCTCGCAAACGGAGAGCCGCCGCCCTTGGGCGCCATTCTTGTGCGACGCGGCGACGGCGCGCGCTTTCCCATCGGCACGAACGGACGCGCTTTCCTCGTTGCGTCGCATGCGGAGACCATATTCGAGGGCGGCGGCTGCGTGCTGCGCCTGACCGCGATGGATCTGCGCGCGGGCGGGACACTTCGTTGCGCGGAGGCCGGCGCATGAAGGCCGTGCTTTTGGCCTTATTGTTGGTTGTCACCGCCTGTGTGGCGGCGCCGCGGGCGCGCGCGCTTTGCCTGATCAATTGCAGCTGCGATGTATCGGCGAGCGCCCTTTCCTTCGGGATCTTCGATCCGATGGCCGGGACTGCGTCGAGCGCGATCGGACAAATCAATGTTTCCTGCGCTGGCTTGGCTGGCCTCGCCGTCACCAACGATATTCTGCTTTCGACGGGACAGGCCGGCAGCTTCAACCGCGCAATGAGAAACGCGAACGGGGACGGGCTCTTCTATAACCTCTATACTAGCGCCGCTTATTCCAACATCTGGGGCGACGGGACGAGCGGCGCCGGAATGGTGTCGCGCAGCTTCGTACTTACGCTGGGCGGCTATACCTATTCGGCGCCGGTCTATGGCCGCATCCCGGCCGCGCCCGTGGCCAAGCCCGGCGCCTACGCCGATACGATCGTCGTCACGCTCATATTTTGATCGCGCGGCGCGGTCTCCACAGGCGTTTCCGCCTGCATCCGCCACAATTCAGCATAGACGCCGTCGCGGGCGATCAATTCGGCGTGGTCACCCTGTTCCACGACGCGCCCTTCGCTCAGCACAACGATCTTGTCAGCGTCAGCCACGGTCGACAGGCGGTGCGCAACGACAATTGTCGTGCGTCCTTTCGATGCTTCCGCAAGCGCTTCCTGCACATCGGCCTCGGTGACGCTGTCCAGTGAGGACGTGGCTTCATCCAAAATGAGAATGCGCGGATCCTTTAAGATGACGCGGGCGATGCCGACGCGCTGTTTTTCGCCGCCCGACAGCTTAAGCCCGCGTTCGCCCACCTTCGTCTCCCAGCCTTGCGGCAATCGCGCGACGAAGGGCGCCAATTGAGCACGCCGCGCGGCGGCCTCGATATCGGCCTGGCTGGCTTCAAGGCGGCCATAAGCGATGTTGTAGCGCAGCGTGTCGTTGAAGAGGACGACATCCTGCGGAACGAGGCCCAGAACGCCGCGCAGCGATTCTTGGGTGACGGAGCGCAGATCCTGGCCATCGATCAGCACCCGCCCCGCGCTCGGGTCGTAAAACCGATAGAGCAACTTCAAGATCGTGGACTTGCCGGCCCCGCTCGGGCCGACGATCGCGGTCGTTTTCCCCGCCTCCGCGGTGAAACTGACATGCGCAAGGCCCGCCGCGCGCGCCTCATGCGAAAAGCTGACATCCTCGAAGCGCACCTCGGCGCGGGGCGCGGCAAGCACCTTCGCGTTCGGCGCGTCGGCGATGTCCGGCGCCTCATCGAGCAGCGCGAACATCTTCTCCACATCGATGGCGGATTGCTTGATCTCCCGATAGGCCATGCCGAGAATGTTCAGGGGCGTGTAGATGTTAAGCATGTAGAGCAGCACGGCCGTCAGGTCGCCCGGCCCCATCGTTCCATCGATCGCCTTCATGCCGGCGAACAGCACCATCGCCGCCAACCCGACATTCATCACCAATTGCTGAATTATGTTGAGCAACACTAAGGACGCATTCGCGCGAACCGCCGCATGGGCGTATTGCGCCAAGGCGCGGTCGAAACGCTCCGTCTCGCGTCGCTCGGCGGCGAAACTCTTCACGGTCTCGAAATTGAGCAGCGAATCCACGGCGCGACCGGTGGCTTCGGTGTCCGCCTCGTTCATGTCGCGGCGGTGCTTGATCCGCCATTCCGTGACGATGAGCGTCATCCACGCATAGAGCGCGACCGTCAGCGCCGCGATGGCGCCGAATTGCCAGCCATACATCCAAGTGAGGATGCCGGCGGCCAGCACCAGCTCCAGGATGGTCGGCCCGATATTGAAACCGAGGAAGCGCAGCAAAAAGTCGATCGAGCGAATACCGCGCTCGATGGTCCGGAAGAGCGCGCCCGTGCGTTTGGATTGATGGAACCGCACCGACAACTGGTGCACGTGCGCGAAGACCTTGGCGCCGGCGCGGCGCTGCGCCTCCTGACTGACGGGGGAGAACACCCAATCGCGCAATTGCGGCGTCGCCGCCGCCGCGAAGCGCAAACCGCCCCAAAGCAAGATGAGCCCCACGAAGAGCGGCACAAGCCCATCGGAACGCCCCGCCGCCAGCCGATTGATTGCGTCAGCCAGAACCAGGGGCGCGACCACGGTGAGGCCCTTGCCCCCGATGGTCAGCGCCAGCGCCGCCCATAACCGGATCTGGAACCCAGCCCCCTTCAGGCCGCCAATCAAGGTCATGATCCGGGCGAGCGCGACCGTCACGCGCGGAGAGGCGCCCTCATCCTCGGGATTTTCGGAATTGATCAGGCTCGCGACGCTTTGCGGGCGCGCCGCGGGAGGGGGTCTCATACCCAATAGGGTAGTGATCGCGGGCGCGCCTCGCAATCTTGCCCCTTCGTGAGGAAGGTGCTGGCGCGCCGCCGCCGCTCGGGGCCATAGTGGGTCATGCCCGATTCAACCGCCCCGGCGGCCGCGCTGGCCGGCCCGCCGCTCCGATCCGTGTGCGTCTATTGCGGCTCTTCGGACGCAACGCGCGCCGATTATCTCGACCTTGCGACACGGTTCGGCCAAGCCGTGGCCGTGCGCGGATTGCGTCTTGTCTATGGCGGGGGCGGCGTGGGCCTGATGGGCCGCGCCGCGCGCGCCGCCCATGCCGCGGGCGGCGAAGTGCTTGGCGTTATGCCGCGCTTTCTCGCGCGCCGCGAAATCGTGCTGGAGGAGGTCCCGCACGTCATGGTCGACACCATGCACGAGCGCAAACGGCTGATGTTCGACGAGAGCGAAGCCTTCGTGGCCCTGCCCGGCGGTATCGGCACGCTTGAAGAGGTGGTGGAGACCCTCTCCTGGAGCCGGCTCGACCTGCACAAGAAGCCGATCGTCTTCCTGAGCGAGGACGACTTCTGGGCGCCGTTCTTCGAATTGGTGGAGCACACGATCGCGGCACGCCTGACCCCAGCTTCGTTCAAGGATCAATTGCTTGCCGCCAATTCCATCGAAGCATGCTTCGAGGCGATCGAGGCGCGCGTCGGCGTTTAAGCCGCCTCGCCATCGAGGCGCGCCCGCGCCTTTTCAGGCCCAATGAGCGCGAACAGCGTCGCCATGTCGGGCCCATGATCGAGCCCCGTAAGCGCTTGGCGAAGCGGCATGAACAGCGCCTTGCCCTTGGCGCCAGACTTTTCCTTCACCGCATCGACAAAACTCTTCCAAGTCGCGTTGTCATAGGGGCCCGGCGGCACAAGCGCGCGCGCGGCGTCGATGACGGGGCCGGCCTCAATGCGCGGCGAAATCGGACCGCGCACGATCGCAGCCCATTCCGCGACGTCGGCGAACAGCACCAAATTCTCGCGCACCGCATTCCAGAAGGCCTCGCCGAAATCGGCGTCCATCGCCGCAAGGCGCGGCTGTGCGGCCGCATAAGGCATGGCGTGCAGCACTTGCGCGTTCAGCCGCTTCAAATCCTCAGGATCGAACCGCGCCGGTGCGCGACCGATCTTGTCGATGGAAAATTCCCCGGCGAGCGCGGCGAAGGAATCGCGCGCCGCGACAGGATCGGAAGTGCCGATCTTGGACAAGAGAGACAGGATCGTGATCGGCTCATATCCTTCCTCGCGCAGATCCTGCATGGATAGCGATCCGAGCCGTTTTGAAAGCGCCTCGCCGTCCGCGCCCACGATCAGAGGAAAATGCGCGAACACCGGCGGCGCCGCGCCGAGCGCGCGGAAGATTTCAATCTGCACGCCCGTATTGGTGACGTGATCCTCGCCGCGCAGAATGTGGGTGATGGCGAAGTCGATATCATCGACCACGCTCGGCAGCGTGTAGAGAAACGCCCCGTCGGCGCGGATCAGCACAGGGTCGGACAGCGACGCCGTATCGATCGATTGGCGACCGCGGCACAGATCGTCCCATTCCTGGCGTTGGCCGGAAAGCTTGAACCGCCAATGCGGGGCGCGGCCTTCCGCCTCCAGCTTGGCGCGGTCCTCCGCGCTGAGGGCGAGCGCGGCGCGATTGTAAACTGGGGGGCGGCCCCGGCTCTGGGCGATGCGGCGCTGGCGCTCCAATTCCTCTTCGGTTTCGTAGCAGGGATAAAGCAGGCCGGCCGTCTTGAGCCGCTCGGCGGCGGCTTCGTAATCGGCGAACCGGCGCGATTGATTGGCGCGCTCATCCCAGGTCAGGCCGAGCCAGGTCAGATCGGTTTCGATGCCCTGCTCGAACGCCCTTGTGGACCTGGCGAGGTCCGTGTCGTCGATGCGCAGCAGCATCCGCCCGCCCTGGCCGCGCGCGAACAGCCAATTCAGCAGGGCGGTGCGGATATTGCCGACATGAAGCCGCCCCGTCGGCGAGGGGGCGAAGCGCAGGCGCATGGTCATGGCCGCTTATGGAGTCGCCCAGGCGAGCGGACAAGGCCAGGATTTGACGCTTCGTCAGGTTTCCCAAAAGCGCGGCGAGGCTCTATCGTGCCGCGAAATCCCAAGGAGCACATCATGGCCATCCAGTCGCGCGAGATCAGACTGAAGGCGCGCCCTGTCGGCATGCCAAAAGCGAGCGATTTTGAGTTGGCGACCGCCGAAGCCCCCGATCCGGGCCCCGGACAGGTGTTGGTTCGCAATCTGTGGATGAGCGTGGACCCCTATATGCGCGGCCGCATGGTGGACCGGGCGAGCTATATCCCGCCCTTCCAAATCGGCGAGCCGCTGCAGGGCGGCGCGGTGGGCCAAGTGGTCAAATCGGCCGACCCAAGCCTTAAGGAAGGCGACCTCGTTGAAAGCTTCTTCGGCTGGCGGGAGGCCTTCACCGTGCCGGCTGGCGCGGTTCAAAAGCTGCCCGCGCTCAATGCCCCGCCGCAAGCCTTCCTGGGCGTGCTCGGCATGCCCGGCATGACCGCCTATGGCGGACTTCTCAGGCTCGGGCAGCCCAAGGCCGGCGATGTGGTGATGGTGTCTGGCGCGGCCGGCGCGGTCGGCTCGCTCGTGGTGCAGATCGCCAAGATCAAGGGCTGCACCGTCATCGCCTCGGCCGGGAGCGATGAGAAGGTCGCCTATGTGAAGAGTCTTGGGGCCGACCACGTCATCAATTACAAGACCGCCGGCCCCCTCGCGTCGGCCTTCGCGAAAGGCGCACCGAGTGGGATCGACGTCTATTTCGACAATGTCGGCGGCGAGCATCTCGAAGCGGCGCTTGAGCTCGGCAAGATCGGCGCGCGCATCGTACTGTGCGGCGCGATCTCGATGTACAATGATACAGAGCTGCCGCCCGGCCCACGCAATCTTGTGATGATGATCGGCAAGGGCATGCGCATGGAAGGCTTCGTGGTCTCCATGTTCCAGAATCTGCGCGAGCCCTTCCTGAAGGACATGGAATCCTGGATCGCCGACGGGAAGATCAAATGGGAAGAGACCGTGGAAAACGGCGTTGAGAGCGCGCCGAAGGCGTTTCTCGGCCTCTTCACGGGCGGCAATACCGGCAAGATGCTGGTCAAGCTCGGCTAGCGCCCGCGTCGGCCCCCATCCTTCACGCCGCTTCGCGCGCCTTGCTTTTTCGGATCTGAACAATGCCACGCCTGTTCCAGGCTTATGTGATGGTGGACTGGAGCGCCGCCGCGAAGCCTTCCAGCGGCGCCGATTCCATCTGGATCGGCGTTTACAAGCGCAATGTGCGCTTTCAGTTGGCCTATGAAGCGCACAATCCCTCCACGCGCGCGGAAGCGGAGAAAATCCTCGCCGCCGTTCTGGACGAATTGCAGCGAAAGAACGAGCGCGTGCTGCTCGGCTTCGACTTCCCGCTGGGTTTTCCGCGCGGCACGGCGAACGCGCTGAAACTGAAGGGTGAGGCGTGGCGCGCCATGCTCGACTTCGTCGCCAAGGAAGTGAAAGACAAGCCGGACAATTCCAATAATCGGTTTCAGGTCGGCGCGAAGATGAACCGGCTCATGACGGGCGAGCCTTTCCCTTTTTGGGGCTGCCCGGCGCGCGATGAGCAGACCATGCTCACCGCGAAACGGCCGCGCGATCATCGCGAGGGCGATTTGCCCGAATTCCGCTACGCCGAGACCAAGGCCAAGGGCGCGTCTTCGATCTGGAAGCTTTATTATCAGGGCTCCGTCGGCGGCCAGGCGCTGACCGGCATGCCCGTCGTCAAGCGCATCAAGGACGCACGCGGCGACGCGGTGCGCCTATGGCCGTTCGAACTCGCCTGGCGTCCGCTCTCAGCCGCCGATCTCGAAGGCGTCGAATGCGTGATCGCCGAAATCTATCCAAGCCTCGTCAGCGCGCGGGCCAATCAGGGCGAAATCCGCGATGAAGCGCAGGTGCGCGCCATCGCCCAGCACTTCGCGGCGCTCGATGAGAAGAACCAGCTCGCCTCGCTGTTCGGTCCGGCCAAAGAGGATCCCAGACGCGCCGCGATCGAAGCCGAGGAAGGGTGGATCCTTGGGGCCGTGCCGTGAGCGTCACGCCGCTTGACGGCCAAGAACCCACCAGCGCCCGAGAAGCACGCTGAAGCTCAATACGCTCGCCCAAAAAATCGCATAAAGCAGGCCCTCAACGCCCTGCCCGCGCATTTCAGCCAGCCAGATGGCGAGGCTAGGCATCACCACGACATAAGCCAAAAGGTGGCTGAACGTGGGAAACCAATTATCCCCCCGCGCACGCAAGGCCTGCGCGGCCACCACCTGCCCGCCATCGGGCACCGTGACGAGCGCCGCAAGCGGCGTTAGCGCCGCGACAGCGAGCGCGATCTGCATGTCCGCCGTGTAGGCGCGTCCGATACCGCTGGCGAAAAGGATAATGCTTAGGGACGCGAAGAGCATGCCGATCGTGTTGAGCCCTACGCCGGTCCATCCCGCCTGCACCGCGTCACGCCGCGCGCCGCGTCCGATCGCTTCGGAAACGAGAACGCCTGTCGCGGTGGAGAGGCCAAGCGCGATCATGAACACGATGGCCAACAGATTGAGCACGATCTGATAGACCGCCACCGCTTCCTCGCTGATGCGGCCCGCGATGACCGTCATGGCCGAAAAGGCGCCCGCTTCCGCGATCTGACTCACCGCGGCGGCCGCGCCGATGCGCAGCAAATCGATATAGCCGCCTTGCGCGCGCGCGGGCCGCGTCCGCACGCCCATCGCGCCCGCATCCTTGAGCGACCAAATCCAGAAGATGAGGCTCGCGGCCAGAAAAATACGCGACGCCAAAGTGGCCCATGCGGACCCATCCGCGCCCCATAGCGGAACGAACACCAGATTAAGCGCGAGATTGATGACATTGGCCGTCCACATCGCGATCGTGCCCGCGGTGGGCCGCGAGATCGCTTCGAGAAAGGACGTGTTCGCGAAATAGACGAGGTGGAACGGCAAGGAGAGCGCGAGGATCGCCATCACCGAAGCGGCGCCGGCGGCGAGATCGGGCGCGATGCCCATGACGCGCAACAGCGCCTCGCCGAAAAAGATCAGCGGCAAGGCCACCAAAATTCCGGTCGCCGCGCCAAGCACGATTCCACGCCGCCAAACCGCGCCCGCCTCTTCCGGCTTGCCCTCGCCCATGGCGCGCGCCGCCAATACTTGCACGCCCGTCAAAAGACCGATGCCGCCGACAAGCACCACCGCCGTCGGCGCCCAGCCGAGCGCCTGATCGGCGAGTTCATCCGGCGCCAATTGCCCAACGACAATCACGTCCGCGACGCCCATGCCCATGATGCCGAGCCGCGAGAGCGCGACCGGCCAGGCGAGCTTCAAGAGCGACGGCGCGATGGCGCGCGTGGATTCAAGGAAAGTCAGCGTGCTCATGGCGACTGAGGTTTCAGTCCGCGATAGAGAAACGCCGAAAGCCCCGCCTCGAGCGCAAGCGCGAGCATGGAGCCGATGAGCAGCACGAAGGTGCCGATCATGGCGAGCGCCGGCGGATCGCTGGGCGCGGCGGTGACAGCCTCGACGATGGCGTTCTGGATAAGCACGAGCGCCAAGTAAATCGGCCCCAGAACCGCCAATCGCGCCAGCGTGATGCGATACATCGCCCCGCGCGTCCAAGCCCAGGTTTCAAATGTGCGCACTGCTTGCTCGCTCACCGTCGCGGGCGCGACGAGATAGAGCCGCGACGTGAGCGCAAGCCACACCGCCGCATAGACCAGGGCGAGCCCCAGCAAGGGCGCGGGATCGTCGCGATAAAGCTGCTCCAGGAGCGCGCTCATCACGGCCGGATCGCCGCCCGAGGCTTCGATCTCGGCCTGATAGGGCGCGAGCATGGCGCCGAGCACGATTGCGCCCGCCATAAAGGCGACGAGCATGATCAGCAACAAAAAGAAACCGATAATGGACATCGCCGCGATCAGGCGCCCGGCGTCCGCGCCGATGGCTGCACGCGGCCGGCCGGGATCGAACAAGGCGACGGCGAGAAAGGCGGCGTAAATGCCCGCGAAAACCGCGAGGTTGAGCACCAAGGTCAAGAACGCCATCGGGCCCGATTGCGCGGCTTGTCCCGACAGCGCCGAGACCAGCAGCAGCGCGCCCATGCCGATCAGCGCGATCGGCGCAAGGCGGCGCGCATTCTGCGCGAGGACACCATAGGCGGCGCGCACGCTCGCCAGCACCGGCACTTTTCCGGCTGGGGCCGGCATCGCACGTCTCTCCATATGGCGGGCGGCCAGGGCGGCCGACCGGGCCGCGCTTATGCATGAGTTCGCCGCCCCTGGCGAGCGCCGGCTTGCCCTTCCCGCGCCGCTGGGGGCAAAACCCCGGCATGGGAAAAGTGCATGTCATCGGCGCCGGCCTTGCCGGCTCGGAAGCGGCCTTCACGCTGGCGCGCGCGGGGCGCGAGGTGACGCTCCACGAAATGCGCCCGCACCTGATGACGCCCGCGCATCAGACAGGGCGCTGCGCGGAGCTCGTCTGCTCCAATTCCTTCCGCTCGGACGATTGGGCCGGAAACGCGGTTGGGCTTTTGCACGCGGAATTGCGCCGCGCCGGATCGCTGATCATGACGTGCGCCGACGCCGCTCAAGTTCCGGCGGGCGCCGCGCTCGCCGTCGACCGGGACGTGTTTTCCGAAGCGGTGACCGCCGCCCTCAAAAGCGAGCCGCTTATCCGCTTTGAAAGCGGAGAGGTGCGCGATCCGCGCGCGCTTCTGGAATCGCCGGAGGATCGCGTGATCGTGGCGACCGGTCCGCTCACCTCGCCGGCCCTGGCGCAGACGATATTGTCCATGACGGATGAAAGCGCGCTGGCCTTCTTCGACGCGATCGCGCCCATCGTGCATGCGGACTCGATTGATTTCTCCATCGCCTGGCGCCAATCGCGCTACGATAAGGAGGGCCCCGGCGGCGACAAGGCCGCCTATGTGAATTGCCCGATGGACAAGGCTCAGTACGAGGCCTTCATCGATGCGCTCCTCGCCGCGCCGAAGGCGGAATTTCGCGATTGGGAAAAGGACACGCCCTATTTCGAGGGCTGTCTGCCGATCGAAGTAATGGCCGAGCGCGGGCGCGAGACGCTGCGTTTCGGGCCGATGAAGCCGGTCGGCCTCACCGATCCGCGCACCGGCAGGCGGCCCCATGCGGTGGTGCAGCTGCGCCAAGACAATAAGCTTGGCACGCTGTTCAATCTCGTTGGCTTTCAAACCAAGCTGAAGCACGGCGCGCAGACGGAAATCTTCCGCACCATTCCGGGCCTGGAGAACGCCGTCTTCGCGCGGCTCGGCGGCGTGCATAGGAATACGTTTTTGAATTCACCGAAACTGCTCGATCCTACGCTGCGCCTCAAGGCTGAGCCGAGGCTGCGTTTCGCTGGCCAAGTCACTGGCGTTGAGGGCTATGTGGAAAGCACGGCGATGGGATTGCTCGCGGCGCGCTTCACGCTCGCTGAACTGGAGGGGCGTGCGCCTGCCCCGCCGCCGGCCACCAGCGCGCTCGGCGCGCTGCTCGCGCATGTCACGGTAGGCCATCTGGAGAATGGCGCGACCTTTCAGCCGATGAACATCAATTTCGGCCTCTTTCCGCCGATTGCGCCGCCGCATGCGCGCGGCAAGGAGCGCGGCCGCGCCAAGAAGCGCGCCATGGCCGAACGCGCGCTGACCGATCTGGAGGGGTGGGTTTAGCGAAAAGGCGACAGACGCTTTTTTCGTGCTTCGCCACGCGGCGCTCGACGCCTTTAGCGAGGCCGACGCCGCCATGCGCCTGCGTGCGGAGGAATTGACGATCGCGGCCGAACACAATCTGCGCACGCTGCTGCGCGCGCCGGCGGACGGCGTGGTGCAGCAGGTGCAGGTGCATACGATTGGCGCCGTGGTGCGCCCGGCGGACGCGCTGATGATCGTCGTGCCGGACGGCGCGCGGTTGATGCTTGAAGCGAAGGTGCTGAACCGCGACATCGGCTTCGTGCGCGAAGGCCAGGACATGCGCGTGAAGCAAGGCCGTGATCGCTTTTGGTTGCATCAGCCAAAAGCGTGAATCACGGCCTTAGCTTTAAGAATAGAGCACGCCTATAGCGTGCTCTGGGCGTTTCCATTCACGCGCTATGGTGTGATCGACGGGCGCCTCGTCTTCGTCAGCCGCGATGCGATCAATGACGAAAATTTGGGGCTCGTCTTTCCATCTCGCGTTGAATTGTCACGCTACGCGCTTGGTGTTGACGGAAGGGCCGCGCCCATCGGCGCCGGCATGGTGGCGAGCGCGGAGATCATGACGGGCAGAAGGCGGATCATCGAGTTTCTGCTGTCGCCGCTGGCAAGACGCGTGGGCGAAGCGGGGAGGGAGAGGTGACGGCTTTTTTCCTGTCTCTGCTAGTACCGTTCTGGCTCGCTTGCACTTCGTGTGGTGACGCGAGCGCCCAGCCCACAGCTCAGCTAATGCAATGTCAAAGCGTTTCAGGAGGCGGCGGAGTGATAGATTTAGCCAATACGGATCTCCGAGACAATTGGACGGAAGAAGACTTGCGAGTCATCACAACCAATACACGCTGGTTGGCTTACATGGATGCACAAGCGCATGATGAAAGGATGGGAGCGATAACGAGTAGTGAGCTTTACCCACTCATTTACAAGCGAAGGTTCTCAGAGCTTGATTTTGACGGAGTTTATCACCACCCAAGGGATTTAGCGATTACCGGTCGTGCATACCGAGAAATGCTGGGCGAGTTTGCTCGCCGAGTGCTGACTGGAAGAATTGAACTGCCAGAGAACTTGCGAGTGCTTCATCCGGATATTTATCTTTATGAGCCCGAAAGCTATCGCAAAGCACGGGAAGAATATGACCAGCAGGAGCAGCCCAAGTGACAGAACGTTACATCGTCGTCGACACGACTGCGCTTGCTACCCTCTCAAAGGCCAATCAGCTCGATATTCTCTTGGAGAGCGGACGCCGCGTGGTAATCACGAGCGTTGTCAACGAGGAGTTTGAGCCGACAAATCTTGATCGTCAAACTTTTGATAATTGGGCGTCCGCAAACTCAGCAAGCATAGAGTTTGTCTCGACACTGAACTACGAAAATCAACCAAACAGAGGCGAAAAGAGCATTATCGAAGTTGTCGGCGCCTACAGGGCTGCGGGCAAGACGGACGTTCTGGTACTAAGTGAAGATACGGACATCCTTGATAAGGGAGTAGCCCAACAGCAAAGTGTGACACACACATTTTCGGAGCGCTAAGCCACCTTCGCCTGGTCCCGTGCCGTCAACGTTAGAACGCCAAATCACGCTCCAGTCTTCCGCCCAGATCGAGAATATATTGCCACGCCGTGCGGCCCGAGCGCGCGCCGCGCGTGCGCGCCCATAAGAGCGCTTCGCGTTGCAAATCGTCCTCCGCGATCGGCAGATCGAAATGACGCGCATAGGAAAAGACAATGCGCAGATATTGCGCCTGATCGAGCGCGTGAAAGCCGAGCCACAGGCCGAACCGATCGGCCAGCGCGAGCTTCTCTTCCGCCGCGTCCGCCCACATCAGATCGTCGGGCGTGTTCTCGCGCGTGTCGCGCGCCACGAGGTGACGGCGATTGCTGGTCGCGTAGACGATGAGCCGACCCGTGCGCGCCGCGAGCCCGCCGTCGAGCGCGGGCTTGAGCGCCTTGAGCGCTTCCTCGTCGCCGGCGAAGGAAAGATCGTCGAGAAAGAGGATGACGGGCGCGGGCTGGGCGCGGAGCGCATCGATCAGGGCGCCGATGCGGTCGAGCGCATCGGGCGGCGCCTCCACCAGCTTGAGTCCGGGCCGCTCAGCGGCGACCGCCGCATGCACGGCCTTGATCAACGCGCTCTTGCCGGTTCCGCGCACGCCCCAGAGCAGCGCGTTGTTGGCCGGCGCGCCTGCGGCGAAACGGCGCGTATTGGCGATGAGCGCCTCCTTCTGGCGATCGACCTCCAGAATGAGATCGAGCGGCGTGCGCGCGGGCGCGGAAACCGCGTCGAGCCGCTGCGCGCGGGGCGACCAATGAAAAGTGTCCGCGCCGCCAAGGTCAAGGCGCAGCGGCAGCGGGGCGATTCGCTCGAGCGCGTCGGCGATGCGGGCGAGCGAGGCGGCGAGGTCATCCATGGCGGGCCCGATTGAATTGACGGCGTCGCTGGATATAGTCCGCCGCCGCCGCGCCGGGAACGCGCGGCCCTAAGATAGAGGCGCCCAAGGCGCGCCACGCGGCCGATAAAGGGGGTCTGATGTTCGTTTCTCCGGCTTATGCACAAGCGCCTGGCGGCGGCGGCGACACTATGACGGCGCTCTTCGTGCAGCTTGCGCCGCTTCTGCTCATCCTCGTCATCTTCTATTTCCTGCTGATCCGCCCCCAGCAACAGCGCATGAAGCAGCATCAGGCCATGATCGGGGCCTTGAAGCGGGGCGACACCGTCGTCACATCCGGCGGGCTGATCGGAAAGATCCGGTCGGTTTCGGACGATGAGGCGCGCGTCGAACTCGCGCCTAATGTCGAGGTGCGCGTGATCAAGTCGACCATTTCCGAGGTCCGCGCCAAGAGCGATCCTGCGCCCGCGAACGACACCAAGAAAGACGACTGACCATGCTGCAGGTCGCGCGCTGGCGCGTCATCCTGGTTGCGGTGGTGACCGCGCTGGGGCTCCTCTTCGCCGCGCCGAATCTGCTGCCCGAAAGCGCGCGCGCGCAATTGCCGGATTTCGCGCCGACGCGCGCCATCAATCTAGGGCTCGATCTGCGCGGCGGCTCTTCTCTGCTGCTTGAGGTGGATGTCGCCACGATGCGGCGACAGAAGCTGGAAAACGTCGCCGACCAGATGGCCCAAGCGCTGCGCGACGCCGAGCCGCGCATTCCTTATGCCGGCCGCGGCGTCGTCGGCGACGCGGCGCGGCTGCGCCTCCTCAATCCGGACGATGCGCCCCGCGCGCTCGAAGCGCTGCAATCCATCATCGGCCAGGTGGAGACGCGCGCGCTTGGCGCGGGCGGACCCGATCTTGAAATCACTTCCGGCGCAGAGGGCGCGATCGAAGCGCGCATCACGCCCGACGCGATGGTGGCGCTGTCGCGCGATGCGGCCACGCGCTCCATGGAAGTGATCCGCCGCCGCATCGATCCCACGGGCACGAGCGAAGTCTCCATCGCGCGCCAAGGCGATGACCGCATCTCCGTGCAAGCGCCGGGCGAGACCGATCCCGAAGCGCTGAAGGCGCGGATCGGCCAGACCGCGCTGCTCACCTTCCATCTGGTCGACGACACCGCCGATCCGGAAGCCCTCGCGCAGGGCCGCACGCCGCCGGGCACGATGATCGCGCAGCCCTACACGCTGGGCGACGCGCCCGAGCTGGTCCGGCGCCGCCCATCTCTCACCGGCGAAAACCTGCAAAACGCGGCGGCGCGCACCGATCCGCAGACCGGTCAATACGTGATCTCGTTCCAGCTCGACAGCGCCGGCGCGCGCACGTTTTGCCGCCTTTCAACGGAGAACGTGAACCGCCGCTTCGCCGTCCTGCTCGACGACAAGGTGCTCACCGCGCCCGTGATCCGCGAACCGATTTGCGGCGGCTCCGGCCAGATCGACGGCAGTTTCACAGCGCAAAGCGCCAGTGAATTGGCGCTGCTGCTGCGCGCCGGCGCGCTCCCCGTGCCGCTCAGCGTGATCGAGGAACGCAGCGTCGGCGCAGAACTGGGGCAGGACGCGATCAATGCCGGCGCCATCGCCGGGATCATCGCGCTCATCGGCACGCTCGCCTTCATGATCCTGGCCTATGGGCTGTTCGGGCTGTTCGCCTGTGCCGCGCTGATCATCAATGGCGTGCTGGTGATCGCCGCGATGTCGATGATCGGCGCAACGCTCACCCTGCCCGGCATCGCCGGCCTTATTCTCACGCTCGCCATGGCGGTGGACGCGAACGTCATCATCTATGAACGCATGCGCGACGAGGAGCGTTTGGGCAAAATGCCGGCGCTCGCCATCGACGCAGGCTTTTCGCGCGCGATGATCACCATCATCGACGCGAACCTTACAACCATCCTGGCGGCGCTCATCCTGTTTCAGTTCGGCGCCGGCCCCGTACGCGGCTTTGCTTGGACGCTCTCCATCGGCGTCGTCACCTCCGTGTTCACCGCCGTGCTCGTCACGCAAATCTTGATCGCGCTCTGGTTCCGCGCCGTGCGTCCCAAGAAGCTGCCGATTTAAGGAGCTGTCGATGGCCTGGCCGCTGATCCGCAATCTTCCGCAAAAGACAAATCTTCCGTTCGTGCGGTTCGCTGGGCTTTTCGCCTTTCTTTCGATCGCAGCGGTGGTGCTGTCCTTCGCCTCCATGGCGACGGGCGGCTTTCGGCTCAATCCGGTCGCGGTCTATCAGCAGACGGAAGGCGATACGATCGACAAGCTGGGCGCGATCGGGCGCGAAGCCTTCAATCTCGGCATCGATTTTCGCGGCGGCACGCTGATCGAGTTCAGCGCGCCCACGCCCATCGATCTCGCCCGCGTGCGCGAGCTTGCCGAAAACGCCGATGTGGGCGAAGTGCAGGTTCAGGGCTATTCCGATCCGCTGCAGGCGATGGTGCGCTTCGAGAACGTGCCAGGCCAGGACACCAACGCCGCATCGCAGCGCATGCAGGAGCAGATCCGGCGCGCCGTCGACAGCGTGTCGTTCGATAATGTCGCCGTCGTCGGTCCGAAAATCTCCAGCGAATTGTTCGCCTCAGGCATCACGGCGCTCGGCCTCGCCATCCTTCTAATGCTGATCTACATCTGGTTCAGGTTCGAGCTACAGTTCGGAATCGGCGCGGTCATCGGCCTCTTCCACGACGTGATCTTGACGATGGGGCTTCTCTCCATCCTGCGGATCGAGTTTTCACTCACCACCATCGCCGCTCTGCTCACCATCATCGGCTATTCGATGAACGACACCGTCGTGGTGTTCGATCGGCTTCGCGAGAACAAGCGCAAGTTCAAGCGCATGCCGCTCTTGGAGATGATCAACCTCTCCATCAACGAAACACTGTCGCGCACCATCATCACCGGGATCACCGCGATCCTCGCCTTGGCGAGCCTTATGTGGCTGGGCGGACCGACGCTCTTCCCGTTCGTGTTCGCGATGATTTTCGGCATCATCATCGGCACCTATTCCTCAATCTATGTCGCCGCGCCCGCCATCCTGTTGTGGCGGGAGCGCCCGCGCCGCCCCGAGGCGGACGGCCCCGTCCCTGCCCAATCGACCGGCTGATTTCCGGAAAACTGCTGACGGGGCGGGCGAAGCGACCTATAAGCGCGCAAAATCAACGACCCGGAGATTTTCCGCATGGCCGCTTTCTTGACCAATATACGCTACGTCGCCTGGGGTGGGCTTGGCGTGGCGGTGTTGTTCCTGCTGATCTACGCCCTTGGCGTCAGGGGCCTGCAATTCTCCGATTCGGCTTTCTGGGAGGCGACGCTCCGCTGGGCCCATGTGCTCACCGGCATTATGTGGATCGGCCATCTCTACTATTTCAATTTCACCCAGATCCCGAACGTGCCGAAAATCCCCGAAGAGCATCGCGGTCCGGCCATTTCCAAGGTGATCGCGCCGGCGGCTTTGTTCTGGTTCCGCTGGGGGGCCATGTTCACCCTCGCCACCGGCATCCTCGTCGCGATCAATCAGGGTTATCTGCTTCAAGCCTACACGCTCGGCGCCGCAGAGGGCTTCGCCGTGCCCAAGCATGTATTCATCGGCATCGGCATGTGGCTGGCCACGATCATGTGGTTCAATGTCTGGTTCGTGATCTGGCCGGCGCAGCAACGCGCCCTGAACATCGACAACAAATTCCCCGACATCACCGACCGCGCGCCCTTCGCGCGCCGCGCCATGCTGTTCTCGCGCACCAACACGTTCCTGTCGGTGCCGATGCTGGTGGCGATGACGGGGGCCTCCGCCATCGGCTAAGGAAGCCCTTAACCAATCGTCAAACGGGCGCCGCTTTGCTGGCGCCCGTTTCGCATGAAGGCGCCCATGGAAGAGACCCTCGACGCCCTTGTGCGCCGCGTGGACGAGGACAGGTGGCTGGCCGCCCGCTTCGCCACGCGCCCTGTGCGCGAGCGGCTTATGGCGCTCTACGCCCTTAACCATGAGATCGCCCGCACGGCGGAGGCCGTGTCGATGGAGACGCTGGGCGACATCCGCCTCGCATGGTGGCGCGAGCGGATCGACGCCATCCACGCCGATCCGGCCGCGCCTCCGCCGGCGCACCCCGCGCTCGCGGCCTATGCCGCGATGGGCCCGACGCCGCGCATGCAAGCGGTGTGGACTCAACTCATCACCGCGCGCGAAGCCGATCTGGTCGAAGCGCCGTTCGACGGCTGGCCCGAATTCGCGGCCTATGTGGATGCGACGGCTGGCGGCGTTTTCCGGCTCGCGGTGGAGGCGGTGTTGCCTCCCGAGACGCCGCGGCCCAAGCAACTCGACGCGTTCGCCGCGAAGGCCGGCCTCGCCTGGGGCTATGCCGGTCTTGTGCGCGCGCTTCGATTCTGGACGCAGCGACGGCGCACCTTCCTGCCCAAGAAGCTGATGGACCATGTGGGGCTGACGCCCGAGGCGCTGTTCGAGGGCCAATCGACCCACGCCTTGCGATCCGCCGCCATGGCGGTGATCGATCGTGGGCGGCACGCCTATGGCGAAGCGCGCGAATTGGCCAGCATGCTGCCGGCATCCGCCTTCCCCGCCATCGGCTATCTGGCGCTCACCCCGCGCTACATGCGCGTTCTGACCATGCCTCACGCCGACCCGAACGCATCGGCGGACCTTACGCTGCTCGCGCGACAAGTGGCGCTGGTTTCGGCGAGCGCGTTCGGCAAGCTTTAGCGGCCGAGCAAGGGCAAGGGATCGACCGCCTCACGCCCCTGGCGGAGCTGAAACAGCAAGAGTCCCCGCCCCTCGCGTACCCCCGCCTCTCCAATCGGCTGGCCCCGCCGCACCCGCGCGCCCGGCGACACTAACGCACGCCGCCCGTAGCCGTACGTGCTCACCCAGCCGTCGGCATGTCGGATCATGATGAGCGCGCCATAAGCGGGCAGATCGGCCCCGGCATAAACCACCTCGCCGTCGGCGGCGGCGCGGATCGGCGCGCCTTCGTCCGCCGCGATCTCCACGCCGTCGGAGCGGCGCCCGCCCGCCTGCGCGCCGTACCGTGTCACCACCTCGCCTGTCACGGGCCAGACGAAGCGCGCGCTGGACAAAGGTGTCGGCGGCGCTGCAGGCGTTGGCACGAGGCGTGGCGGCGCCTGCCCGCCAAGATCTCTGACGGTGGCGGGCAAGACGAGCTCTTGGCCGGGGCGCACCTCGAAGGGCGGCTCCAGCCGATTAAGCAGCCCGAGCGAGCGCCTATCCATCGCGTAGCGCGCGGCGATATCGGCCAGGGTCTCGCCCGCCGCGACGCGGTGCAAGCGCGGCGGGGGCAGCGTTAGCGCGCGCCCTTCGCTCAGCGCGTACGGCGCGGAAAGTCGGTTCGCCTCGATCAGCGCCCGCAACGGAATCTGATAGCGCACGGCGATATCGTAGAGCGTTTCGCCGCGCGCGACGCTGTGCATCCGCGGCGTCGCGCGCGGATCAAATGGATGAACCTCCTCCGGGCGCAGCGCATACGCGGCGAGCGGCGTGCCAGGCCCTTCCCATCCGAGCGGCGGCGGGTTCTCTTCGGCGCCTGGAGCGGGCTCCATTGTCTGCGCCGGCGGCGCAACGATTTCGGGAGCGGGCTGACGTCCCCTGTACTCGATCGGCGCTTGCGCCGCGGCGAGCGGCCCAGCCGCCGCCCACAGGAAGAGCATAACGAGCGGACGCATGCGCCATCTTCGCCGCGAATCAGGCGTCCCGACAATCAATCTGATTCAGGTGGGAGGCCGAGTTCGAGGGGCGCAAAGCGCACCGGCCCAAGATCGACGCGCGCGCCGGCGCTGAAGCGGATCAATCTTTGCTCCGCGCCGAGGCCCAATGGCGCAAGGATCGCTCCGCCCGGCGCCAATTGGTCACGCAGCGCGAGCGGAAGGTCAGGCATTGCGCCATTGACGATGATGCGGTCATACGGCGCGGACGCCTCATGGCCTTCCACGCCGTCTCCGTGGTGCACGGTGACATGCATCAGCCGCGCCGCGCCGAGACGCGCGCGCGCCTCGGTCATCAGATCGCGCCAGCGCTCGACGCTGACGACGCGCTTGGCGCGCTGCGCGATGCACGCGGCCTGATAGCCGGAGCCAGTCCCGATTTCGAGCACGCGATGCTCCGCCTCGACCTGCAGCGCGCTCAACATGCGGCCGATCAGGGAGGGCTTTGTCATCACCTGGCCATGGGGCAGCGGCAGGTTCGTATCGTCGAGCGCAAGGCCGGCGAGATGCGCCGGCGCATATTGGCCGCGCGGCGTCCGTTCCATGGCTGAAAGCGCCGCCGCATCCGTCACGCCCGCCTGACGCATGTCGAGCACGAAGCGCATCAGGCGCAGCGGATCGTCCGCGCCGTTCATGCTTTCGGCGGCGCCCCGCCGAGGACGCCCTTGAGACGATGCAAGGTCTCCATATGCGTCAAATCCATATGCAGCGGCGTCACGGAGATGCGCCGCGAATAGACCGCGCGCAAATCCGTGCCGTCCGGCGGATTGGACAATTGCGCTGAAAAGCCGATCCAGAAGTAATCGTTGCCCCGTAGATCCGTGCGCCGCTCCGTATGGATGATGCGCTCGTCGCGATGGCCCTGACGCGTGACCTCCACCGCGCTCACCTCTTCCGGCGGGCAATCGGGAAAATTCACATTCATCACCACATCGCCGGGCCAGCCATGCTTGAGCAGGGTTGCGATGATGCCGGGCGCATAGGTTTCCGCTGTCTCCCAAAGAACCGGCTTGCCGGCTTCATGCAGACCGCGCGATTGCGACAGCGCGATCGCGGGAATGCCGAATTGCATGCCCTGCGTGGCGGCGGCGATGGTGCCCGACAGCGTCACGTCCTCGGCGATGTTCTGCCCGCGATTGACGCCGGACAAGACAAGGTCCGGCCGTTTGTCTGTCAAAATGTCGTGGATGGCGAGGAGCACGCTGTCCGTCGGCGTGCCGGACACGGCGAAGCGCCGCTCCGCCACGGCGCGCACGCGGATCGGCGCGGTCAGCGTCAGCGCGCGCGAGGCGCCCGATTGCTCGGTCTCAGGCGCCACGGTCCACACATCATCCGATAGCGTGCGCGCGACACGTTCAAGAACTGCGAGACCTTCGGCGTTCACGCCGTCATCATTGGTGCAGAGGATACGCATCGGTTCGGCTTAGCAGCCCGCACGCCTCATTTCCATGCGCCGATCACCGCGCCCCCAACCGCCCCAATCGAGACGAAATGCAGCACGTCGATGGCGAAGACGATCTCAGATTCAGGGCTGTAAGCGAATTGGTAGAATCGCGCGGCCAGCAAGAAGAAGAACGCAACGAGCAGCCCCGTGACGACGCCGCCCAAGGGCCCGATCGCGCCGCGCCATTTATTGGCCATCGAAATGCCGGCGGCCAGCAGAAGCGGCGGAATGAACGACAAGGCGAAGCGGTATTCCAGGCCGGCATAATCGGCTTCGTTGAAGCCCACGGCCTCTTGCCAGACTTGACTGAGCGCCACGCCATAGATCAGCGCGCCAATTCCATACATGAGGATCGCGGCGACGAAGATCGCCAGAACATTGTGCCCTTGATAGCGCATGAACGCCTCCCCGAATTGCGCGCTAAGTCTTCGCGATGCGCTCCGCGCCGAAATAGGGCCTAAGCGCATCCGGGATCGTCACCGATCCATCGGAATTGGTGAAATTCTCCAGGATCGCGACGAGCGTGCGGCCTACCGCCAGCCCCGATCCGTTCAGCGTATGCAGGAAGCGCGGCCCGTCCTTGCTGCGATAGCGCGCATTCATGCGACGGGCCTGGAAATCCCCGCAATTGGAGCACGAGCTGATCTCGCGATACTTGTTCTGGCTCGGCAGCCAGACTTCGAGATCGAAGGTTTTCCTGGCGCCAAAACCCATATCGCCGGCGCAGAGCAGCATCCGGCGGAACGGCAATTCAAGGCGCTTCAGCACCTCCTCGGCGCAAGCCGTCATACGCTCATGTTCGTCGGCGCTGTCTTCCGGCTTGACGATGGAGACGAGCTCCACCTTGCGGAATTGATGCATGCGGATCATGCCGCGCGTATCGCGCCCGGCCGCGCCTGCCTCGGCGCGAAAGCAAGGCGTATCCGCCGTCATGCGGATCGGCAGCATCGCTTCGTCGAGAATCTGCTCGCGCACCATGTTGGTGAGAGACACTTCAGCTGTGGGGATGAGCCAGTATCGCGTTTTGTACCAATCGGTTCGAATTCTTTGCTTTATAGTTTGTCTTGAGGATTCTAACGCAAATTCACCCAGCTCACTCTTAGGAAGCGATGCCAATCGAATGTGCATTTCTTTGTCATAGAACACTTGATCCCAGTCGAGCGCGCTGACTTCAAATAAGTCATCTTCAAACTTCGGCAGCTGATTAGTTCCAAAGACAGCATCGTCACGCACCAATAGCGGCGGCGCCATTTCAGTATAGCCGTTCTCCTGCGTGTGCAGATCGAGCATGAACGCCGCAAGCGCGCGTTCCAACCGCGCGAGGCCCCCGCGCAGCGCGACGAAGCGCGCGCCGCTCATGCGCGCGGCGGCCTCGAAATCCATCATGCCCAGCGCTTCGCCGATGGCGACATGATCGGGCGCGTCGTTGCGCAAGGCAGGCGCAGCGCCCTCCTTGCTCCAGCGATGAAGCTCCACATTGCCGGCTTCGTCCTCGCCATCGGGCACGTCGTCGAACGGCAAATTTGGAAGCGAGGCCAACAGCCCGTTCGGCCCCAAGAGCTTTGCCTGCAAAGCAGCTTCTTCCGCGCCGGCGCGCTCGATGATCTCCTTGAGGCGCGCCACCTCCGCCATGAGGCGCTGTGCTTCGGCCTCGTTCTTCTGCGCCTTGGCGGCGCCAATCTGCTTGGAGGCGGCGTTGCGGGCGGCTTCGGCCTCCTGCTTCTGCGTGGTCGCCGCGCGAAGCGCCGCATCGAGCGCAAGAATCTCAGGCGTTTGGGCCGCGAGCCCCTTGCGCGCCCAGGCGCGGTCAAAGGCTTCAGGGTTTTCCCGGATGGCGCGGATGTCATGCATGGCGCGACCCGCTTAAGCCGGGACGGCGCAAGCGCGCAAGCTTATGCTATTCCGCAGGACGGTATTGCGGCGCGGCCGCCTCACGCGCCTCGGCGCGCTTGCGCGCGGCCTCGATAGCCCAGACGAGCCAGATCGACACCTCATAGAGCGCGTACATCGGGATCGCCATCAGCGTCATCGAGATGACGTCCGGCGGCGTCACGCAGGCCGAAAGCGCTGCGATGCCGACAATGGCGTAACGCCGGCCCTTGCGCAGCGCCTCCGCCCCGATCATGCCGACGCGCGCCAGAAGCGACAGCACCACCGGCATCTGAAAGCAGAGCCCGAACGCGAGCACGAGCGTCGTCACCAGTCCAAGATATTCGTCCACCTTCGGCAGATAGCGAACCTGGATCTGCCCTTCCGTGACCTCCTGCTTCAGCGCGAATTCAAGCGCGAACGGCATGGCCACGTAGAACACGAACGCGGCGCCCAGCAGGAACATCGCCGGCGCCGCGATAAGGAACGGCAAAGCCGCCGCGCGTTCGCGCTTATAGAGGCCAGGCGCGACGAAACTGTACGCTTGGTGCGCGAGCACCGGAAAAGCGATCACGATCGCGGCGAACAGAGCCACCTGCAGCTGCACGAAAAAGAAGCCGAAGGCGTGCGTATTATAAAGTTCGAGCGCTGCGCCCGCCTGCTCCGGATGCACCGTGCGCACCGCGGTTACGAACGGTTCAACGAGAAAGAGGAAAATCTGGCGCGCGAACGCAAAACACCCGGCGAACGCGATCAAAATGGCGACGACGGAAACGATGAGGCGCTGGCGCAGCTCGGCGAGATGATCGAGCAGCGGGGCGCGCGAGGCTTCAATCTCGTCCTCGTCCGTATGGGCGGCTTCGCTCATGGGGCGCTCGACGCCGCGCGCGCGGGCGCGCCTTCGGGATCGGCCGGCGGCTCAAGCGCGGGCGGCGCATCCGGCTCCGGCGAGGCCGGCGCGGCGGGCTTCGGGATCACCGGCGTCTGAGAGGGGCGCGCCAGGGTCGGGCGCGTGAGTTCGTTTTGAAGATCGGAGAAAGTGCGGTCGCGCCGCAGCGCATCCACCTCCTTGCGCAATTCGTCCAGCTCGGCCTGGCGCGCGAGCTCATCGAAACCGGAGCGGAATTCCTGCGCCATGCCGCGCAGCCGCGCGGTGAAGCGCCCGAGCTTGCGCAGCATCAAGGGCAAATCCTTCGGCCCCACCACGACGAGCGCGAGGATGCCAAGAAGCAGGATTTCCTGGAAGCCGAGGCTCGGCAGCATGGGACGAAGCCCTAGGGGTTCGGCTGATCGCTGCGCGAAGCGGTCTGATCGGGCACTTGGCGCGGCGCCTCGGCCGGCGGCTGGGAATCATTGTCGCCGAGCCCCTTGCGGAAGCCCTTAATGCCCTTGCCCAAATCTTCCATGAGCCCGCTCAGGCGCCCAGGGCGGCCGAACAGAAGAAAAGCCAGGAACAGAACGATCAGAAGCGGAATAAGGCCGGGCACGTGCATAGGTAACGTCCTTCGACGAAGCTTTGCGCCGCCGCGCAGCAAAGCAAAAGCGCGCTCTGCTCAACAGCGATTTAATCTTCCTCTCCAAGATGATCCACGAAAAACCTTGAAGAGTCCTCGCCGGGCTGCAGCGGCTCAAGGTCGCTCTCGCCCTCGCCCGGCCGGGGCACATCGATCTCGGCGGCTGCCCGGGCATCGATGAGCCCCAGGGCCTTGAGGTCGTCCTTCCCTGGCAGCGCGTCAAGGCTGGGCAGGCCGAAATGGGCCAGGAAAGCGTCCGTGGTGCCGAAGGTAAGCGGCCGGCCCGGCGTGCGGCGTCGCCCTTTCGGCCGCACCCAGCCGATCTCCAGCAAGAGATCGAGCGCGCCGCGGGCGAGACTGACGCCCCGAATATCCTCGATCTCCGCGCGGGTGACAGGCTGGTGATAGGCGATGACCGCCAACGTCTCCATCGCCGCGCGCGGCAATTTTTTCTGAGTTTCCCGTTTCTCGGCAAAGAGATGCGCGAGGTCCGGCGCGGTCTGGAAGCGCCAGCCGCCGCCCGCCTCGACCAGCTCCACGCCCCGGCCCGCGTAATCCGCCCTGATCCGCATCAGCACGGCGGCCACGTCCACCCCCGGCCCAAGCCGTTCGGCAAGGGCGGCGGCGGCGATGGGCTCGGCGGCGGCGAACAGCATGGCCTCGGCGGCGCGAACCGCCTCCGCGTCCGGCTCGGCGCGTTCGGTGCGCCCGCCCTCGGCGAACGCATCCTCGATGCGGCGCAGCGCGTCCGCGATCGGGGGCTTATCCTCTCTCATCGGGCGCCCGTTCATTGCGCCTCCGGCGGGCCGGCATCGCGTTTATCCTGCGCGTCGCCGCGGCGGGCGCGCAAGAAGAGGGGCGCGAAGGCGGCCTCCTGGCGCAAGTCCATGCGCCCTTCGCGCGCAAGTTCGAGCGCCGCGCCGAACACGCTCGCCAAATAGGAAGCGGCCGGGGGCGCATCCGCCCCACCGTCCGGCGCGGGCGCTAGCCGGTCCAGCGGACGCCAATCGGGCAGATCCGGCAAAAGCCGCTCCAGCCGCTTGCGCGCCTCCGCTAGGGGATAGGCCGGACGCGGGCGCAGGCGATGCGCGCGGCGATATTCCTTGGTGCGGTCCGCGCAATAGGCGCGCAGGAGGTCCATCAGCTCGCCCTTCCACGCGGTGGTGCGCGTGATGGACAGCGCCTGGGGCTGACCGTTGACGAAAACATCCGCGCCCAATTGCGGCATCCGGCGCAGCCGCTCCGCCGCCGCGCGCGCCAATTCGAGCCGCATGAGCTTGGCCCGCAGCGCCGCCGAAACCGCCGCCGCGTCCGGCTCCTCCGCCTCAAGGGGCGGCTTCGGGATGAGCAGGCGCGCCTTCAAGGCCGCGAGCCATGCGGCCATGACGAGATAATCGCCGGCCAATTCCATGCGCGCGGCGTGCGCCGCCTCGATGAAGGCGAGATATTGATCGGCGATTTCCGTGATGGAGACGCGCGCTATGTCCAGCTTCTTGGCCCGGGCCAGTTCAAGGAGCAGATGCAGCGGCCCCTCAAAGCCATCCAGGCTGAGCACGAGCGCTTCGGCGCCCTCCGCCTGCTCGGCGGCGCTGAGATCGACGTCGATCGCCTCGCTCATCGCACAGCGCCCGCTGGAGGGCCGAAGCGCGGCCCCATCAGCGCGCGAAAGCGCCACCAGCCTTCCACCGCGTCGAACGGCGCCGGATCGGCCTTCGCCACGGCTTGCGCGCGCGCGGCGCGCTCAAGCGCGGCCCCTTGCAGCAGCGGCGCGCCTTCGCACACGCGCGCCATGTCTTCGATCATTCCTGAACATTGCAGCACGAGATCGCATCCCGCGGCGAACGCCTTCTCCGCCTTGACGCGCAGATCGCCGTGCAGCGCCTTCATGTCGAGATCGTCGCTCACCAGAAGGCCCTGAAATCCAATGGCGCCGCGAATAATGTCTTCAATAACACGCCTGGAGTGCGTGGCCGGCGCGTCCGGATCGATCTGTTCATAGACGATGTGCGCCGTCATCGCGACCTCGGCGTCCGCCAGCGCTTGGAATGGCGCGAAATCGGCGCCCAATTCATTCCGCCCGTCGCGCACGCGCGGCAACGCCAAATGGCTGTCCGCGTCCGCGCGCCCATGGCCGGGCACGTGCTTGACGCAGCCGACGACGCCGCCGGCGCGCAATCCTTCCAGCGCGGCGCCGCCCAATTCGGCGATCGCGCTTGGATCGCTCGAGAAAGCCCGATCGCCGATGATCGGGTCGGCGCCGTCCACGGGCGTGTCGAGCACGGGCGCGAAATCGCCATCGACGCCAATCGCGCGCAATTCATGCGCGATCAGACGATGACCAAGTTTCACCGCTTCAACGCCAAGCGCATGATCGCGCTGATGCAGTGCGCCATAGGCCGCCCCCGGCGGCCAAAGCGGCCATTCCGGCGGCCTAAGGCGCGCCACGCGGCCGCCTTCCTGATCGATGTAAATCACGCACTCATTATCGGCGGCCTCGCGAAGCTCCGCGCACAAGCGCTTCACCTGCGCGCGAGAGGCGCACGCCTCGCGAAAAAGAATGAAGCTCCAAGGCCGCGCATCGCGTGCGAAGCGCTTGAAGGCGTCGTCAAGCGCGGTCTGGCGAACGCCGAGCGAAACCGCGCGCGTCGCTTTCATCGCCGCACCGCGATGCAATCCTGCCCCATCTGTTTGATGCGGTCACAGAACAGACCGACATTTTCGCGATCCGCGAAATACCCGACGCGGACGCGGTAATAGATTCCACGCTGGCCGAGATCGGCGCGCTCCACATCGAGCCGCGCATCGGTGAACAGCGCCGGCGCGCGCGACGACAAGCGAAGCCATATCTGGTCGACGGCGTCCGGCGATTGCAGCGCCGCCACCTGCGCCACGTAGGGTCCGTTCGCGACAAAGAGCGGTTGTCCGCCAAGACGCGGCTGAGCGCCTGGCGCCGTTTCAAGCGATGCGGCCGCCAGGGGCGTTTCCGGCCCCGGACGCGCGCGCACTGTTTCGTCGATCGCGTTCGTTTCGCCTTCGATCACGGCGTTGAGCGCGCTCGTCTCGGCTGGATCAGGGGTCCGCGTGGCGACGGCGGGAGCGATCTTGTACGACGGCGTCGCCGGCATGATCCGCGGCGCTTCCTGGCCGCCATAGGCGTTCCAGACAAAGGCGCCGAAAGCGGTGAGCGTGATCGCGCCCAGCCCGTACGCCAGTTCGCGGCGCATGCCCTGCCCGCGCGGCTCTTCCGGCGCGCGCTGGGCGCGGCCTGGAACGCGGCTGTGCGCGGCATAGGGGCGCGAAGGCGACAAAGAAGGCTCTCCCAAAGAATCGGCGTGCGCCAAGACTCTTAGCATTTCGTTGCCGCGCGCGCGCCGCCGCCGCTGCGTCTTCATGCGGGCCGTTCCAGCGAATAGAGCCGGCGGTGTTCATCGATAGCGTAATCGTCGGTCATGCCGGCGATGTAATCGCACACGCGCCGCGCCGTTCGCTGGCCGCGCGGACCGTCGCCGCCCTCAGCCCAAGCGGGCGGCAGCGTCGAAGGCTCGTCGATGAAAATCTCGAACAGATTGCGGATCACCCGCTTGGCCTGCGCTCTGCGGCGATTGACGCGCCAGTGCCGGTACATGCGCGCCATCAAAAACCGGCGCAGCACGGCCTCTTTCTCTTTCATTTCGGCGGAGAAACTGACAAGCGGGCGTCCAGCGGCGCGCACATCCTCCACCGAGGCGGGCTTGGCCTCCTTCAGGCGCCGACTTGTTTCGGCGACGAGATCATCGACCCATTCGCCGATCAGTCGGCGGACGATCTCGCTGATCAAGCGGCTCTGATCGAGCCCCGGATAATCGCGCTCCACGCCATCGGCGGCGGCGGCGACGAGCGGCGCCTCGGCGCGCACCTCCTCAAGGGTGAAAAGGCCGGCGCGTAGGCCGTCGTCCAAATCATGATTGTTGTAGGCGACGTCGTCGGCATGGGCGGCGACTTGCGCCTCTAGGCCCGGCCAACTGGCCAGCTCCAGATCGTGATGTGCGACATATTCCTGGATCGCCGCCGGCAGATCGGCGAGCCGCGTCTGCGCATGGATCAGCGGGCCGTTATGTTTGACGACGCCTTCAAGCGTCTCCCACGCGAGATTGAGGCCATCGAAGCTCGGATATTTCCGCTCCAGCTTGGTGAGGACGCGCAAAGTCTGCGCATTGTGGTCGAAGCCGCCAAAGGGCTTCATGCATTCGTCCAGCACGTCCTCGCCCGTGTGGCCGAACGGCGGATGGCCGATATCATGAGCGAGCGCGAGCGCCTCGGCGAGATCGGCCTCCAGACCTAGCCGGCGCGCCACCGCGCGCGCGATTTGCGCCACCTCCAGCGAATGCGTCAGCCGCGTACGATAATGATCGCCCTCATGGGCCACGAAAACCTGCGTCTTGCCCTTGAGCCGGCGAAACGCGCTCGCGTGCACGATGCGGTCTCGGTCCCGCTCATAGGGGCTGCGATGGGCGCTTTCGGGCTCCACGTGCAGCCGCCCCCGCGTGAGCGCCGGATCGGTCGCATAAGGGGCGGGGGACACCGTCCGCCAGGGCTTTGCGTGCGCCATGGGCTCTCCGGCCGGGCGCGCCCCGGCGTCGCTCCCTATATGGATACGAATGAGGATTGAGAAATCACCTAAGTCCGGGACAATAGCGCCATGACAAGCGTCTCCCTCTCAGAATCCGCCGCGAGAAGGATCAAGGCCATCGCCGCCGAGGAGCCCGCCGGCGCGGGCCTGCGCGTCGCGGTGGAAGGCGGAGGGTGCTCCGGCTTCCAATACGAAATCGGGATCGACCAGGCCCCCAAGGCCGACGATCTGGTGATCGAACGGGACGGCGCGCGCCTTTTCATCGATCCGATCTCCCTGCCCTATCTCTTGGGCTCGGAGGTGGATTGGGCCGAGGAACTCATCGGCGCGGCGTTCAAGGTCCAGAATCCAAACGCAAAATCCAGCTGCGGCTGTGGCGTGAGCTTCTCCGTCTAACCCGATGCCGGCGGCGGGGACGCTTGAGGCGGCGCTGGCGGCCTTCGACAAGGGACGCTGGAAAGAAGCGCGCAAATTGCTGGCGCCGTTCGTCGAACAGAGCCGTCCCCTCGCCGCGTACCGCGCGGGCGTGCTGTTATGGCGCGGCCTTGGCGGCCCCCAGGATCGGTCGGGCGCGGTGACGCTGTTCAAGGTCGCCGCAGATTCAGGGTCGATCGAGGCGTTGGACGCGCTCGGCGTGGCGTTCCGCTCCGGCCACGGCGTCGCCCAAGACCTTGAGGGCGCGCGCGCCCTGTTCAAGGCCGCGGCGGACCAGGGCTATGGACCCGCGCTGATCAATCTGGCGACCATGTCCGAACCGGTTGAAGCGCGTCTCCTCATGCGGCGCGCGGCGGAGGCCGGCGAGCCGCTCGCCATGCTGCACCTCTCCGACATGCTTGAGCGCGACGCGCCGGATGAAGCGCTGGCCTGGCTTTACGCGGCGTGCGCCTTGACCGGCGATGAAGCCGCCGCCAAACGCGCCAAGGCGCTGGCGCGCGATCTGCCGGCGCGAGAGATCGAGGCCGCGCATCGCCGGGGACGCGAGATCATCAAGGACATCGATCGCGCCGGGGCCAATTCGTGAGAAAGACACGCCATGAACGTCGATGAAGCCCTGAAGAAGCGAATATCCATCCGCGCCTTCAAGCCCGACCCCCTGCCTGAAGCGCTGGTGCGCGAGATCATCGATGTGGCGCGCTTCGCGCCTTCCGGCGGCAACGTGCAGCCCTGGAAGATCATCGCGGTCGCCGGACCTGCGCGCGAAGCGGTGATTTCGGTCGCCAAAATGGCGTTGGCGCAAAATCCGCGCGGCGAGGAAGGCGACCGGCCGATCTATCCCGAGAATCTGTGGGCGCCCTATCGCGACCGCCGCTTCAAGGTGGGCGAGGACATGTATGCGCTGCTTGGCGTCGGCCGCGAGGACAAGGCGGCGCGCTTTGCGCATTTGGCGCGCAATTTCGAGTTTTTCGACGCCCCCGTCGGCCTCTTCTTCGTGATCGATCGGCGCATGGGCCATGGTCAATGGGCCCATCTTGGCATGCTGATGCAATCGATCGCGCTGGCGGCGGAGGCGCGCGGCGTCTCGTCCTGCATGCAGGAAGCCTGGGGCCGCGCGCGCGAGACGCTGGCCAAGCATTTCGGCTTGCCGCCCGAGGAGATGATCTATTGCGGCATGGCGCTTGGTTATGCGGCGAACGCGCCCGTCAACACGCTGCGCAGCGATCGTGCGCCGGTCGATGAGATCGCGCGCTTCGAAGGTTTTGGCGGCTAATCGACGTCCCGTGCGCGCGCATTGCCGATCACGCCGTCCTCGGCGTAATCGGCGATGGTGAACACGATCCCCATGACGATCAGCCAAGCGATGGGCGCAAGGATGAGCGGCAGCGCATAGAGCCCGCCGCTGTTGAATTGCGCCCACGCCCAAATGACGGCGCCGAAGGCGATCGCCGGAAAGCTCCAGGCGATGGCCAACATCAGCCGATAGAGCGTGGCCGAACGCCAGAAACGCCGCTCGTCCGCGCCGGCGAGGCGGAGCGCCTGACCTAGGCTCGCGGCGCCGGCCAGGAGATTGAACGCGGTCAAGGCCCAAAGCAGGAGGCTCATGAGGCAAGCCTAGCACGCTCGGCGCGCTGGCGCACCCGCGCGGGCGGCGCTAAGGCCTTGCGGCCATGAGCCTCTCCATCGCGACCTGGAACGTCAATTCCATCTTGGCGCGTCTGCCGACGGCGCTCGCCGTGCTGCGCGAACTCGACGCGGACGTGGTGTGCCTGCAAGAGATCAAATGCGAGGACACGCGCTTCCCGCGCATGGAGATCGAAGACCTCGGCTACCATGTCGAAACGCTCGGCCAGAAAACCTATAATGGCGTGGCCATTCTCTCCAAGCATCGCTTCGAAGAATCGGTGCGCGGCGTGCCCGGGCTCAATCACGATCAAGCGCGCTACCTTGAAGCAGTGATCGCCGCGCCGGGCAGTCCGGTGCGCGTCGCTTCCATCTACGCGCCGAACGGCAATCCGCCGGACACGGAAAAATACGCGCTCAAGCGCGACTTCATGGCCGCGCTTCAGGCCCATGCTCGGGACTTGCTCAAATTGGAGGAGCCTCTGGCGCTCGCCGGGGACTACAACATCATTCCGCGCGCGGAGGATTGCCACGATCCGCGCGCGTGGGCGGGCGACGCGCTGTTCCTGCCCGACAGCCGCGCCATGTATCGCCGCCTCATCAATCTCGGCTTCAGTGACGCCTTCATGCAAACCGATGGGCGCGGTCATCAATACACGTTCTGGGATTATCAGGCCGGCGCCTGGCAAAAGGATCACGGGATCCGCATCGATCACATTCTGCTTTCGCCGCAGGCGGCCGATCGGCTGCAAGGCGTGACGATCAAAAGAGACGCGCGCGCCAAGGATAAGCCCAGCGATCATGTGCCGATCATGGCGACGCTGCAAACATTCGAGGCTGACGCATGATCAAGCTGACATTCTGCCTGGTGCGCCTTCCCCATCTCAGCCGCGAAGCCTTCCAGGATTATTGGCTGAACACGCACGGACCGCTCGTGCGCTCCGTGCAGGACGTGCTGCGTATCCGCCGCTACGTTCAGCTTCACGCGTTCGCCGAAGAAATATCCGTGCCGATCCGTGCTTCCCGCGCCGCGCCGCCGCAATTCGACGGCGTCGCTCAGCTTTGGTGGGACAGCATGGACGATCTCGCCGCGCTCGCCGGCGACGAAGCGGCGCGCAAGGCCGGCGCTCTGTTGCTTGAGGACGAAAAGCGCTTCATCGATCTGGCGCGCTCGCCGCTCTGGTATGGCGAGGAAAAGCCGATCATCGGCGGCTGACCATCAATAGAGCAAGAACGGCGCGCGCGCTTTCGCCCACGCCGTCTCATCCGGCTGCGTCATGGCGTCGAGATCGTCAGGGCCGGCATGCGCATCGTCCACCCATTCGCGAAGCAGCGGCGAACCATTGATCACGTCGATGGCGAGGCGGCCGATTTCGTACTCGTAGGGAAAATCGCGCCACAGATCGTAGGATGGATAGAGCCTACGGATCGCCTTGAACGCCAGCGCCTGCAGACGCCACGGGCGAAACGCGGCATGATCATAGTGCGGCGCCTCGGCATGAATGTGCACGCCGTTGCACATCTTGCCGACGTGCTTGTGAAACGTCGGCTCAAACGTGACAGCGCGCATGCGGCAGCCCAAAAGCCAGTGCGGGGCGAGGCGCTGCATCTCATCGATCAGCGCGCGCGCATCGAGGTCGGGCGCGCCGAACAATTCGAGCGGGCGTGTCGTCCCGCGTCCTTCCGAGAGCGTGGTTCCTTCCAGCATCACTGTGCCGGCATAGGCGCGGGCCATCCAAAGATTGGGGGCGTTCGGCGAGGGATTGATCCAGGTGCGCGCGCCGAGCGGCCAGCCGAAGCCCGGCGCCTCGGCAGGGCGCCAATCGTCCATCGTCACGACGCGATAGCGCACGTCGAGCTTGTAATGATCGATGAACCAAAGGCCGAGCTCGCCGAGCGTGAGTCCGTGACGCATCGGCATTGGCCCCGCGCCAACGAAGCTTTCCCAACCGGGTCGCAAAGCCAGCCCTTCGATTGGCCGCCCCGCCGGATTTGGCCGATCGAGCACCCAGACCTCTTTTCCGTCCTTGGCGGCGGCCTCAAGCACGTAAAGCAGCGTCGTGATGAACGTGTAGATGCGACAACCGAGATCTTGCAGATCGACCAGGAGCACGTCGAACGTCGACATCATCTGGCCCGTGGGGCGTCGCTGTTCGCCATAGAGCGAGAACACGGGAACGCCATGCACCGGATCAACGTAATCCGGGCTCTCGATCATGTTATCTTGCTTGTCGCCGCGCATGCCGTGCTGCGGGCCGAAGGCGGCGGTGATGCGCACATCCCCGCACGCGGCCAGCGCATCGAGCGAATGGGTCAAATCTTCCGTGACCGAAGCGGGGTGCGCGAGCAATGCGACGCGCTTGCCGGCGAGCTGCGCGCGCAATCCCGCGTCTTCAAGCAGCCGATCTATGCCGTTTTTCATCTCATGG
>CAZLWK010000005.1:131463-190034 GCA_964563395.1 uncultured Caulobacteraceae bacterium
TCATGGTTCCGACTGCGACACGAAAGACCCATTGGACCGCGATTCTAACGCGGCTTTGCCCCGCCTTTTTAACCGGCTTCGAGGAGACAGGCGAAGGTAGCCTCGTGATGGAAATCCGGCGCGCCGGGCGCGTGCGCGAGCGCCCAATAGGATTTGGCGCCGTCCGCCTCCTCAAGCACCGCCGAAAGCCCGATCCGCCAGCGCGCGGCCGCCGCCAAAATCGGCGCTTCGATCTCCGCCTCCAAAATGAAAGCGTCCCGCCGTGTTTCGACGGAGATGCGCGGTGGGGAGACATCCGCTGGACGCATCCCGGCGCGATAGGAGTCGAATCGATAGGCCGCCCATACGGTCGAGGGCGCGAAATTGAACTCATGATATGTGGGATCGCCCTCGGCGCGGATGAAAGCTTCAAAGCAGGTGCGCCGCCAAAGCTCGTCGCGACGCTCGGCCAGCCCCTTCGGCGGAATGACCAAGCGATCGATCTCCCCTTCCAGAAAATAGCGCACGCGGAGCAGGCCAAGGCGCGGCCGCGACGGGGCGGCGCTCACGGAAAACACAGGCGCGGGCCCGCCTGGATGCGGGTGCAAACGCTCCCGCACGGGTTCGGCGCTGGCGGGCGTCGCATCGGACATGACGCCTTGACTGCCATAGGCCCCGGCGACTAGCTAGCGCGCGATGACGCCCCGCGCCGCCTTTTTCCAGCACTATTACCGCTCGGTCTGACGCGCGGCGGGTAAAGTGCGCCGCCGTTTCGCCGGCGGCATGATCTCCTGCAAGAGACGGTCTCCGGCCCTCGCCAAGGAGATGTTTCGTGGGAGAAGTTTCGTGACCGCCCCTTTCGACGCCAAATCGGATTTCCTGCGCGCCATGATCGCACGCGGGCATGTGCATCAATGCACCGATTTCGCCGCCCTCGACGCGGCCGGCGCCGTCACGGCCTATATCGGCTACGATCTCACCGCGCCGAGCCTCCATGTCGGCAATCTGGCCACCATCATGATGCTGCGCCGTCTTCAACACGCCGGCGGCAAGCCGATCGTGCTGATGGGCGGCGCGACGACGCGCGTGGGCGATCCTTCCGGCAAGGACGAGATGCGCAAGATGCTCTCGCCGGAGCAGATCGCGGCGAATAAGAAAAGCATCCTTACGGCGTTCGAGAAATTCCTGCGCTTCGGCGATGGGCCGACCGACGCGATCATGGTGGACAATTCCGATTGGCTGTTGCCGCTGAACTACATCGATTTCCTGCGCGATGTGGGGCCCCATTTTTCAGTCAATCGCATGCTTTCGATGGATTCGGTGAAGCTGCGGCTAGAGCGCGAGCAGCCGCTCTCATTCATCGAATTCAATTACATGATCCTGCAGGCCTATGATTTCACGGTGCTGCATCAGCGCCATGGGTGTCGTCTGCAGATGGGCGGCTCCGATCAATGGGGCAACATCGTCAACGGCGTGGACTTGGGCCGGCGCATGCAAGGCGCTGAATTGTTCGGGCTGACGACGCCGCTCGTGACCACGGCTTCCGGCGCGAAAATGGGCAAGACCGCGCAAGGCGCCGTCTGGCTCAATCCCGACATGCTGGGGTCGTTCGATTATTGGCAGTTCTGGCGCAATACCGAGGACGCGGATGTCGGCCGCTTCCTCAAGCTCTTCACCGATCTGCCGCTCGATGAAATCGCGCGGCTGGAGGCGCTGCACGGCGCGGAGATCAACGACGCGAAAATCGCGCTCGCGAACGCGGCGACAAAGATGCTGCACGGACCGGACGCCGCGCGCGAGGCGGAGAACGCGGCGCGCGCCGCGTTCGGCGACGGCGGCGATCTTTCAGGCCTGCCGACCTTCGACATTACGCGGACGGAATTATCTGAAGGGCTTCGCGTCGCGGCCGCCTTCGAGCGGGCGGGCCTTGTCGCCTCGCGCGGTGAAGCCAAGCGCCACATCGCGGCCGGCGCGCTGCGCGTGAACGATCAGCCAGTCGAAAATGAGTCGGCCTCACTCAGCGAGGCCAACCTGCAAGACGGCGTGATCCGGCTTTCGCTCGGCAAGAAGAAGCATGCGCTCTTGAAGCTCGTTTAGCCCGGCGGCGTGGTGCGCTGGGCGGTGTCGTTCGCCGGCGCGCGCGTACGGCGCCCCGCGAACGGCTCGAAGATGCGGCGCAAAATGCCTGGTGTCAGCGCCGAGAGCGGATTGACGCCCACGCGCGGCTGCGCCACCGGCCCATTCACTGCATAGGTCATGCCGATAACGCCTTCGCCGCGTCGCGAGGCCAGAAGGTTGCCGAGCAGCGGGATGTTGCTCAGCAAGGAATTGACGCCGTAGCTGGGGATCACCACACCGTCGATGTCGAGATCGTCCTGCGCCATGTCATAGCCGCCGCTGGCCGTGAAGCCGAGACTTGGGCCAGCGAGCCGCGCCTGACGCACCTCAAGATCGCGATCGTTCAATGTCAGCGACGCTTCAAGCGTGTTGAACGCGATGCCGTCGCCGTTGAGCATCGAGACGAAACCGGTGAGCGAGCCGACCGATCCCAGCATCTGCGCCATGGCCGGCACGCGGACGACGCGGAAATCGCGCATCGTCACATCCATTGTCGCCACGCCGGGCGGCCCCATCGCCCAAGCGCCGCGGCCTTCGGCGACGCCGCCGATGATGTTGTCGGCGCCGGTGAGCGCGCGCCATGCAAACCCCGCATCGGCGCTGGCGAATTCGATTTCGCCGTTCGGCGCGCCCGGACGCGGGCCGAGCGCGAGCCGTACGTCCTTGCCCTGCGGCGTGCGCCCGCGCAGAATCAATGTCTGAAGCGCGGTGTCGATCAGGGTGACATTGGTCTGCGCGTTCATCAGCGCAGCGCCGCCGCGAAGCGCCAAGCGCTCGGTGGAGACGACGATGCGGATGGGCCGCGTTTGAAACCGATTTTGCGCGCTCGCCGCAGCTGCGGCGGCGTCCACCTCCGGCTCCTCCATGTCAAGGAATGGCGCGGCGTCCGCCAGAGCCCCGCGACCGGCGATTTCAAGCGCACCGTCTCTTCCGCGCCGCAAGGTGGCGGAAAGATCGGCGCGCCCATCGATATTCAGCCGCGTGATGTCGCCATCGCGCACACGGCCGTCCTCCAAGAGACGCACGGCGCCGCGGGCGCTGATGCCCGAACCGTCCACGCTGATGTTCGACAGCGCATAGCCGCCGCCCTCGATCGCCGCGATGTCGGCGCGCGCATTCGCCGGCTGACCTTGACGCTTCACCCAATAATTGGCCGGCAAAAACACGCTCGCATTGCGAAAATCGAGATTGATCTCGCCCGTCTCGGCGTCGAGCCCGCGTCCCTGGCCGGAAAAATCGACGCCGATGCGGCCGCGCGCGATGGCGCGTGCGGGATAGCCCAGCGTCTCAAGATCTTCGACCGTGAATTGGCCCGCGATGCGATAGCGGGAGGACGGCCCGCCCCGCGCGCGCACTTGTTCCGTCCAATTCAGATCGATCTGAGAATCGGCGAGCCGCATCGGACCGGATATCGTGATCGCGCGCTGATCGCCGCGCACGGCGATGCGCGCATCGCGCACAGCCATGCCGTTCTCGCGGAGTGTCGCGCCGCCGTTCTCGATGTCGGCGCTGACGTCGAAACGCAGCGCCTCAAACGGCACGTTCGACAAATTGGGCCGCTGCAACATAAGCCGCGCCCGCCCGCGCCCGCTCACGCTCGCCGCATCGAACGGCAGCGCCTCGCCCAGCGACAGCGGCTCCTGCAACAACAGCCCGACCATATTGCGGGCGTCGCCCTCGGCCGTGGCGGTGATGGTGGCCATCTCGCCCTTCGGATTCAAGACCGGGATCGACACCGAGCCTTGCGTCACTGAGAGGCCGTTGATGCGCCCGCCGGCGACGGTAAGATCGAAGCGGTTGCCCTGCAGAACCGCGCTGCCGCGCGCCTCGGTCACCGGCGACATGGTGTCGATGAAGCGCACGTCGCCGCCATCGAAGTCGAAGGCGATGTTAAGCGCCTCGTTGCGCAGCCGCCGCTCCGCGATCTGCTCTGGCGGGATGGCCAGCTTGAGGACGACGTTATTCAGCATTCCGCCCTGGATGGCGTCGTCAAGATAGCTCCGCGCACCTTCGATGAAGCGCGCTGGCCAAAGCGAAAGAATTGTGCGCGCCTCGATCGGACCTTCGATGCGGGCGTCGAGATCGAAACCGGGATAGAGGCGATCTGCTTGGCCGACGCGCGCGAAGCGAATGGCGCCTTCGGCATTGAGGCGCGCCTCGCCGCGCGTCGCTTCCAAGCGATTGAGCTCGATGCGGCCGGTTTCCGGAACGATCGCGCCGCTGGCGCGAACCTGCGCCAGCTCAAACGGCGCGGCGAACACGCCCGGCGCATCGAGCACAAGAGAAGGAAACGCCGCCTCGAAGGTCGCGGCCGCGCCTGGCTCTCCCTTCAGAAGCGCGGACGCATTGGCGAGGCGCGCGTCGCCAGTGATACGCGTGCGCGTGCCGGCCAGCGCGACTTCGTCGATGATAAGTTCATCCGCCTCCAGATCGTAGCGGCCGTGCAAGCGTCCGCCTTCAAGGCGCATCGTCTCCCCGCCCATCTCCGCCGCGCCTTGGCCAAGCGCCAGATCGCCTTCGAAGCGATTGACGCCGACATCGCGGTCGAGCCCGATCGTGATCGCGGCGGTGAGCGGCGCATCGAGCGCCGCGAAGGCGCCAAGCGCCGCGGGCGAAAGGAGCGCGCGCGGGCGCGCATCACGCGCCACGAACTCGATCAGCGCGGAGCGGAACGCGGTGTCCGTCGTCACCCGCAATTGCGCGGGTGCCGTCCCCTCGGCGCCTTCCAGGCGCGCATCCACCGCAAGCGCGAGCGCCCGGCGCGCGCGGGTCAGCGTCACGTCAGCGGCGTCGGCTGTCCAGACCCCGCCGCCGCCCTCGTCGACGATCTGCAGCTGGGTGTCGCGAATGGCGACGAATTGCAAACGGCCGGCGCGACCCACCGGGCGCAACGTTTCGGCCAGCGCGTCGAGCACCGTGTTGACGCGTTCGGCGAGCGTGGCGTTGGGATCGGGCGGCGCGACGACGATGTCGGCCGGGGCGCCGACCGGACCGAACGCAATATGCATCGCGCCGTCAGCCTTGCGCGCGACAGTGATCTCGCCGCCCTGAAAATCGGCGCGCACCAGCGTAACGCGCCCGATCAGCAGCGGCAGGCCGCCGAGTCCGATCGTGGCTTCGCGATAGGTAGAAAGTTCCTGCCCATCCGCGGCGAGGATATGCACCCCGCGCGCCTTCAATTGCAGCGCCCCCGGCTCCCCCGACCAAGATAGGTCCACCCGATCGATCCGCACGGGACGTCCTCCGCGCGCATCGCTCAGTTCCTGCTCGATCAGCGCCGTCAGCGCAGGGAGTTCCAAGGGGGCCGCCGCCAGGCGCCACCAGGAGGCCCCGACCAACGCCGCGATCAGGAAGATGAAGACGGCCGCGATCTTGGCGGTCCACAGCGACGTATGCTTAGCGATCGTGCGCACGCAGACGCGCTTGCCGGGACGCACGGCCTCATCCGCCAAGGCGGGGGCTGCATCGTCCTCGACACGCTCCGGCGGGCGCCTATACCGGTCGAACAGGCGCTCCGCGCGAGAAAGGCGATTCATGTCCAAACCGCTCAAACCCGGCGACCCCGCCCCCGATTTCGATCTGTCGACCGCCGGGGGCAAGCGCGTCAACCTTTCTCGCTTCAAGGGTAAGAAGGTGGTGGTCTACTTCTATCCCAAGGACGACACCTCAGCCTGTACCCAAGAAGCGTTGGAATTCACTGAAAAAGCCGAAAGCTTTGCAGAAGCCGGCGCAGTCGTGATCGGCGTTTCCAAGGACAGCGTCGCTTCTCACGATAAGTTCGCGGCCAAATATGGGCTGAATGTGATCTTGGCTTCCGACCCCGAGGGGGAGGTCGTTCAAGCCTATGGCGTCTGGGTGGAAAAGAGCATGTACGGCAAGAAATACATGGGCATAGAGCGCGCGACCTATCTCCTAGGAAAGGATCGCCGCATCGAGCGGATTTGGCGCAAAGTGAAAGTCAAAGGCCACGTGGACGAAGTCCTCGCCGCCGTTCAAACATCTTAACGATTTCCGTTAATTTTTAGCGATTTGCACGCCTTTTCGGCGTGTATGCCGCGAATGTCTGCGCGGCTGCCTCTGCAAAGCTGAAATTCCTGTAAACGGGCGTTACAGGTTGTTGCAATTCGGCGCCGTTTCAGGCTTTGTTGCGCAGGGCAGGGCTACGGGCAGTGACGGTCGTAAAGCGGGCGGTGAGCGAACCATGAGCCAGTTCGGACTGCGGGCGAGGTCTTTGTTTGACCGCGTATTCCCCGAGCGTCAGATCTACCACCGCAGCGGCGGTCAGGTCCGTTATGTCTCTCTTTCTCCCAGCCGCCAGGCGGCCATGGCGCTCGGCGCCGTCGGCCTCGCGGGCTGGTGTGTTTACGCCACGGGCGCCGTGCTGCTCGAAGGCCCTCAGCAATCGGCGCAGTCGGCGGAGGTCGAGCGTCTTCAGGCCAAGTACGATCGCTGGCTGAACGAGGCCCGCGCCCAGGCCGCCGCCGCGCAGGCCCAGCTCGACGAACGGACCTCCGCCTTCGAACGCGCCACCTCCGAATTCGAAAGCCGGCACGAGGTGCTGCGCTCGCTGTTGGAATATGCCGGCGGCTCGAGCCTGACCGCCGCGGCCCACCCGATCGAGCGGGACGGCGCGCGCATCCTGATGCAGGCCTCGATCGACGAAGCAGAGCCCCGCGTGTCGCGGGCGGTCTCAGCCGAACCCTATCAGGTTCAGACTGTTGGCTTCCGCGCCCGCGTCGAGCGTCTGGAGACCGACCAGGAACAGGCCCTCGCCGAACTTGAAGATTCGGTCGCCACCCGCTCCGAACAGATTCGCGGCGTGCTGCGCCTGACCGGCGTCAGCATGAGCGGCTTGACCGACAGCGCCGCCGGCGGCCAGGGCGGCCCCCTCGTGCCGCAGGATCTTGTGGATTATCTCCGCAACGCGAATCTCAATCCCGCCTTCACCAATCGCGTCACGCAGGTTGCGGCGCGGGTCCAGGAATCGCGCCGCCTCGAACAAATCGCCGGCGCCACGCCCCTCGCCCCGCCGGTCGCCGTGGAATACCGCGAAACCAGCGGCTTCGGGCCGCGCGTCGATCCCTTCACCGGCCGCCCCGCGTTCCACGCCGGGCTTGATCTCGCCGCCTTCGACCGCGCCCCCGTTGTGGCCACCTCGCCCGGCACGGTGTCCTTCGCGGGCGTGAAGTCAGGCTATGGCTATCTGGTCGAGATCGATCACGGGCATGGCTTCAAGACACGCTACGGCCATTTGCGCGACATTCAGGTGCAGCGCGGCGAAAGCGTCGTGATCGGGCAGCGCATCGGATCGATGGGATCGACCGGCCGCTCCACCGGCACGCACCTTCATTACGAGGTTTGGTTCCGCGGTCGTGTGTATGATCCGGTGAACTTTTTGAGGGCGGGACGTCATGTTTACGAACAAGGGTAAGCCGACCGAGACCGCCGTGGCTCTCCCCGATCCCATTCAGCGCCGCGGCGCGGGCGGCGGACGTTCCTCAATCGCCTCTATTATCGCCAACGGGGTCAAGATCACTGGCGCCATCGAGGCAGAGGGCGCCGAGCTCCAGGTTGACGGCGAGATCGAGGGCAATGTTCGCGGCGGATCGGTGACGGTGGGCGACACCGGCATGGTCAAGGGCGACATCGTCTCGGAGAGCGTGACAGTCCATGGACGGATCGAGGGCTCTGTTCGCGCCCGCAAGGTGCAGCTGATGCGCAACGCCCATGTCCTTGGGGACATCGTGCACCAGAGCCTGTCCGTGGAAATGGGCGCCGTGTTCGAGGGCCAGTGCCGTTACCTGCAGGATCCGCTGCGCCAGGATGGCCAAGGGGCCCCAGTCACCCCGCAAATTTCCGCCAGCGCGGACTCCTATTCCGGGTTCGGTGAACCTTCTGATAACGCAAATGAGCGCATGGTCACGGGCGTGATCGTGACGGGCGCGACCAGCTAGGCGCCGCCCGGCTTAGGGAGGCCGTTTTCGTTTCCGTCCGGCGAGGTCGATCGTCCGACGGTGTTCGTTTTGGGTTGGGAATACCATCTCGGCCGGCGCCTCAGGCGCCGGCCTTTTTGTTTCCGGCCCCGTCGGTTCATCTGGGCCTTTGAGCCGGCGCAAGGCGCGCCTGCGCGCGACGCCCCACCCTACCCGGCATGGACACAGCAGCACCGCGGCCGCCGGCGCCGCCTCCGACGCCGCGCTTCGCCGAACTGTTCGCGCCAAAGTTGCTGACAGTGTTGCGGGAGGGCTATGGCTGGCGCGCCTTCCGGGCCGACGCCGTGGCGGGACTCACGGTCGCGGTCGTTGCGCTTCCCCTCTCCATGGCGATCGCCATCGCGGCGGGCGCAACGCCGGCGCAGGGCCTCACGACCGCCATCGTCGGCGGCTTCCTGGTCTCTGCGCTCGGCGGCAGCCGATTTCAGATCGGCGGCCCGGCGGGCGCCTTCATCGTGCTCATGGCCGGCACGCTCGCGCAACACGGTCCCGAAGGCCTCGTCCTGGCGGTGTTCCTGTCGGGATTGATCCTAGCGGCGATGGGCCTCCTGCGCCTCGGAACCTACATCAAATTCGTCCCCTATCCGGTGACGATTGGATTCACCGCCGGCATCGCCGTGATCATCTTCGCCACCCAGATCAAGGATTTCGCCGGGCTCGCGCTCGCCGCGCCCGAGCCGGGTCCCTTGATGGAAAAAATACCGGCCCTTTGGGCGGCGCGGAGCACATGGAATGGCGCTGCTTTCGCGCTCGCGGCCGGCACGACGGCGGCCATCTTCGCGTTCAAGCGCTTTGCGCCGCACTGGCCTGGCCTGCTGATCGCGGTTGTCGCCGCGACACTCGCCGCGCAAGCCATGGATGCGCCGATCGATACGATTGGCGCACGTTTCGGCGGCTTGCCGCCTTTCCTTCCTGCGCCGCGCGCGCCGGCGTTCGATCTTGATTTGATTTTCGCCGTTCTGCCGAACGCGATCTCCTTCGCCCTCTTGGGCGCGATTGAATCCTTGCTTTCCGCTGTCGTCGCTGACGGCATGACCGGACGGCGGCATCGATCGAATTGCGAATTGTTGGCGCAGGGCACGGCCAACATAGGCTCCGCCTTATTCGGCGGACTGTGCGTCACCGGCGCCATCGCGCGCACGGCCGCCAATGTGCGCGCCGGCGCGCACGGGCCAATCGCCGGCATGATGCACGCGCTCTTCCTGCTCACCTTCATGCTCGCGGCCGCGCCCTTGGTCGCCTTCATTCCGCTCGCGGCCTTGGCGGCGGTGCTTGCAAACGTCGCTTGGGGGATGATCGAACGGCCGGCCATCGCGGCGCTCATGCGCGGCGCGCGAGGCGACGCCGCGATCTTCGTCGTCACGCTTCTTCTTACGATCTTCCGCGACCTGACCGAAGCTATCGTCATCGGCTTCGCACTTGGCTCGGTGCTCTTCCTGCACCGCATGTCAAAAACGACGGCGATCTCCGCCATAGCGCCGCTGGTGCCGGAGGATGAAGCCGACGCCATCGGCGGACGCGGCGCTTATCCCGGCGCACGAAACACCGACATAGCGATCTATCGCATATCCGGCGCGCTCTTCTTCGGCGCGGCCGCTTCAATCGGCGCCGTGCTCGACCGAATTGGCGACACGCACCACACCTTGATTTTGGATTTTTGCGCCGTGCCCTTCATCGATTCAACCGGCGCCAATATGATCGAAGGCATGGCCCGCGCCGCGCAGCGCCGAAGCGTTCGCTTCTTCATCGCCGGCGCCGCGCCAGACATTCGCGGCGCGCTGGAAGCCCACAATGTCCGACCGCCGCATGTCGTCTTTGCGCCAACGCTCGACGCGGCGCTCGCGGTCGCCCGCACCCAGGATCAGCCGCGATAAGCGCCCTCTCGCGCCGGGTCCCGCGCGCCACCGGCGCCGCCATCGCCGCGCGCGGCGGCGACAGCGACGTTGAAGGCGTCCTCCACCATGCGCAAAGACCCTTCGTGCTCGGAGTAGATTTTGATGAGGCCCGGGGCGTGCGGATTCGCGAAATCGCCGAGCAATTCCGCCGCCAGCGGCGACCACGTCGTCACCACCGCTCCGAGCGCCGCCAGCCGCGCCACGGCCGCCGTTTCGGCGCGCGGCGTCAACGATGCGGAGGCGTCGAGAACGACATAGACCTGAAAGCCTTCAGCCAAGGCGGGCTGCGCGGTGAACGTCACGCATTGCTCAGTCGTGATGCCCGCCATGATCAACTGGCGCCGCCCCGTGGCGCGCACGGCGTCGGCGTAGCCCGGCGCATCCCAGGCGCCGACGCTTGAGCGGTTGATGAAGCTCATGCCGGGGATGATCTCTTCGATCTCGGTCATTTCCGCGCCGAGATAGGTGCGCCCAGAACGGTCGCCCGTTCCGAGTGTCGGCAAATTGAAAAGGCGCGCCACCTTGGCGAGGGCGATCGCGTTGTTGCGCAAGAGCCCAGGCTCGATGGAGCGGCACGCGCTGATCAGTCCGTGCATGTAATCGATCGGCAGAAACATCGCGTTGGCGGGATCGAGCCGCGGCGCCTGAGAGAGAAGCGTCGTCATTCTGCCTCCTGGGACGGAGAATTCTGTCTAAACGCCGCTCACGCGCTTGATAGTCGCGGAGTTTGAGCCGTAGCGTTCCATTTATGAGACCAGACGCTTTCGACCTCGATGACCTCGTCGCGTTTGGCGACATCGCAAGCACTGGCGGCGTGGCCGCCGCCGCGCGGGCGACGGGCATCGCCAAAGCCACGCTCAGTCGGCGCCTGCTGCGTCTGGAAGCGGCGGCGGGAGGAAAACTGTTCGACCGGGTCGGCCGCTCCTTGAAGCTGACGGCGCTTGGGCAATCCCTATCGGCTGCCGCGCGCGCGGCGCATCTTGCACGTATCGCCGCCGAGAGCGCCATCGAGGCTGCAAGCGGGCCGCCGCAGGGGCGCATACGCATCGGCTCTCCTGTCTTGTTCGCGCAGCGCATTCTCGCGCCCGCGCTGGGCGCGGTGTTGCGCACACATCCGGCCGTCGATGCGGAAATCGTTCTCGATCAAAAACCGCAAGATCCGTTGCGCTCGGCGCTCGATCTCTGCGTGCGCATCGGTCAGCCCGAGACTGACAATGCGCTCATCGTGCGCCGCATCGCCACGTTGGAGTCTGGGGTGTTCGTCGCCGCCGGCGAGAATGTGCGTGCGATCATGGCCCCGTCCGATCTTTCGCGGCTTGAACGTATTATTGTTGGGCCCCCAGGCGACACGACTTGGCGGCTTGATCGCGGCGAGGAAACAGCACGGATACAGTCTTCGCCCCGCGCGACAGTAAATGACCCAGCCTCGGCGCTCGCCCTTCTGCTCGCGCGCGATCGGGGCGCGATCATCTTGCCCCGCTTCCTTGTGGGCCCCGAATTGAACAGCGGACGTTTGCGCGAAGTGCTCACCGACTGGCGCGCCCAGCCCGTCAACATCTTCGCGCTGATGCCGCCGGGGCGCGGGGACGTGCCAGCGGTTCGTGCTATCCTCGACGCCTTGATACAAAGGCTTAAGACGCGGCGCGCGTGGGAAAGCGGCGCCTTCGCGCGCGCCTAGTCGATATCGGCCACGACCTTTTCGCCGCCGCCGAGCACGCGTTGCGCAAGAGCGGCGGCCATGAACGCGTCAAGATCGCCATCGAGCACGCCGCCCGTATCGCTGGTTTCAACGCCGGTCCGTAAATCCTTCACCATCTGATAGGGCTGCAGCACATAGGAGCGGATTTGCCGGCCCCAGCCGATTTCGGTTTTCGTCGCCTCCAGAGCGGCGCTCTCAGCCTCGCGCTTCTGCAATTCCAGTTCGTAAAGCCGTGCGCGCAACATGTCCCACGCCTTGGCGCGGTTCTGGTGTTGGCTTCGCTCCGTTTGGCAGGCGACGACGATGCCGGTCGGCATGTGCGTGATACGCACGGCGGAGTCCGTCTTGTTGACGTGCTGGCCGCCGGCGCCGGAGGCGCGATAAGTGTCGACGCGGCAATCCTTCTCCTGGATGTCCACCTCGATCGTGTCGTCGATCACGGGATAGACCCATACGCTCGCGAACGAGGTGTGACGGCGCTGATTGGAGTCGAAGGGTGAAATGCGCACAAGGCGATGCACGCCGGCTTCCGTTTTCAACCATCCATAAGCGTTCGCGCCCTTCACCAGGATCGTGGCGGATTTGATGCCGGCGGTCTCGCCTTCCTGATACTCGATCTCTTGCGTCTGATAGCCGCGCGCGTTGCACCATTTCAGATACATACGCAGCAGCATCTGCGCCCAATCCTGACTCTCGGTGCCGCCAGCGCCGGAATTGAGCTCCAGGTAGCAATCATTTCCATCCGCTTCGCCCGAGAGCAGCGCTTCAAGCTCGGCCTTGTCCGCGCGCGTCTTGACCGCGCCGAGCGCGGTCTGCGCTTCGTCGACGAGCGAGGCATCGCCCTCGGCTTCCGCCATTTCGGCAAGTTCGAGCGTGTCCTTGAGGTCGCGCTCGATAGATTGGATCGCTTCGATGCCGGCCGCGAGCTTATTGCGTTCGCGCATCAAGGATTGCGCGCGCTGCGGATCGTTCCAGAAATCGGGCGCTTCGGCGCGCGCGTTCAATTCATCGAGGCGTTGGATCGCGCGATCCCAGTCAAAGACGCCTCCGCAGCAGGGAGGCGGAGGTGGCGATGGCGTCTGCGAGGGCGGCGATTTCGGCGCGCATGAACGGGACTCACGGATTTCGAGGCCGCTGATATGGCGGGAATGTCGGCCGATTTCAAATCGATCCGCGCGCCCGCTCAGTACAGCCCGCCAAGATCGTCCTGACCTTGCTGGCCCGGCTGCTGCTGCGCCGCCGCCGGCCGGGGCGCGGCCCCGCCTTCCCCGCCGGAAAGCACCAGACCTTCCACGCCGCGCAGCACGCGCGGATCGATCGGATCGGTGCCGCCGAAAATGAAGGGTGAGCTCTGCGCCACGTCATTGCGCGGCTCGGTGTCGGGACGGAACGCCTCAAGGATTGTCGTTGTCGTCGCGGCGCCAGGCAGAAGGCCCGTCATCGCATCGATGCGTACGAGGCGCACGCCAGCGGGAATACGGAAAGGCGTCGCGGGCGTGTCGGCCAAGGCTTCGCGCATGAAATCGCGGAACACCGGCACGGCGAGGCGCCCGCCTGTTTCGCCTTCGCCCATCGAGCGCGGCTGGTCGTAGCCGGCCCAAACCCCAACGACGAGGTCCGGCGAAAAGCCGATGAACCACGCATCTTTGTATTCGTTGGTGGTGCCGGTCTTGCCGCCCAGCGGGCGGCCGAGTTCGTTGAGCGCGGTTGCGGTGCCGCGCTGGACGACGCCCTCGGCCATGGACACGATCTGATAGGCGGTGACGGGATCGAGCACTTGTTCGCGCGTATCGGGCAGACGTGGCGGAGCGAGCCCCGCGCGCCACTCGGCGCGGCAGCCGTCGCAGGCGCGCTGGTCGACGGAGAAGATTGTTCTGCCAGTGCGGTCCTGGATGCGGTCGACCAGGATCGGGCGCACGCGCCGCCCGCCATTGACGAATTCGGCATAGGCCGTCGTCATGCGCATCAAGGTGGTTTCGCCGGCGCCAAGCGCGAGCGCGAACACCGGATCGACGCGTTCATAGATCCCAAGACGTTGCGCGTACTCGACGATGCGCGGCACGCCCATCTCGTAGGCGACACGCGCCGTCATGGCGTTGCGCGACAATTCAAGGCCGCGCCGCAACGTCGTGGGCCCATAAAACTCGCGCGTATAATTCTCAGGCGACCAGACCGAGCCGTCGCCCGCCTCGATGGCGAGCGGACCGTCATCCACCAAAGTAGCGGGCGTCAGGCCGTAATCGAGCGCGGCGGCATAGACGATCGGCTTGAAGGAAGAGCCGGGCTGGCGATTGGCCTGCGTGGCGCGGTTGAGGCCGACATCGGAAAAGGAATAGCCGCCGACCATGGCGAGCACGCGACCCGTGTGCGGGTCCATCGCTACGAGCGCGCCCTGCAATTCGGGAATCTGGCGCAGATTGTAGCGATCGCCGCTGGCGCGCGAGACATAGATGATCGAACCCGGCCCGATTCGCCGCTCGCGCGCGCCGGAGCGGCCCCATTGCGCGTCTGCGTCGACAAGGCGCGCACTATTGCCGTTCTCCAATCGGATGCGCACGCCATTGCTGGTGGACGTCACCATCGCGCGCGTCCAGCCGGTGAGGGATGGGGCCGTCGGCGCTTCGGCCAATTGCGCGGCGATGTCGCCGTTCACATCGCCCGAAGCGACGGGCCCGCGCCAGGCGCGGCGGCGGTCATATTGCTCTAAACCGGTGCGCAGCGCGCGCGCCGCGGCGAGTTGCAGACGCGTATCGACGGTCGACCGGATCGAGAGACCGCCGCGCAGCAGCGTCTCATTGTCGAAATCATTGACGATCTGGCGCCGCACCTCTTCGACGAAATGCGCTGCCGCGACATATTGATCGCCGGACATGCGGTTTTTGGCAGTCAGCGGTTCTTCTTGCGCCGCGCGGGCTTCGGCGGCGGTTATGAAGCCCTGCTCCTCCATGCGCCTAAGCACGTATTGGCGCCGCGCGAGCGCGCGTTCGCGACCTTCTTCGTTGGCGGGATTGTACCGCGTCGGCGCCTTGGGGAGCACCGCGAGAAAAGCCGCTTCGCCGAGTGTCAATTCACCGAGCGGCTTGTCGAAATAATTGAGCGCGGCGGCGGCGACGCCATAAGCACGCCGGCCCAGGAAAATCTGGTTCAGATAGAGTTCGAGAATGCGCTCCTTCGACAGCGCCTGCTCAATGCGTTGCGCCAGGAACGCCTCGCGCACTTTGCGCAAAATCGTGCGGTCGCTGGTGAGCAGCATGTTCTTGGCGACTTGCTGCGTGATGGTCGAGGCGCCTTCGAGGCGGCGTTGATTGATCAGATTGCCGACATTGGAAACCGTGGCGCGCAGCACGCCCACGAAATCGACGCCGGAATGCTCGAAGAAATTCTGATCCTCGGCGGCGATGAAGGCTTGGCGCACATGATCGGGGATCGCCGCGATCGGCACGAACATGCGGTGCTCTTCGGCGAATTCGGCCACCAAGGCGCCGTCGCCGGCGTGCACGCGGCTGGTGATGGGCGGCTCGTAGTTTTCCAGCTCGTCGAGGCTGGGCAGGCCCTGCAGCGCCACCACGAGGAACCCAGCAAAGCCGAGGACCACAAGGCCCGCCGCGGCCGCGATGCCGATCACGATCTTGCGCAGCAGACCCGACCCGCCCGCGTCGCGCTCGTCTTCCCAGAGATCTCTCGCCATGACGCCCGCTTATGCCGCCAAACCGGGTTCCGGTACATGAAAGTTCAGACGGGATCGCCCGTCCGCGCTGTCACGCGCGGGCCATGTAGGTGCGGGGCGCGGCGAAATAATGGTCAATCGCGTCTGCGGCGGCTTCCGCGATGCGCTCGCGCTGGCGCCGGTCGGCGAGGCGGCGCTCATCGGCCGCGTTGGTCAGAAAGCCCATCTCCAACAGCACGGCAGGCACATCCGGCGCGAGCAAGACGAAGAAACTCGCGCTGCGGTGGGTGTTGGCCAGAAGCGGCGCCTCCCCTTCGAGGCGCCCGATCAAGGTTTGGGCGAAGACCGCCGAGCGATTGGTGGTTTCGCGCTGGGCAAGGTCAACCAGGATGTCGCTCACCACGCCACGCACGGCGGGGCCGGTGTCCAGCGTCCAATTCTGCGTGTCCATCATTGCCCGGGCGCGGTCCTCGCCACGCTCGGACAGGGTGTAAACCGAGGCGCCGGCGGCGCCCGCATTCGGGCTCGCATCAGCGTGGAGCGATACGAAAAGGTCCGCGCGCGCATCGCGGGCGATGCGCACCCGGTCGGGCAGCGGGATGAAGGCGTCGGCGTCACGGGTCAGCACCACGTCGTAGCGTCCGCGCGCCTCCAGGGCTTCGCGGAGCATCAGCGCCGCGTCCAGCACGACATCCTTTTCCCGCACGCCCGTGACACCAACGGCGCCGGGATCGCGCCCGCCATGACCCGCGTCGATCACGATCGTTCGGCGGGCGCCCCGCGTCGCTGGAGCGGCCGGTTCCAACGCCACTGGGCCCCCGCCCGGCGCGGACAAGCTGAATCGCAGCGTCCGACTGGGCGCCGCTGGCGCGCCGTGCAGCGCCGCCGGAGCGGAAAGATCAAGGACGATGCGCGCGGACCCGTCCGGTCGTGGCGCATAACGATAGCGTAGGACGAAGCCCGCACCCGGGCCCTGCCCCGCGGCGCCGGCGCCGGTCGCCACGCGGGCGGCCGGCAGATCGACCACGAAGCGATCGGGCCCGCTCAGGAAGAAAGCGCTCGGCCGAACGGGCCGCGACAGATCAAGATCGAGGCGCACGCCCTCCTCGTCGCGCGCCAAGGCGATGGCGCGCACGAGCGCTGGCGCATCGGCGAGCGCGGACGGCGCCAGAAGCGCCGCGCCCGCGCCGCCGATGAGGCCGCGTCGCGAGGGGGTCCAGAAGGATGAACTCATGCTTAGCGCGGAGCCTACCAAGCCGCGCTTGCTATCCCGTTGAAAAGGAAGGTTAGGCGGTGGTTAAAGCGGAGGCGGCGCACGCCGCCAGGCTGGCAGGGCGGCCCCTGCATCCCCTTTAGGCGCCAAAGGCGCGCGGCGTCGGCTTCCAGCCCAGGCCGCTTTCATTCCTTAGGGAATTCGTGCAAACATCGTCGTGTCGCTTTGTCCACGCCGCGTTTCGCCGGCGCCCGGATGAGCGGCCATCGCTCCCGCTTCGCGGATCGGCAAGGCTTCCCCCGCGCTCAGCCCGGTATCGGGCGACCGCATCAGGGTCGACAGCGCGTCGCATCCGCATGCGCGGAGCTCATCCCCGGCGTCCGCCCCAACGGGCGCCTTTCGGAGTTCGGCATGCGCCTCGCCGCCGCCATCGCAGACCGTCAGACGGCTTCGGCCGGCGGGCGTCCGATGGCGCGTCGATCTGCGCCGCCAGCTCGCCTGACTTCGCGCCCCGCCCGCCCCGGCCCCGATTGCGGCCCCGCGCGCGGCGCCATCGGAGCAAAACATGCCCAAGACAATGCTTATCGACGCCGCCCACCCCGAGGAGACCCGGGTGGTGGTGATGGACGGGTCACGCGTCGACGATTTTGATTTCGAGACCCAGGCCAAGCGCCAACTGCGTGGCAACATCTATCTGGCCAAAGTCACCCGCGTGGAGCCGTCGCTCCAAGCCGCGTTCGTCGAATATGGCGGCAATCGCCACGGCTTTCTGGCGTTCTCGGAAATCCATCCGGACTATTATCAAATTCCGGTCGCCGACCGCGAAGCGCTGAAGGCCGAATTCGCCGCCGCCGAACAGGAGGCCGAAGGCGACGACGCCGAGGAGGATGAAGCCGCCGCCGATGAACGCCGGCGCCGCATTCTGACGCGCCGCTATCGCATCCAAGAAGTGATCCGTCGCCGCCAGATCATGCTGATCCAGGTGGTCAAAGAAGAGCGCGGCAATAAAGGCGCGGCGCTCACCACGTATCTCTCGCTCGCCGGGCGCTATTGCGTCCTCATGCCCAATACGGGCCGCGGCGGGGGCATTTCGCGCAAGATCACCAGCGGGCCGGACCGCAAGCGCCTCAAGAAGGTCGCCACCGATCTCGAAGTGCCGACCGGCATGGGCCTCATCATCCGCACCGCGGGGGCCAAGCGCACCAAGACCGAGATCAAGCGCGACTACGAATATCTGATGCGCGCCTGGGAGAATATTCGCGACACCACGCTGCGCTCGGTGGCGCCGGCGCTGATCTACGAGGAATCCTCGCTGGTGAAGCGCGCGATCCGCGATCTCTACGACAAGGACGTCGAGGAAGTGCATGTCGCGGGCGAGGACGCCTACAAGGAGGCCAAGGATTTCGTCCGCATGCTCATGCCCAGCCACGCCAAGCGCGTGCACTCGTGGCGCGAGCCGACGCCTATCTTCACGAAATTCGGCGTCGAAAAGCAGCTCGACACCATCTATTCGCCGGTCGTTCAGCTAAAGAGCGGCGGCTATATCGTCATCAATCAGACCGAAGCGCTCGTCGCCATCGACGTGAACTCGGGACGGGCCACGCGCGAGCGCGGCATCGAACAGACTGCGTTCAAGACCAATCTTGAAGCCGCGGACGAAGCCGCGCGCCAAATCCGCTTGCGCGATCTCGCCGGCCTCATCGTGATCGATTTCATCGACATGGAGGAGACCAAGAACGACCGCGCCGTTGAAAAGCGCATGAAGGACAATCTGCGCTTCGACCGCGCGCGCGTGCAGGCGGGCAAGATTTCCCCGTTCGGGCTTTTGGAATTGTCGCGCCAGCGCCGCCGCACCGGGGTGCTGGAGGGCTCCAGCCATGTCTGCGATCATTGTGGCGGCGCGGGCCGCGTGCGCTCGATCGAATCTTCGGCCTTGGCGCTTCTGCGCGCGCTGGATGAAGCAAGCCTGAAAAATCGCGGCGCCCAGGTCGAGGCGCGCGCGCCCGCCGATGTCGCGCTCTATCTGCTCAACGAAAAGCGCGAAACCCTCGCCGAGATCGAGGCCGCGCGCCGCGTGCGTCTGCGCATCGTCTCCGGCGCGGGACTTTTGCCGCCGGATTTCGAGTTGAACATCGTCGGCGACCAGGTGCTCGACGAGGATGAGGACGAAGAACCGGGCCGCAGCGCCGCCGCCAGCCTGCCCGATCATGGCGAGATCGACGATGTCGGCGCCGAGCCGGAAGACGACGACGCCGAAGAGGAGGAAGCCGTCGAGGCCAGCCGACCCGCCAATGGCGAGGACGGCGAACGCGGCCGTCGCCGTCGCCGCCGCCGCAATGGACGGCGCAGGGATGAGGAAGCCGGCGATGAGCCGCGTCCCGCCGCCGCCCGCGCAGACCGACCCGAGCGCTCTGAGCGCGCGCCGCGACAAAGCGAGGAACGCAGCGACGCCTCCTCGCGTCGCCGTCGTCGCCGCCGCGGCCGCGGCAGAAAGCCCTTCGAAGTGGATGGCGGCGAATGGCTCGATTTCGCGATGACGGACGCCGGGGCCTATCAGCGCCGCATGGCCGCGCCCGAGCGGCCGCAGCGGGCCCCGCGCGAGACTCAGGACGAGACGCTTCAAACCGTGATCCCGACCGCGTCCGACTTGGCGCCAGAAGCGGCAACTCAACCTGCGTATGCGGCCGAACCCGCATACGCGGCGCCCGCCAGCGCTCCCGAGACGCCGGCGATGGTCGCGATCGCCGAGCCCGCCACCTACTTGGAGGCCACGCCCCAGCCCTTGGAAGCGCCCGATTCGACGCCTGAGCCCGCTTGGAGCGCCGCCGATTACGAGCCCGACCAGCAGCGGCGCGAGAAATTCTTCTCACGCCTCAATCGGTGGGGGAAAAAGGGCTGATCGCGCGCCACGCGCACGGCCATCTTGGCGCCGCATTGACGCTCGACATCGGCGCGGGTTGGCGACGATGAAGGGAAGGAACACGGCATGAAGCCGTCCCATTGGCTCGCGCGTGCGAGCCGCATCCTCGCCGTCTCGCTCGCCGCGCTGATGGCGTTCGCCCAGCCGGCGGCGGCGCAAGGCGGCCTCATCCGCGATTCCGAGATCGAGCAGGTGCTGCGCGATTATTCGACGCCCTTGTGGAACGCCGCCGGTCTCACGCCGGACGAGATTAGTCTCTACATCGTCAACGATCCGAGCCTGAACGCGTTTGTCGCCGGCGGCGCCAACATCTTCGTGCACACCGGCCTCATTCTGGCGGCGCAAAACCCTAACCAGCTTAAGGGCGTGCTGGCGCACGAAACGGGCCATATCAGCGGGGGCCATTTGGTGCGCTCCCGCGAAGCGATGCGCCGCTCGATGGGGCCAGCCTTGATTTCAATCGGGCTTGGCGTGCTCGCGATGATCGGCGGCGCGGGCGATGCGGGCGCGGCGTTGATCTCAGGCGCGCCGGCTTTCGCGCAAGGCAATTTCGTCCGGCACACGCAAGTGCAGGAATCGGCGGCCGATCAAGCGGCGATGTCTTATCTGGAGCAAAGCGGCCAATCGGGCGAGGGCCTCATCGACTTCTTCAACCGCAATTTGCGGCAATACGAATTCAACATGCGGCGCGCTCCGCCCTACATGGTGAGCCACCCTTTCACGTCCGACCGTGTTGAATCCCTGCGCGCGCGCGTGGAGCAGTCCGCGCATCGCGGCGCATCGGATTCCCCGGCCGACGTGTTCGCTCTCCAAATGATCCAGGCCAAGCTCTATGGCTTCCTCATGACGCCGGCGCAGACGCTTTCGCGCTATCCGTTGCGCGACACGTCCAAGCCCGCGCGCTACGCGCGCGCGGTGGCGTGGTATCGCGCGGTCGATATTCCCGCCGCGACTCGCGAAATAGAATCCCTGATCGCCGAAGAGCCCAACAATCCCTACTTCTACGAACTTTACGGTCAGATCCTCTTTGAGAACGGACGCGCCGAGGAAGCCATTCCGCACAGCCGTCGCGCATTGCAATTGCGGCCCGACGATTCGCTTTTGCTCGTTGCGCTCGCGCGCGCGCTGATCGCGTCGGAACAACGGCCAGGTCCGCGCACGGACGAGGCGGTGCGCCTGTTGGAGCGCGCCACCGCGCTCGACGACGACAACGCCTTCGCTTGGCGCGAGCTGGCCGCCGCGCACTCCGCGCGCGGCGAAGAAGGTCTGGCCGAACTCGCATCCGCCGAGCAGGCCTATGTGGTCGGCGATTATCCGCGCGCCGTGAATTTCGCCGAGCGCGCGCGCCGCGCCCTGCCGCAAGGCCAGCCCGCACATCAGCGCGCCGCCGACATCGCCGCCCTAAGCCAAGGCGAATTGAGAGACGCCAGGGAACGTAGATCTTGAAAGCGCCAATCTTGATGCGAACCCTTTTGGCCGCGCTCGCCTGCGCGACGGTCCTCGCCGGATGCGGCCGGCAATCCGCCACCGCACCCGCCGCGCCGCCGCCCGCGCCGGTGAACGTCAGCGATTCCAATCAAGTGCGCGCGATCGTGCGCGATTACATCGTCAACGATCCCACCCTTCTCCAGGAGGCGCTCGACGCGCTGGCCGACCGGCGTGCGAATGCGCGGCGCGCCGAGATCGAAAGCGATCCCCGCGATGTCTCGATCGGGCCCGCGGACGCGCCAATCACGATCGTGGAATTCTTCGACTATCGCTGCCCTTATTGTCACGCGGCGGCGGAATGGGCGTTCAACGTGATCCGCGCACGCCGCGACGTGCGTTTCGTGTTCAAGGAATTCCCCGTTCTGGGTCCGGAATCGCTGGAGGCCTCGCGCGCGGCGATCGCGTCGATCCCACAGGGGCGCTATCGCGAATTCCATCGCGCGCTGATGGCCCATCGCGGCGACCTCAACAGCGAGGCGATCGATGCGATCGCCCGACGCTCCGGAATCGACGTTTCGCGCATGCGTCGCGACATGCCCAATCCGGAGATCGACCGCATCATCGAAACCAATCAATCCTTGGCCGCCGAATCAGACGTGCGCGGCACGCCCGCGTTCCTGATCAATGGCGAATGGGTGATGGGGTTTGACCGCGCGGCGCTCGATCGCGCGCTGGCGCGGGCGACAGCGGCGACGCAGGCCTCGCGCTAAAACGTCAAATCGGCGATCATCTCGCTTTCAAGCTCACGCCGGATGCCGGGCGGGATATCGATCGCGCGGCGCGCGCCAAGATCGAAAGCGATGGACACGCCGTCGATCACGGCCAGGAGATCGCCGGTTTCGACATTGAACGTCCAGCGTCGCATGGTCTGCGTCTTGCGCGCGATCTGATACGGCGCGCTCAGCGTCTGCACGAGGTCACCGGCGCGCGGCGTGCGCACCAGATATTGACGGTTTTCCAGCATCGCCCAGGCGACGCGCACGCCGTTCTCAACGGGGAATTCGCGCGGCCCTTGCTGGACCTCCTCGCCGGCGGCGGCGCGCGCGCGCATCACCGCCGCGAACGCCATCATCATGATGTCCTGCGCGCCCGAGAGCTTCAAAAATCCATGACTGTCGCAATCGACCGGATCGACGCGCACCTTGAACTCGCCCGGGAAATGCGACGGCGGCAAGCGTCGCGCGATGTCCTCGTAGCGCAGGTCCGTGCGCGGGGGCGCAAGGTCCAGCGTGCGCGGGCGCGCATGCGCGGGGACATCGATGAGGTCATTGCGCGCAGAAGCCAGAAGCGAAGCCGGAAACGGCGTGGGTCGCCGCGTGGCGCTTTCCTGCAGAACGGGTTTCAGCAGAAACGTGGCGGCACGCTTGCCGTCGCCGGTGTTGATGATTTCAACATAGAGGGACACGTCTTGCGCGCCGACATCGATCACGCCGCCCTGAATGCACAGGGACGCGCCCTCGAATTGCTCGGCCAGATAATGATTGAAGGAATCCTGGACGGTGAGCGTAAGGCCGGCGGCCTTGAGCGCCTTGGCGCCAAAGCCCCAACGTGCGAACAGCGCCGCCGCGCCCTCGCGCGCGCGGACCGAATAATAGCGCATGTTCATGTGGCCGAGACTGTCGATCTCGTCGGCGGCCACGCGGGCCTCGTGCAACACAAGCATGATGGGTCCGGATTTACGAGGAGACGGCGGTAGAGAGCGCTTTCCCCTTACGTCAAATCAAGCCCGCTAGCGGCGAGCTGGGATCGGCGTAGCGCTTCTTGGGCATACGCCCCGCGAGATAGGCCTCCCTGCCCGCGATCACCGCATGCTTCATGGCGCGGGCCATGCGGATGGGGTCCTTGGCGGCTGCGATGGCGGTGTTCATCAGCACCCCGTCGCAGCCCAGCTCCATGGCGATGGCGGCGTCCGAAGCGGTGCCCACGCCGGCGTCGACGATCACCGGCACGCGCGCCTGCTCCACAATCAGACGAATATTGACCGGGTTCTGCACCCCGAGCCCCGATCCGATCAGCGAGCCCAGCGGCATGATCGCCGCGCAGCCGACATCCTCCAGCTTCCGCGCATAGACCGGATCGTCGCTGCAATAGACCATCACCTGGAAGCCCTCGCCGATCAGCAGCTTGGCGGCCTTCAGAGTCTCCTCCATGTCAGGATAGAGCGTCTTCTGATCGGCCAGCACTTCGAGCTTCACCAGCGTCCAACCGCCCGCCTCTCGGGCCAGGCGCAGCGTGCGGACGGCCTCGTCGGCGGTGTAACAACCTGCGGTGTTGGGGAGATAGGTGAAGCGTTTGGGGTCCAGGAAATCCCCCAGACGTTCCTGATTCGGATCGGATAAGTTCACACGGCGTAAGGCGACCGTGACAATCTCGGCGCCAGCCTCCTCAGCCGCCTGCGCGTTCTGGGCGTAATTCGCGTACTTGCCCGTCCCGACGATGAGGCGAGAAGCGTAGGCCTTTCCCGCGATCACCAACGGGTCGGATGGCGTGCTCGCGGTCATCACCCGCCTCCCACGAATTGAACGATTTCAAGCCGGTCTTCGGCCTGCAGCTCGGTATTTTGATACCGCGAGCGCGGCACGATCTCCAGATTCCGCTCGACCGCGACCTTGGCCGGATCCACGCCGGATTCGGCCAGGTAGGCGAAGAGGGTCGCGCCCTCCTCAACCTCGCGCAGTTCGCCATTGACCCAGAGCCGCATCGAGCCTCCTATTCGCCCCGCTTACGTCCCGCCCGGCGGCGGCGCAATGCGCGACCGCCGCGAGAGAATTTGTCCTTCATGTCCGACGCCGCCGCGCCGAAGCCGATTTACGTGCTGAACGGGCCCAACCTCAATTTGCTCGGCCAGCGCGAACCGGAGATTTATGGCCGCGCCACCCTGGCCGACATCGAAGCCGCCTGCGGCGCGCGCGCCCGCGCGCTCGGCGCGTCCGTGGTGTTTCGCCAAACTCAACGCGAAGGCGAATTGGTCGAATGGCTGCACGAGGCGGGCGCGAAAGCACGCGCCGTCATTCTCAACGCCGCCGCCTATACCCACACCTCCGTCGCCCTGCATGACGCCATAAAGGCCATCGCCGTACCCGTCATTGAGGTGCATTTGAGCAACCCGCACGCCCGCGAGGCGTTCCGACACCACTCCTATGTGTCGCCGGTCGCGAAGGGCGTCATCGCGGGTTTTGGATTGACGAGCTATGTGCTCGCCGTCGATGCGGCTTGCGCCGTCGCGGCAGGCGCCTGATCTGGAGAAAGCGCGTTCATGTCGGATAAGAAATCGTCGAGCGGGATCGAGCCCGAACTCGTGCGCGAGTTGGCCGCCATCCTCAGCGATTCGGGATTGACTGAAATCGAGGTCGAGCATGGCGAGGTGCGTCTGCGCCTCGCCCGCACCGTGACGATCGCCGCGCCAGCGCAAATGATGCACGCGCCGCCCGCAGCGCTTGCCGCGCCCGCGCCCGCCGCCGCGCCGGCTGAGCCGGCCGCAAGTCAGGATCGGCGCAATCATCCAGGCGCCGTGAATTCGCCGATGGTGGGCACGGCCTATTTGTCGCCAGAGCCGGGCGCATCTTCCTTTGTGAAGGTGGGCGACACCGTCGCCGAAGGCCAAACGCTGCTCATCGTCGAGGCGATGAAGACATTCAATCCAATACCGGCGCCGAAATCGGGCCGCGTCGCCGAAATTCTCGTCAGCGACGGCCAGCCTGTCGAGTTCGGCCAAGCGCTCGTGATTATCGACTGATGTTCGACAAAATTCTCATCGCCAATCGCGGCGAGATCGCGCTGCGCGTCCATCGCGCCTGCAAGGAGATGGGCATCGCCACCGTGGCGGTGCACTCCACGGCGGACACCGACGCCATGCATGTGCGTCTCGCGGACGAGAGCGTGTGCATCGGCCCGCCGCCGGCGGCCAAATCCTATCTGCACATTCCCGCTATTATCGCCGCCGCCGAAATCACCGGCGCCCAAGCGATTCATCCCGGTTATGGCTTTCTCTCGGAGAACGCCAAATTCGCGGAGATCGTGGAGCAGCATGGCCTCGTGTTCATTGGCCCAAAGTCCGAACATATCCGGCTTATGGGCGACAAGATCACCGCCAAGAAGGCAGCGCAGGAAAGCGGCATGCCCTGCGTGCCGGGTTCGGACGGCGCGGTCACAAGCGAAGACGAAGCCAAGAAGATCGCCAAGAAGATCGGCTATCCGGTGCTCATCAAGGCCGCGGCCGGCGGCGGCGGGCGCGGCATGAAGGTGGCCAGAAGCGCCGATGATATCGGCGAAGCCTTCGCCACGGCGCGCGCCGAAGCACGCGCAGCCTTCGGCAACGACGCGGTCTATATCGAAAAGTATCTCGCCCGCCCGCGTCACATCGAAATCCAGATCGTCGCCGACAGCCACGGCAATGTCATTCATTTGGGAGAGCGCGATTGCTCGCTGCAGCGGCGCCATCAGAAGGTGCTTGAAGAGGCGCCCTCGCCCGCGCTCAACGACGAAGATCGCGCCCGCATCGGGCTGGTCACCGCGCAAGCGATCCAAAAACTCGGCTATCTTGGCGTTGGAACAGTCGAATATCTCTATGAGAACGGCGAATTCTATTTCATCGAAATGAATACGCGCCTTCAGGTGGAGCATCCGGTTACGGAGATGATCACCGGGCTCGATCTCGTGCGTGAGCAGATCCGCATCGCCGACGGCGCCCCGCTCAGCCTCCGCCAAGAGGAGGTGCGCTTTCGCGGCGCGTCCATCGAATGCCGCATCAACGCGGAAAACCCGGTCACCTTCCGCCCTTCGCCGGGCACGATCACCGGCTATCATTCCCCCGGCGGGCTTGGCGTGAGGCTCGATAGCGCGATTTATGCCGGCTACCAGATTCCGCCGCACTACGATTCTTTGATCGGCAAGCTGATCGTGCATGGGCGCGATCGCAGCGAAGCCTTGATGCGTCTGCGCCGGGTGCTCGGCGAAATGGTGGTCAGCGGCGTTGAGACGACGATCCCGCTGTTTCAGCGCCTGGTTCAGGAGAAGGATATCCTCGACGGGGATTATCACATCCACTGGCTGGAAGATTTCCTGCGCGCCGACCAGGCTTAGCGCGTCCCTTCAAGCGCCTCTGAACAGATCGCCCTCATAGGGCGGCGGCGGCACGTACCAGCACCCCGCCGCGCGCGCCGCTTCATAGGCCCGCCTGGCGCGCTCCATGAGCCGCACATTGTGCAAATGATCGCGCGCCGCGGATTCAAAGCGTTGCTGCTGGCGCCGCGCGTAATAGGAATCCGGATCGAGGCTGGGATCGTGGCCAGCGGCGGCGCGCGCCATGCCCGCGACGCCTTGCGCCACCGCCGCTTCCGAAAGTGGCTCATAGGCGGCCTTTAGCGCGCGCATGCGGTCGCCACAGGGCGCGCGGCTGGTGGCGGACACAATCTCGGGACACGAGGTGAGGCTGGCGACAAGGATCGACACGCCCACAAGCAGCCCTGCACGCATGGCGCAACCCTTCCGCTGCCCGCCTCATATCGGCGCGGGATGAATATCCCGTGCGCGGACATGGTTAAGCGGGCTTTGCCTCGACGGGCGCATCCTGCAAACATGCGCGCCATGAACCGCTTCGGCGTCGACGATCTGATCGCCTGTTATCGCCGCGGCGTCTTTCCCATGGCCGAAGCGCGCGACGACGACAGCATCTTCCTGGTCGATCCGGAATGGCGCTGCGTTTTTCCGCTGAACAGTTTCCACGTACCGCGCAGGCTCGCGCGGTCAGTGCGGCAGGATCGTTGGCGCTTCACCATCGACACACGCTTCGCTGAAGTCGTGGCGCTGTGCGCGGCGGCTGCGCCCGGCCGCGAGGAGACCTGGATTTCAAGCCCGATCGTCACGCTCTACATGCAGATGCACCAACGCGGTCTGGCGCACAGCGTGGAGGCCTGGGAGGGCGATACGCTTGTCGGCGGGCTCTATGGCGTGGCGCTTGGCGGCGCCTTCTTTGGCGAGAGCATGTTTTCCCGCGCGCGCGACGCCAGCAAAGCAGCGCTTGTGCATTTGACCGCGCGCCTGATCGAAGGCGGCTTCAGCCTACTCGACGCTCAATTCCAGACCGAGCATCTGATGCAATTCGGCGCCGAGATCGTCACACGCCGCATGTTTCAGGAAATGCTAGTGAAGGCTCTCACCGTGCGCGGCGATTTCAAGCGCATGAGCGCATCAGCGCCGGGCGCTCAGCTTCTGCAATCGATCGCCCATACGTCGTAAACCGGATGCTCAAGCGCGTTGAGGCCGGGGCTCGATGCGAAAATCCACCCTTGAAAGACTTGGCTGCGCACCGCCTCCTGGCCTTCGGCGACGGGAGGCGTATCGAACACCTGCAGATAGACCGACACTTCCGGCGGCTCCTCGGGCGGCGCTTTCGAACAGGCGCGCGCGACCACTTCCAGCGTGCCGAACCGCACCGGCCGCGCGCCCACCTCCACGCTGAAATCGCGCGCTTGGCCCGTGACCTTATCGAGCCCGCGGAGCACGGCGCGCTCGGCATGGGCCGCGCCGGCGGCAAGGGCCAAAAGGGCGAAAGCTGCGATCAGTGCGCGCATCAGGGGGCGGTCTCCGCGGAAGATCCCCCGCCCATGTTCTGTGCGGCGGAGGTGAGCAGAGTCAGCAAATCGACCGAGCCCTGCGTGTTGAAGATTTCACCGCCCGGCGGCAATGGATCGAGCCCGGCCGGCTCAAGACCGATATACGCTCCGCCCAATAACCCATCCGACGCCACGCGCGCCGTTGTCTGATCGAGCAGCGTCACATCGCCCTGCACGTTCAGCGTCACACGCGCCTGATAGGTGTCGGGATTGAGCGCGATCGCTTTGACGACGCCGACCTTCACGCCGGAAATGCGCACGTCCGAGCCGACATTCACGCCGTCCACCCGCTGAAAATTGGCGATGTAGTCAGCGCCGCCGCCGGCCGCGGCGCCTTGGCCGGCTTGCGCGGCGGCGAACACGAAAAACCCAATCGCGATCGCGGCGACGATGGCGCCCAAAATTGTCTCGGCGATACGTTCAGTCATGGATGGCCCCCTCCGCCACGCGACTCATTCCGGCGACCAGGCTTCGTAATCGCCCGTAGCGCGCGCCCGCTCCCCGCCGCGCGCCAGCGAACCAGGCGGACGATAAGCATGGATCGTCCCCGTCATATTGGGGCGGTGCGGCTTTTCCCAAGCCTTGCGCGGCAGCGGCGCACGGGTGGGCGGATCGTCGGTGATGTAGTGCATCCAGGCGTGCCAATCCGGATTGAGCCGGCTCGCCTCGGCGAGACCGGCATAGATCACGTAACGACGCTTGCGCCCATCAAGGCTGGGCCGGCGCTCCTCGTAAAAGCGATTGCCTTCCTCGTCTTCGCCCACGAACACGCCCCTGCGGCCAATATCGAACAGCGCGCCGATCGTGGCGCCGTTCCACCAAGTGAAGATGCGCTTGAGCATGAGCGTAAAAGGGTTCCCGGAGACGGCGGCACTATGGCGAAGCCGAGGCGGAGCGTCCAGTGCGGATGCGAAACCATATATGGGGATAGATCGCGGTCGCATCACACCAGATATTGATCCGCTTCGCGCATCAAGCCTATTCTCGGGGGCGAAATGGATGGAGGCGCGCCATGCGCGAGGATGGTTGGACGACGATCGAGTCTGACGAGGACGCTGTGCTCGTTCCCGAGGCTTTCAGCGCCGACATGGCCGCCCTGGCTTTGGCGGAAGGCCTCTGCCTCCCGGACGAGACCGGCCAACGCAGTGTGAAGGCGGCGCTGGATAAGATTGCGGGCCGTCTCGGCGCACCTGAACTCACCGCCGCGATCGCCGCCGGGCGGGTGGCGCTCGATGCGCCGCTGGTGCGGGCCTGCGTCGAGGGCGGGGGCGATCCCGCCTCTTTCCAACGCTTCGCGTGGCCGGCTGACGCGGCCGGCGCGCGCGCCGCCATGGCCGAGGCCGGCGCCGCCCTCGCCGCCGGCGCGCGCATCGCCCTCTCCGGCGCGCCCGCGCAGGCGGCGCTCGACGCGCTCGACGCCCAAGCGCGGCTGTTCGATCCCGAGGGACTGAACGGTCCGGTCGTGCTGGCGACTCCTGAACCGGCCGACGCCGAGGGCATGATCGCCGCCGAGCAAGCCCGCCAGCGCGGCGCGGCCGCGCTTCAGGCCGGAGCGCGCGCGCTCGACGCCGCGCTGGCCGAGCTCGCCATCGAGGCGGTGCGCAATCAACTCGACATCACGCGCCCCAATGTCGCGCGCAAGGCGGCGGCGGCGCGTCTCGCCGGCGCGCCGGATGCGGACATCGTCGCGGCTCTCGGGGGCGCCACGCAACGGGCGGCCTATGCGGCTGCGCTTGAAGCCGGCGCTGCGCCGGCGCGGCGGCGCGCATTGGTGGCGGGACCTCCAGGTTCGCCCGCGGATCTCGTCGCCGAACCGGGCGCGGACCCCACGGGGGCGTTCGGAGATGCGCCGCGCGCGCTCGGCGCGGCGCTCGCCCTGCCGGCTTATTTCGAAGCGCAGTTCGACGCCGGCCTGTTCGACGCCGATATTCGCGCGCTCGTCCGTGCGCTGGCCGCCGCCGATCCCGATTGCGGGATCAGCCTGCGTCTGGAAGGCTTCGCCGAACTGCTGATGCGCGCCGGGATCGGCTATGACAGCGCCGAAGCGCGCGCGATCATCGCCTCCATCGCAGCGTTGGCGCATGCGGCGGCGCTCAGCGAATGCGCCGGCGCCAAGCACGGCGCCGATTCAAAAGCCGCGCGCGAAGCCGCGCTTTCCTTGTCGCAACCGCCGGCGTCGTTCGCCGATGCGCATTCCGAGATGCAGGCGCTGTGGCGCACCCTGCCGCCGAAAAAACGCGGGCGCGCGCAAATAGCCTTCGCGCTCGATCCGCTGAGCGCGCGCCGTCTCGGCGTGGCAAGCGGTCTTGCGCCGCTCGCGAGCCTTTGCGGGTATGGCGCGGACGCCGAGGGACGCTTTGGCCGGCGCCTCGCGCCCGCGGCGCGTGCGGGTCTCGCTGCGCTCGGCCTTTCGGACGCGCAAATCGAAGCCGTACGCGCGCATGCGGAAGGCCGGCGCACGCTGATGGGCGCGCCCGCCATCAATCGCGAAACACTCCGCGCGAAGGGTCTCACCGATCCCGCGCTCGACGCCATCGAGGACGCCGCGCGCGATGCTTTCTCGCTGCGCGCCGCCGTGCATCCGCTGGTGATCGGCCCGGAGCTTTGCGAGAAGCTGCTCAATCTTCCCGCCGATGTCGCCGCCGGCAAACGCGGCGATCTCTTAAAAACCCTCGGCTTCAGCGAAGATGAAATCGCCGAGGCCGAGGCCTGGTGCATGGGCGCGGGCGATCTGAAGGCCGCGCCGCACCTCATCGACGCGCAGCGCGCGATTTTCGCCAGCGGCGCCGATATTCCGCCCGAGGCGCAGATCGCGCTCGCGTCGGCGGCCGCGCCGTTCGCGCGCGTCGCGCTCGACCTTGCGCTGCCTGCCGCGCGCGCCAGCGAGCGTGCAAGCCTTGCGCAAGCGGCGCTCGACGCGGGCGTGAAGCTCTTGCGGCTGCGCGTCACTGCGCCCTCGATCAAGCTTGACCTGCCCGCGCTCGAAGATATGCGCGACGAAGCGCCGGCGCCTGCGGCCGCCGCATCCTCGCCCGCGCCGGCTTTCACGCCCTCCTTCGTCGCGCCGCAAGAATTGACGCCCGACGGTCGGCGCCGCCTGCCGGATCGGCGCAAGGGCTACATCCAGAAGGCCACGGTGTCGGGACACAAAGTCTATTTGCACACCGGCGAATATGACGACGGCGCGCTCGGTGAGATCTTCATCGACCTGCACAAGGAAGGCGCCTCGTTCCGCTCGCTAATGAACAACTTCGCCATCGCGATCTCAATCGGCCTGCAATATGGCGTGCCGCTCGAGGAATATGTCGAAGCCTTCCTGTTCACCCGCTTCGAACCGGCGGGCGAGGTGAAGGGCAACGAAACCATCCGCCACGCCACCTCCATTCTCGACTACATCTTCCGTGAGCTCGCCGTCTCCTATCTTGGCCGCACGGACCTCGCCCATGTCGATCCCTTCGCGGCCAAGGCCGACGGCTTGGGCAAGGACGCGATCGAGGCCGAAGCGGCGGTGCGCATGATCTCGCGCGGTTTCGCGCGTGGGACGGCGCCTGAAAACGTCGTCGTGCTGAAACCGCGCGCGCCGGACGCAAAAGAGACCACGCCCGCGCGGCCAGCGACCGCGCGCGGCGCCATGCGTGAGACCAAGCCCGGCGGACGAGCCGCGCAAAAAAGCTATCGCGCGGAGGCGTGCCCGACCTGCGGCCACTTCACCGTGGAATCGGCGAGCGGGATCTGCGACGCCTGCGGGAAGGCCGAAGCGAAGGGCTGAATTTGCGGCCCCGGTTCGCGTCGCGTGAGGGCTCGCGCGGCGCGATCCGCCGCGCTAGGCGTGTCTCCAGACGGAGGACATCGCGATGCGCGTACTCGAAATTCAGGGCGCTTTTGGCATTGAGAATTTGAAGATCGCGGAGCGCCCGGACCCCACGCCTGGGCCCGGCCAGATCGTCGTGCGCATGAAGGCCGTGAGCCTCAATTATCGCGATTATCTCACTGTCAGCGCGCTTTATCCTGGCGCCAATCCGCTCCCACTCGTGCCGTTCTCGGACGGCGCGGGGGTGGTGGAGGCGGTGGGCCCCGGCGTCACGCGCGTAAAGGTCGGAGACCGCGTTGCGTCCAATTTCTTCGCGGAGGGCTGGATCGGCGGCCCGCCGAGCCCGGAAAAACTGCGCGCCGTGCTCGGCGGTCCCAATGACGGCTGCGGCCAGGAATTGATGCTCATTTCCGCCCACGGGGTGACGAAGTTTCCCGAGCATCTCTCCTACGAAGAAGCCTCCACGCTGCCCTGCGCTGCGCTGACCGCGTGGCGCGCGCTCGTGGTCGACGGCGCGCTGAAGGCAGGCGACGTCGCGCTCATGCAAGGCACGGGCGGGGTGTCGATCTTCGCGCTGCAATTCTGCGCCGCGATGGGTGTCGAAAGCATCATCACCTCGTCTTCGGACGAGAAGCTCAACCGCTGCAAGACGCTCGGCGCGACGCACCTCATCAATTACAAAACGACACCGAATTGGGGCTCGGCCGCAAAGAAGCTTACTGGCGGACGCGGCGTCGATACGGTCGTCGAAGTCGGCGGTCAGGCGACGCTGTCGGAATCCATGGCCGCAGTGCGGTTCGCGGGCCACATCGCCATTGTCGGCATTGTCGGCGGATTCGACGGCGCGCCCTTCATGCCGGCCATGCTGATCGGCAACAGCGTGCGCATCCAAGGTCTTTCGGTCGGCTCGCGCGAGCAATTCGAGGAGATGAACCGCGCCATCAGCCTGCACAAGATCAAGCCGGTGATCGACAAGGTCTTCCCGTTCGAGAAGGCGCAAGACGCGCTCAACCTGATGAAGAGCAGCGGCCATTTCGGCAAGATCGTGATCAAGTTCGATTGACGCAGCATCCTCCCCGCCCAGGGGAGGACACGCCTAAGGCTTCACATCGCCGACGATGCGGATGCCAAGCTCGCGCAATTGCTTGGGCGTCACCTCGCTCGGCGCATTCATCATCAGGTCCTGCGCCTGCTGATTGAGCGGGAACGCAATCACTTCGCGGATATTCTCCGCGCCTGCGAGCAGCATCACGATCCGATCGATCCCCGGCGCCATGCCGCCATGCGGGGGCGCGCCATAGCGAAACGCGTTGAGCATGCCGCCGAACTTCTCTTCCACGAATTGCGCCGAATGCCCGGCGATCTCGAACGCCTTGAGCATCACGTCAGGGCGATGATTGCGGATCGCGCCCGAACACAATTCCACGCCATTGACGACGATGTCGTACTGATAGGCGTTGATGGTGAGCGGGTCTTGTGTTTCGAGCGCTTCCAATTCGCCTTGCGGCATCGAGAACGGATTGTGCGAGAAATCGATCTTCTTCTCGTCCTCGTTCCATTCGAACATCGGGAAATCGACGACCCACACGAAATTGAACGTGTCCTTTTCAAAGAGATCGAGCTCGGCGCCGATCTTGTTGCGCGCGAGGCCGGCGAATTTATAGAACACGCCCGGGTCGCCGCCGACGAAGAAGCAGGCGTCGCCAGCCTTCAAGCCAAGCTGCAACCGAATTTCTTCTGTCCGTTCAAGACCAATGTTCTTTGCGATTGGACCAGAACCAGCGATGTAGGAGTTTGGCGAAGACAGAAACATGAACTGCTCGCCGCTATTCGCTGATGCCAAAGCCTCGGCCTTCAACTGGGAGTCAGCGACTGCGCGAATGGGATGATCTGTCCCGATTTCTGCACCGTGCGGGACGGGTTCATTCCGCCAGAAGATGTAACCAAGCCCGGGCTGACCCTCGCTCTGCGCCCAGGAATTCATCTTGTCGCAGAAGGCGCGTGAGCCGCCGCCGGGCGCGGGGATCGCCCAGATCGCGTTCTTCTCCGTCTCCAGCATGCGCGCGAAGAGGCCGAAGCCACCGCCTTTGAAATGCGCGCTCACGTCTTGGATGATGAGCGGATTGCGCGTGTCGGGCTTATCCGTGCCGTATTTCGCGATCGCCTCGCGATAGGGAATGCGCGGGAACGGGTACGGCGTCACCTTCTTGCCGTTGGCGAATTCCTCGAACACGCCATGCAGCACCGGCTCCATCGTCGCGAACACGTCTTCCTGCGTGACGAAACTCATCTCCAGATCGAGCTGATAGAATTCACCGGGCGAACGGTCGGCGCGCGCGTCCTCGTCGCGAAAGCAGGGCGCGATCTGAAAATAGCGGTCGAATCCCGCCACCATCAGCAGCTGCTTGAATTGCTGCGGCGCCTGGGGAAGCGCGTAAAATTTGCCGTGATGCACGCGGCTCGGCACCAGATAATCGCGCGCCCCTTCCGGGCTCGACGCGGTGAGGATCGGCGTTTGAAATTCGGTAAAGCCCGCATCGACCATGCGATTGCGGATCGAATGGATCACCTTCGAGCGCAGCGCGATATTCTTGTGCAGCGTCTCGCGGCGCAGATCGAGGAAGCGATAGCGCAGGCGAATGTCCTCGGGATAATCCGGCTCGCCGAAGATCGGCAGCGGCAATTCACCGGCCTCGCTCAGCACGTCGGCGGCCTCCACCCGCACCTCGATCCCGCCAGTGGCGAGCGCGGTGTTCACCGTCTCCGGCGTGCGCTCAACCACGCGCCCATCGATCCGCACCACGCTTTCCGCGCGCAGCCGCTCCAGCGCCGCAAAACCCGCCGTGCCTGGCTGGGCCACCAATTGGGTGATCCCGTAATGATCGCGCAGATCGACGAACATCAGCCCGCCATGGTCGCGCTTCCTGTGCACCCAGCCGGATAGGCGGACATTCTGGCCGGCATGGGCGGGGCGAAGCGCGCCGCAATCATGGGACCGGTAGGGATGCATCGGGAGCTCCAGTGGAATCGGGGGCCCTCACATGACGCGAACCCGCCAGTCAGACAAGCGACCGCGCCCGCCGCCCCGCTGGGGCATGCCCTTGACCAAGGCGACGCAGCACCGCATCCCCACGCCTGACAATGCATCTCATCACGGAAACGGCGGAGCTGACCGAGGCGTGCCACGCCCTGGCCGAGGGCGCGTTCGTCTGCGTCGACACAGAATTCATGCGCGAGACCACCTATTGGCCGCGCCTTTGCCTCATCCAGGCGGCCTCGCCCGGCCATGCCTATGTGATCGACCCGATGGCGCCGGGCATGGACCTTGCGCCCTTCCTGGCGCTGATGGCCAATCGAAGCCTCCTCAAGGTGTTCCACGCCGCCCGCCAAGACCTTGAAATCTTTTACAATCTCATGGGGGCGCTTCCAGCCCCGATCTTCGACACCCAAATCGCGGCGATGGCCTGCGGCTATGGCGATTCGATCGCCTATGACGGGCTCGTCCAGGCGGTGCTCAAGCGGCGGATCGATAAATCCTCGCGCTTCACGGATTGGAGCCGCAGGCCCCTGTCCGACGCCCAGCTCGCCTATGCGCTCGCCGACGTCACCCATCTGCGCGACCTCTATCCTAAAATGGCGGCCTATCTGGCCGAGCACGGCCGCACCCATTGGCTCGACGAGGAGCATGCCAGCCTCACCGATCCGGAGAATTTCGACACCGCGCCGGAAAACGCCTGGAAGCGACTGAAGCTGCGCAAAACGACCCCCGATTATGTCGTCGCGCTGCAGACCGTCGCCGCCTGGCGCGAGCGTCAGGCGCAAAGCCGCGACACGCCCCGCGCCCGCGTGCTGAAGGACGACGCGATCTACGAAATCGCCGAACAGCGGCCGCGTACGCCGGAGGCGTTCGATCGCCTGCGCGTGGTGCCGCGCGGCTTTGGCCGCTCGCGCGGCGGCGCCGATCTCATCGCCGCGCTGGAGGAAGCGCTGTCGCAACCGCCGCCGCCAAGCGCCAAGATCGAGCGTGGCCCGCCTCCGCCCCAGGGCGCGGGGCCCACGGCCGAACTTTTAAAGGTGCTGCTGCGCGTGGAGGCGGAGCGCCAGGGCGTCGCGCCCCGCCTCATCGCCAATTCCGCCGACATCGAAGCCATCGCCGCCTCCGACGAGGCCGATACGCCCGCGCTGCGCGGGTGGCGACGCGAGATATTCGGCGCGCGCGCGCTGGCGCTCAAGCATGGCGCGCTCGCGCTAACGCTCAAGGGCGGCAAGGTGATCATTCAGGAGATGGGCTAGATCGTCTCCACCCGCGCGCCCTTGCCCAAAAGCGCGGCCAGGGTCTCGAAGCGTTTGCCCGCCTGATCGGACAAAAGCGGGGCGTCATCGCGCGGCGCGGACAGCACCAGCGCATCGCCCGCATCCGCCAGCTTGAAGCGCCCCAACAACACCTCCGAGCGCGCGGAAAGATCGGCGCCCAGGCGCAGGGCCGCGCCAACGGCCAGCGCCGCCCGCCGTGCGTCCTCGTCGATGAGGCGCAGATAAGCGGGCGCGTGCGGCGCGGACTTCGTGTAGCGATGGTGAACGCAGCCGGCGAGGAAAGCGCGCTCGGCATGATTGATGGCGGCGAGTGGCGCGCGCAGCACAAGGTCGAACATGATCTCGCCGCGCTGATCGGGGTGCAACGCCCCGCCAAGATCGGCGAGCCGCGCGGCCGCATCGCGCAGCGCCGCATCGCGCTCTTCGGAGAAGATCGGCGCGCTCTGCGCGAATACCGGACGGATCCAGTCGGCGAGCGCCTTGCCGAACGCGCGCGCGCGCTTGTTAGGGCCGGCAAAGGCCTCCGCCGCCGCGATCAAGGGATGCGCGGCCAAGACGGACGGCGCCATCCGCTCCAACAGCACGCCTTCGCGCAGGCCGAAGGAGGAGAGCACGACGCGCTCGAAGCCGCCGCGCACCATGAGGCGCTCCAGCACGACAGCGCCAAACGGCAACGAATCCGCGCGCTTGGCGGCGGCCTCTTCCAACCTTTCCAGCGATTTCTTGCTTTGGCGCCGGATGGTGTCGGCGACGGAGAGCACTTCGGCCCGCGTCATCTCATGATGGTGCAGCACTTTCAGCGGGTGATTGGAGAGCGCGATCTGGATGCGTCCAAGCGCGCGCCAAACGCCGCCCACCGCATAGAGCGCGCCCGCGGTGTTCATCGGCCGCCAGGATTCGAGCGCGGCGTCCGCGGCGGCCGCGACGCGCTCATAGGAAAAGCCCTCCGCGCCGATCAGATGGCCGAGCGCGAGATGGCCGAGCGCGAACGTTTCGCCGCGCCCGACATGGCCCTTATGCACCTCGACGAGCTCCAGGCTCGATCCGCCCAGATCGCCGACGACGCCGTCCGCCTCCGGCGCGCCGCAAAGCACGCCGAGCGCGGAGAGCCGCGCCTCATCGGCGCCGGAGAGCACGCGCAGCTGAACCCCTGTCTCGCGCGCGACGCGCTCAACGAAGGCCGCGCCGTCCGCCGCTTCGCGCACGGCGGCGGTGGCCACGCCATAGAGCCGTGTGACGCCGAGCGCTCCGGCCACATCGCGAAAGCGCGCCAGCGCGCGCACGGCGGCGTCGGCGCCTGGCTCCGACAGCCGGCCCGTCCGCATGAGGCCGCGTCCCAGCGCGGCCATCACCTTTTCATTGTGCGTGGGCGTCATCGCCCGCCCATCGATGCGATAAACGACGAGGCGGACGGAATTCGATCCGACATCGATGACGCCCGCCTCCCCGGTCTCACCCAGGGCATCGGCGGCGGACGCCTCAGTTGGCGCGGGCTCCGACATGATCGAACGCAGAGGGGGCATCCTTTACGATCGCCTTGCCACGGCCGGAGAGGCTTGGATTGCGCATGAAATATTCATGCGCCGAGAAAGGCTGCTCCAGGCCGGAGACATCGACACGTTTGAAATCGCCATCGGGGCCCATGTACCAGCTTTGGGCCTCGTCATTCAAATTCGCCACCATGATCTGGTTCAGCACCTGCTGATGCACGGTGGGATTGTCGATCGGGCACATCACCTCGACGCGGCGATCGAGGTTGCGCGGCATCCAATCGGCCGAGGCGATGAACACCTTGGCCTTGTCGTGCGGCAGCGCCGCGCCCGCGCCGAAGCAGACGATGCGCGAATGCTCCAGAAAGCGTCCGACGATGGATTTGACGCGGATATTCTCCGAAAGGCCGGGAACGCCGGGCCGCAGGCAACATATGCCGCGCACCACCAGATCGATGCGTACGCCCGCACCGCTCGCGGCATAGAGCTTGTCGATAACCACCGGATCGACGAGCGAATTCAGCTTGGCCCAGATCGTGGCCGGACGGCCCGCCTTGGCGTGCGCGATCTCGTCGTCGATTAAGGAGAGCAAAGTCGCCTTCATCGTGAGCGGCGAAAGCGCGATCTTTTCGAGCTCGGCGGGTTGGGCGTAGCCGGTGACGAAATTGAACAGGCGCCCCGCATCGCGTCCGAGCGCGGGGTCGGCGGTGAACAGCGACAAGTCCGTATAGATGCGCGCCGTGATCGGATGATAATTGCCGGTGCCGAAATGGGCGTAGGTGCGCAGCCCTTCCGCCTCGCGCCGCACCACCAGACTGACCTTCGCGTGTGTTTTGTAATCGACGAAGCCATAGACGACATTGGCACCGGCGCGCTCAAGATTTTGCGCCCAGCGCAAATTGGCCTCTTCGTCGAAGCGGGCCTTGATCTCGATGAGCGCGGTGACGTTCTTGCCCGCTTCGGCGGCCTCCACCAGGGCGGCGACGATCGGCGAATTCTTCGACGTGCGATAAAGCGTCTGCTTGATCGCCACCACGGCGGGATCGGCTGCGGCCTGACGGAGGAAGCCGACCACGGAATCGAAGGATTCATACGGGTGATGGACGAGAATGTCCTTGGCGCGAATAGCGGCGAAATAATCGCCCGCGAAATCCTTGATGCGCTCGGGAAAGCGCGGCTCGTAGGGCACGAATTTGAGTTCAGGCCGATCATCGAGGATGAGCTCGGACACGGCGGCGAGGCCGAGCATCCCGTCGGTCACGACCACGTCGTGCGCGTCGGATTCGGTTTCCTGAATGATGAAATCGCGTAGCGCCTCTGGCATGCGCGCATCTATCTTGAGCCGGACGATGTCGCCCAAGCGGCGCTGCTTCAGCGCCGTTTGGAAATTGCGCACCAGGTCTTCGGCTTCTTCCTCGATCTCCACATCGCTGTCGCGCACGACGCGGAAGGCGCCCATTTGTTCGGCGGCGTAGCCAGGGAAGAGCTTGTCGAGAAACATCATGATCGCGTTTTCAAGCGCGATGAACCGGCGCTCGCGCCGCCCCTCGGGGCGCGCCAATTCGATGAAGCGCTGCACCTGGGTGGGCACTGGCACGACCGCGTTGAGCTGGCGCCCGTCCGAGACGCGGCGCAGGCGGAACGCAATAGCGAAGCCGAGATTCGGAATGAACGGAAACGGGTGCGCGGGATCGACGGCGAGGGGCGTCATCAGCGGGAAAAAATCCCGCATGAAGACGGGCTCGAGCCAGGTGCGTTCGGCTTTGGAAAGCTCGGCCGGCTCCATCACCACGATGCCGGCCTGCGCCAATTCTCCGCGCAGCACCGCCCAGCGCTGCTGCTGCTTGGCGATCAAGGCCTGCGCGGCCGCGCCCACGCGCGCCAATTGCTCTGAAGGCGTCAGGCCGTCGAGGCTGACGACGCTCACGCCCGACTTCACCTGACGCTGCAGGCCCGCCACGCGGACCATGTAGAATTCGTCCAGATTGTTGGCCGAGATGGAGAGAAAGCGCAGCCGCTCAAGCAGGGGATGGGTGGGGTTCTCCGATTCCTCCAGCACGCGCGTATTGAAGGCCAGCCAGGAGATTTCGCGGTTGATGAAGCGCGCCGGATCGTCCGGCCCGATCCCGCCGGCCTCGCCGCCTTGCGCCTTGCGCCGTGTCTTCACGCTGCTCATGGACCTTCTTCCATATCCGGCGCCGTCTCGACCGCTTCCTCGGCCGCCAACAGCGCCTTGCGCGCCGCCGCCAGGCCGACCGGCTTGCGGCCCTTCTGGACCCCCCTCAGCACAAGGCCGTCCAACGCCTCCGCCACGGCATGCGCCATGGCGAAGCTTGGGTTCATGTTCTCCACCAGAAACGCGACACTATCACGACCGAGCTCAATAAAGCGTTCGCGGCACAGCCTTTTCAGGACGAAAGCAAGGTGCTCCCGGTCCGGCTCCCGCAGCTGGGCCACGGCTAAGGCGGCGAGCCTGGAGCGAAGATCGGGCAGCGCCGCTGGCCAGCGCGCGGGCGAAATCCGACCCGTCAGCAATACGGCGCCGCCTTCCGCGCGGGCCAAATCGAGCAGCCTCACAAGGACCAAATCGCCATCGTCCCGGTCTGCTGGGTCCACGAGAACACGGCCGCCGCCCGCGGCGAAGGCCGCCGCCGCGTCCTCCGGACGCCATCCGCGCGGCACGATCCGCGCGCCGTTCTCCGCCGCCCAGGAGAGGGCGAGATGCGTTTTGCCCGCGCCCGCCGGCCCGGTCAGCGCGAGCGCGCCGCTCGGCCAGCCGCGCCAATTCGCGAGCAGAAGCGCGGCGTCGCGATTGGATTGCGCGACCACGAGCGTCTCGGCCGAGCGCTCGTCCATGCGGAATTCGAAAAGGCGCGGCTGGTCGTCCTCGTCCGGGACAGCGCCGCTCATGCCTAGCGCCGGACCGTCCGCAGGACGGGGCCGATATCGGCGTTCTCCAGGCTGACGCCGTGCCGGCGAAGCTCGCTGACCAGCTGCATCTGATCGCCCAGATAGGAGAAGGAAACGAGCGCGCCGCCGCGTCCGACCGCCTCGATTCGGATTTCCGAGATCACGGTCGCGGCGCTCGCTTCAAGGCCGGCCTTGATCGCCTCCCATTCCGATTGCTGCTGATAGACCGCCGAGGCGGAGACGCGCGCCCGCGTGGTTGAAGCGGAGGCCGCCCGCGCCTTCCATTCGCCTTGGACGCGCTGGCTCGCTTCCGCCGCCAGCGCGTTCAGCGCCGGGCGCAGGCCGGCCTCGCCGCCTTGCACGCGCGCCTGCACGGCCCCGCGATCGCGCCGCGCGCCATTCGGGCCAAGCTCGACCAGGGTCGCCGCCGCGCTCGCGCCATTGAGGCGCATGGTCGCGATCAGCGCGGTCGCCGCGCCGGCGTTCTGCACGGCGCCGGCGAGCGCATTCCAATCTTGCGCCGCCTCAAGTCCCGCGGGCGCGGTGGGCATCGGCACAAGCTCTTCATTGAAACCGCCCTCGGCCCAGGCCGCGCGCCAGGCCGCCGCCGCGCTTTCCGGCGCGCCAGGCGCCTGCGGAACCACAAGGATTGGGGCCGTACGCGTGTCGACGATGGAATAACCCGCGCCGCGAAGCAGGTTGCGCACGCCGTTCGCCTCGAAATTGAGCTTAACGCGCGCGATGTAGCGCGTGCTTGAGCGGCGTTCGTCCTGGATGTCCAGGCTGGACACCAGGAGATCGAGCTGTTGCGGGGTGGTGGCCGGCAGGCCGAGGCGCTGCACGTCGGCGTCGGGCGTGATACGGCGCACCAGCCGCTCGAAGCCGACGCGCTGAGCGTTCGCGAGCGCCTGCGTCTGCGCCTGCGCGGCGTTGGCGGCGGTCGCCTCGGCGGGCACGCCGGAGACGGTGTAGGGCGTATCGCGCGTCTGCGCGCTTGCGAGCGAAGGCGTTACAGCGCAGAAAATCGCCAGCGCGATCGCGGCCAAGGCTCTCATGGGCTTTCCTCTTCGTCGGACGTCTTCTCGGACGTCGAAGCGGGCGCGACCCTAGCAATGGCCGTCCCGCGCCGAAACCCTTCGGACCGCGATCGACTCACGGTCCGCAACAGCCCGCCGCATTCGTCGATGAATGTGGCCACAAAACGAAATTCACTTCCTCTGGCTGAGCCCTGTCGCCCATGACCACTTCAAAGACCGACGGCGCCAATGCCGGGCTGACCTATTCCGACGCCGGCGTTGATATCGATGAAGGCGCGCGCCTGGTCGCGCTAATAAAAAACGACGCGAAAGCAACGGCGCGGCCTGGGGCCGATACGGCGCTGGGCGGATTTGCGGCGGCGTTCGATCTGAAGGCGGCCGGGTTTTCCGATCCGATCCTTCTGGCCACCACGGACGGCGTCGGCACCAAGCTCAAGATCGCCATCGACACCGGCCGGCACGATCGGATCGGGATCGATCTGGTGGCGATGTGCGTGAACGACCTCCTGGCCCAGGGCGCCGAGCCGCTGCTGTTTCTAGACTATTACGCCACCGGCAAGCTCGACGCCGATCAGGCCGCCTCCGTGATTCGAGGGATAGCCGCCGGCTGCCGCGCGGCTGGATGCGCGCTGGCGGGCGGAGAGACCGCCGAAATGCCGGGCTTGTACGGCAAGGGCGATTATGACCTCGCCGGGTTCGCGCTGGGCGCGGCCGAACGCGGAACGCTGCTGCCGCGTCTTGAGGCGCAAGAAGCGGGCGACGTGCTGATCGGCCTCGCCTCATCCGGGGCGCATGCGAACGGCTATTCGCTGGTGCGCAAGATCGTGACGGTCTCCGGCCTTGGCTGGGAGGCGCCCGCGCCCTTCAGCGTCGGGCAAACCCTGGCCGAAGCGCTGCTGGAGCCGACGCGCATCTATGTGCGCGGTCTTCTGCCGTCGATCCGCGCGGGCCTGATCAAGGGCGGCGCGCACATCACCGGCGGCGGCCTCATCGAAAATCCGCCGCGCGCGATCCGCGCCGGCCTTGCGCCGCGCTTCGATTGGAGCGCCTGGCAAGCTCCGACCGTATTTCACTGGCTTCAGGAGACCGGCAAGGTCAGCGACCACGAAATGCGCCGCACCTTCAATTGCGGCATCGGGTTCGTGCTGACCGCCGCCCGCGCCGACGCCGACGCGCTCTTGGCGCAGCTGCAAGCGGCGGGCGAACGCGCCTTCGTGTGCGGCGATCTCATCGCCGCATGAGTCTCAAGCTCGGCTTCCTCGCCAGCAATAACGGCTCCGCCATGCGCGCGATCATCGCCGCGATCGAGAGCGGCGCGCTCAAGGCGGAAGCGCGCCTCGTCGTTTCGAACAAGCAATCATCGCCGGCCCTCGCCTTCGCGTGCGCCCATGACATTCCGACCCTATGGATCCCAACGCAGAAGGACGAGGAAGGCGCCGACATCGCACTCGCCGAAGCGCTCCTCGCAGCCGGCGCCGAGCTGATCATTCTCTCCGGCTATTTGCGCAAACTAGGCCCGAAGACGCTGGCCGCCTTCCCAGACCGCATCCTCAATGTGCACCCCGCGCTTTTGCCGCGCCATGGCGGCGCGGGCTTCTATGGCCGGCGGGTGCACGAGGCGGTCGCCGCCGCGGGCGAGCGCGAATCCGGCGCCACCATCCATCTGGTTGATGAAATTTACGATCACGGGCGGATCATCGCGCAGCGCCGCGTGCCGCTCGATCCAAGCGATGACGCCGCCGCGATCGAGCGCAAAGTCACCGCGCTTGAGCCGGCGCTCTTCGTGGAGACGCTGCAAGCGATCGCGGCCGGCTCGATTGTGTTGCAAAAGCCATAATCGCCACTTCTTGCAGCCGCATTGCAGCGCTTTAAGCCAATGGTGAGCGTTATCCCTTATGAGAGACGGGATCGACGAACGGAATCGCCCATGCACGCCGCCGCGTCCTGGATCATCAATTGGCCGATCGCGCTTCGGGAACTGCGCCGCCGCATGCGCCGCGCGCTCGCCCATCGCCTCGCCGAGGCGCGGCTCGAGGAACGCCGCCTGCGCGAACGCGCCGACGGCTGAACGCCACGCTCAAACCAATCGTCGGCTCAGCCGACGATTTCCTCATCCTTGAAGAAATACGCGATCTCGGTGCGCGCATTCTCGGCGCTGTCCGATCCATGCACCGAATTGGCCTCGATATTGGACGCATAACGACGCCGGATCGTGCCGGGCGCGGCGTTGTAGGGATTGGTGGCGCCCATGACCGCGCGATAGCGCGCGATCGCGTCCTCGCCTTCAAGCACTTGAACGACCACTGGGCCGCTGGTCATGAATTTCACCAGGTCCTTGAAGAAGGGCCGATCCTTATGGACCGCGTAAAAGCCTTCGGCCTTCGCCGCATCCAGCTTGACGCGCTTCTGGGCGATGATGCGCAGCCCGGCATCCTCGATGATGGCGTTGATCTCACCCGTCAGATTGCGCGCGGTGGCGTCGGGCTTGAGGATGGACAGAGTGCGTTCAACGGCCATGGGACAAAGGCTCCGGGGGAAAGGCGCGCGGTCTATAGCCGCGCGCCTCGCGCCCGCCAAGCCGCCATCAGCCGCAGCGCAAGCCGGCCACGCGCCCATCGGCGCTAAGCGTGATGTTGAGCCTGTCCGCGCGGAAATCCTGCGTCACCATGCAGGTCGCGCAAATCACGCGCGCGCCAGGCGGCAAATCACCGGTCGGGATGGCGGCCTCCGGCTGTCCGATCAAAAATTCGAAGCGTTCCAGGCCGCAGGCGCTGGGGCTTTCGGCGGGCGCTTCGGCGACCGGGGCCGGCGGCGGCGCGGGCGGAGGCGGCGGCAGCGGGGCGCAGGCGGCGACAACTCCGAACGTAGCGGCCAGAAACACGGATCGGATCATGCTTGCTTCTCCCATTTTCCACGCGCTTTTTCTTGCCAATAGCTCACGGCGAGCCCCTGCGCCTTGGCGGCTTTCCAATGGCCGCGCGCGTCTTCTAGAGCGCCGGTATCCGTACCGTCGAACAAGAGGCATGCGCGCTCAAACCCGCTGAGGTCGCCCGGCGCCGCGCCATCCACCAGAAACAGAACGGACGCATCATTGGGATTATCGGGGCCGAGCGTCAGCCAGACCGGTTGGCCCTCGCCCGCGCCTTCCCGCGCATGCGGCACGAAGCTGTCGGCGCGCCAGGTCCAAAGTTCGTCATCGAGCTTGGCGAGCGCACCCGCTTCGCCCCCCCGCACCAGCGCGCGCCAGCCGCGTTGCAGCGATTTCTCCAAGAGCGGTCCCAACGCTTCGGGAAGGCTGGAGCGCTCCAGATGATAGAACCAGAGTTCGCCCGCCACGCCCGCGCCTATTCTTCGTAGCGATTGGCGACGAACCGATTGAGCAGGCGCACGCCATAGCCCGTGGCCCAAGCCGGATGCAGCGGGTCCTCATAAGGACCCGGTTTCCAAGCCACGCCCGCAATGTCCAGGTGCGCCCACGGCGTGCCGTCCTTGACGAAGCGCTTGATGAATTGCGCCGCCGTGATCGAGCCCGCCGCCGGCTTGCCGGAAATGTTCTTCATGTCGGCGTTGGGGCTGTCCATCATCTTGTCATAGCCGGGCGATAGCGGCAGGCGCCAAAGCGGCTCCCCCTCGGCGCTCGCTGCCGATTGCAGCGAATTGGCGAGGTCGTCGTCATTGGAGAAGAGGCCGGCATATTCGTGGCCGAGCGAGGTGATGATCGCCCCCGTCAACGTGGCGAGATCGACGATGGCGACGGGATTGTGCTTTTCCTGCGCGTACCAAATCGCGTCGGCCAGGATAAGGCGGCCTTCGGCGTCGGTGTTGAGCACCTCGATTGTCTGGCCAGACATTGTGGTGACGATATCGCCCGGACGCTGGGCATTGCCGTCCGGCATGTTCTCAACCAGTGCGACCACGCCCACCACATTGGCCTTCGCCTTGCGCATCGCCAGCGACAGCATCGCGCCCGCCACCGCGCCGGCGCCGCCCATGTCGCCCTTCATCTCGTCCATGCCGGCGCTCGGCTTGATCGAAATGCCGCCCGTATCGAAGGTGACGCCCTTGCCGACGAGGGCGACCGGCCGCACCGATTTCGCCTTCGCGCCGTTCCAGCTCATCACCATGAGCTGAGACTCCCGTGTGCTGCCCTGGCCGACGCCGATCAACGCGCCCATGCCGAGCGCGCGCATCTCCTCCACGCCGAGCGCCTGAACCGCCACGCCATGCGGTTCGAGCACCTCCTTCACCCGCGCCACGAACGAGGCCGGATAGAGCACGTTGGGCGGCTCGGACACGAGGTCGCGGGCGAGCGTAACGCCCTCCACCAGCCCTGATGACTTCTCATAACGCGCGCGCGCGGCGGCCGGGCCTTCGAGAGCGATGTGGATTTCCTTCAGCGAGGGCAAGGAATCCGGCTTCTGCTTGGTGCGATAGCGATCGAACCGATACGCGGCGAGGCGCGCGCCGATGGCCGCGCGGGCCCCGGCCTCGGCGATGGCGGCCTGGGGCAGCGCGTCCGGCGCCAGCACCAGGCGCTCCGCGCCGGACGCCAAGGTGCGCCGCACGGCGTGGCCCCCGAAGCGCTCCACCGCCATCGGCTCGGCGCGATCCGGCTCGCCCATGCCGATGAGCAAAATACGGGCGTATGGAACACCCTGTGGGGCCAGAATATCGAGCACTTGGCCAGCCGCGCCGTTGAATCGCGACGCCTTGATCGCCTTGGTCAGCGCCCCGCCCGCCTTGGCGTCGAGCGCCTGCGCCGCCGGCATTAAGGCCGCGCCCGCGCCCGCCATGACGGCGATCGCATCGCCGTCGCTTTCGGTGACGAATTGAATGTCCATGCTTTCTCGCTTGAAGAAGGGAAGAGGAGACAACGCGCTGGAGCGAGGCTTAGCCCCGCTGCGGGGGGTTGAAAAGCATGCGGCGGGGCGTATGCCTCTCGCCTCCAATTCGCCGCGAAGGCCGCCCATGCGCGGCGCGGGAGGCCTTCCGCCGCATGAACACCCTGTCGGCCTATATCTTTCGCCAATCGCTGGGACCGCTTCTGGCGATGCTCGGCGCCCTGGCCGCCATCGCGCTTTTGACGCAGGGTCTCAACAAGCTCGACATCATCATCACCAACCGCCAATCCGGCTTCGCCTTCGCCTGGGTCACCTTCCTGGCCACGCCGCAGCTGATTTCGCTGCTCCTGCCGCTCGCGGTCTTCTTCGCGGTCGCCTTCGCGATCAATCGCATGCTGACGGAGAGTGAGACGGCGGTGATGTACGCCTCCGGCGTCTCCAATTGGCGCATCGCCGCGCCGGTGCTGCAATTGGCGGCGCTGGCGGCGGTGGCCCATCTCGGGCTCAATCTCCTAGTGCAGCCGGTCGCCAATCGCGAAATGCGCGCGACCATCCATGAAATCCGTTCCGACGTCGCCGCCTCGCTGGTGCGCGAAGGCTCGTTCACGTTTCCGAGCCGCAATCTTACCCTCTATGCACGCGACCGCGGCCCCGGCGGGGAAATGCGCGATCTGATGATCCACGATTCGCGTCTGCGTCCGGCCATCACCTACACCGCGCGCTCGGGCATCGTGGCCATGGTGGAGGGCGAGCCGGCGATCGTGATGCGCGACGGCCAGTCGCAACGCCAGCAAGAGGACGGCGCGCTGCAGGTGCTGGATTTCTATGAATACGCTCTGAAGCTGGAGGGCGTGGTCTCCAGCGAATCCGATCTCAGCTTGAAGCCCTCGGACCGCTTTCTCTTGGAATTGTTCTATCCGGACATGACCAACCATTTCGATCAGCGCAACGTAGCGCGCTTCCTCGCGGAGGCGCATTTGCGCCTTTCGGCGCCGCTGCTGAATTTCGCGCTCGCGCTCATCGCGCTCTCGGCGCTGCTGGTCGGCGAGTTCAGCCGCCAAGGCTATGGCAGACGCCTTCTGGTCGCCAGCATCACCGCCCTCGTTGTGCGGCTTGTATCGCTGGCCATTCAAGCCGCCGCCGTGGACGAGCCCGCGCTCAATCCACTGCAATACGCGTTTCCGCTCGCCGTATGCGCCATCGCGGGGTGGCGCCTGGCGCGCCCATCGCTCGCCGCCGCGCGCCTTAAACCCGCGGCGGAAAGCGCATGAATTTCCTCTTCTCCCGCCTCGGTCTTTATCTCTTCGCGCGCAGCCTTGGCGGCGTCGCCATCGCGCTCGGGGCCGTGCTCGCCGCGATTCTTCTGATCGATATTGTCGAACAATTGCGGACGATCGGCGATTCCACGGAATTGTCGCTGATCGACGCCGCGCAGCTGACGCTGCTCAAGACGCCGATGCTGGTGGAGCAGACGCTGCCCTTCGTGGTGCTCGCAGGGGCCATGATCGCCGTGGTGCGGCTCAATCGGTCCAGCGAACTCATCGCGATGCGCGCATCGGGCGTTTCGGCCTGGCGGTTTTTGGCGCCTCCCGTGGTGCTGGCGGCTTTGTTGGGGGTGCTTGTCGTCACCACGCTCAACCCCATCGGCGCGGACGCCTATCAACGCTACGAGGCGGAGAAGGCGCGGCTCATGTCCGAGAGCCCGGATGAGCCGATGGACAATGGCGTGTGGATTCGCCAGGCCACCGACGACGGCCAACTCGTCGTCCACGCCAATCGCTGGTCGCAAAACGGCGTGCGCTTGAGCAACGCCGTTTTCATCTTCTTCACGAACCGCAATGGCGCGCTGCGCTTCACCCGCCGGATACAGGCCGAAACGGCGGAATTGCGCCCAGGCTTCTGGCAGCTGACCAATCTGGTTGAGGCGGCCCCAGGCGGGGCGCCCGAGCGACAGGAGCATCTGGCGATCCCGTCCAATCTGGATCCCACCGAATTGCTCGACCGCTTCACCGCCCCGGCGACGTTGTCCTTCTGGCGTTTGCCGATCTTCATCGGCGAGGCGCAATCGGCGGGCCTTGCGCCCACCCGATTCGAGCTCAAATGGCAGGGGCTCCTGGCCTACCCGCTTCTGCTGGCCGGCATGGCCGGCCTCGGCGCTGTGTTCTCCGTGCGGCTGCAACGGCTCGGCAATGTCGCGGCCTGGTGCGCGGTGGGGGCGGCGATCGGCCTCTTTCTCTTCTTCTTCAGCCAATTGGCGCAGGCCTTCGCGGTGTCCCAGGCCGTGCCGGCGCTGGTCGCGGCCTGGAGCCCGCCGCTCGCGGGCCTGTGCATAGCCTGCGCCTTCGTGGCCTATCTGGAAGACGGCTGAACCTCATAGGCGACGCGTGCTGGACGCGCGCGTGCTTCGAGGGCTAGGAATGAGCGGGGAGTCAGTGAGGGTCGCGGGGATGGTCCGCTCGGAAGGCCAAGGGGACCGTTTCTTGGAACGGCCGTCGACGCGGCTGGCCGCTCTGGCGGCAATTCTGGTCGCCACCACGGCCGCGCCCGCGCTGGCGCAGCAGCCGGCCGAGCCGGCCGCGCCGATGGCGGAAGAAGCCGAACCGATCCTGCTGGAAGCCGACACGCTCACCCAGAACGATTCCGAGCAAACCATCACCGCCGAAGGCGACGTGCAGGTGCGCTATCGCGACCGCACGATGCGCGCCAACCGCCTCGTCTACGATCTCGAATCGAGCCGCATCACCGCCTATGGCGACGTGGAATTGGTCGAGGCGGACGGTTCGATCGCCTATTTCGACGAAGTGCAGGTGGATGAGGCGTTCGGCCTCGGCGTCGGGGCGAATCTCCGCGCCCGTCTCGCCGGGGACGCCTCGCTCGCCGCACGCACGCTGGTGCGCGCCGGGCCCAACCGCAACGAACTCACCCGCGTCATCTATACGAGCTGTCCCATCTGCGAGGACGGCGAACGCCCGCCGACATGGCGCCTCAAGGCGCGCCGCGCCATTCAAGACCGCGAAAGCGGGACGATCTCCTATCGTGGCCTCACCATAGAGGCGCTTGGCGTGCCGGTGTTCTGGCTGCCCTATTTCGCGCACCAAGACCCCTCCGCCGGGCCCCATTCGGGATTTCTCGCCCCGGATTTCGGTTCGAACAATCGCTTCGGCGCCTTCTACGAGCAGCCCTATTATTGGCGGATATCGGACTATCAGGATCTGACGATTTCGCCGCGGGTCCATTCGGAAGTGAACCCGCTCTTGGGCCTCGATTACCGCAAGCGCTTCTATTCCGGAGACCTCAGCTTCGATCTCAGCGTCACCAACGAGCAGGATTTCGGCAATGACGGCGTGAAGTTCGGCGATGAGGAGACGCGCGGCCATATTTTCGGCCGCGGCGCCTTCCGCATCAACGATTACTGGGATTGGGGCTTCGGCATCGAACGCGCCACGGACGACACCTATCTGCGCCGCTACGACATCAGCGGCGCGGGCGAGGAGCGCGGCCCCATTGTCGGCGATTGGCTGCGCCTCGTCTCGCAAGTTTTCGCCCAGGGGCAGGACGCCAATTCCTTCGCCAGCATCTCGGCCATTTCATTCCAAGGCCTGCGGGCGACCGATTCTTCCGATCTGACGCCGAACATCCTCCCAACCGCCGATTATGAGCGCGTCTTCAATGACAGCGTTCTTGGCGGGCAAGTGCGCTGGCGTTCGAATGCCGCGCTCCTGCAGCGCAGCGAGGGCGCCGACACCACGCGCGTGTCGAGCGGCGTCACCTGGCGGCGCAACGCCGTGTTCGGCCCGGGCTGGGTGATCAGCCCCTTCGCCGAGACCCGCGCCGACGCGTTCCAGGTTTCCGAACCGGACGAGGACAGCGACTCCTTCACCCGCGTTTCAGGACTGGTCGGCGCCGAAATGAGCTGGCCCTTGATGCGGCCCGGGGAGGTCGTCGATCTCCTGATCGAGCCCGTCGTGATGGCGGCCTATGGCTCTGAAGGCGGAGACGATGAGCGCATCGTCAACGAGGATTCCATCGCGTTCGAACTGGACGATTCAAACCTCTTCCGGCCGAGCGCGACGCCGAATTTCGACCTATGGGAGCCCGGCGGGCGCCTTGCCGTCGGCGTGCGCGGCGCGGCCAATTTCCGCAACGGCGGAACCGCGAATTTCCTGTTCGGTCGGCGTTTCCGCAATGAATCCGCCGCCAGCACCATCCTCACCGAGGACGGCGAACAGAGCTACGGCGCCTCGTCAAATCTCGACCAGCGCGCCTCCGATTACGTCGCCGCCGCGCGCATCGATCTTGGCCGCCAATTCGGCGCCGTGGTGCGCACCCGCATCGACGACGCCGATCTGGAGATCAATCGGCTCGACGCGGAGGTGCGCGGCGAACTCGGTCGCTTCAGCGCCTATGGACGCTATTTCGAGATCGACGATGCGCTTCAAAGTGATCCCGATGCGCCCGACCGGGAATTGACCGCGAATTTCGGCGTGCGTCTCGAGCGCGGCTGGCGCGTTCAGGTCGGTCTGCGGCGGGACCTCGATAACAACACCAATCTGCGCCAGGACATCCGCGCCATCTACGAGGACGATTGCACCTTCCTGGAATTGGCCTATGTGCGCAGCGAGACGCGCGACCGCCTGCTGGGCCCCAATGAAGGCTTCCAGATCAGGATCGGCCTGCGCACGCTTGGCATGCTGGGCGGCCGCTAGGGGATGGATCCGCGGCAGCCGGCGCCTTGAATCCGCGCCTTTTCTGATCGATGCAGCACCATGGTTTTCACATTGCGCCCCTGACGGAGCAATTTATGCGTTGGAACAAGAGCATGGCCGCCCTCGCCGCGCTGGCGGCGCTGCATGGCGGCCTGGCCGCCGCGCCGGCCCCGGCGGCCGCCCAGATGGCCGAAGGGGTGGCCGCCATCGTCAATGACGAGGTGATCTCCACCTATGACGTGCGCCAGCGGGCGACGCTGCTCTTGGCGTCCTCCGGCATCCAGCCGACTTCGGAGACGCTGCAGCGGGCTCGGCTTCAGGCGCTGCGCGATCTCGTGGACGAGCGTCTGCAATTGCAGGAGGCCGCCGAATACGAAATCAACGTCTCTGACGACCAGATCAACGCGACCCTCGGCGACATCGCGCGCCAGAACAACACGACCGGCCCGCAATTGGTGCAACAGCTCGCGTCGGCGGGGATCAATCCGTCCACGCTGCGCCAGCAAGTGCGCGCCGACATCGCCTGGCGCCGCCTGATCGGCGGGCGCTATGGCACGCGCGTACGCGTCTCGCCGCTTGAAATCACCGAAACGCAGGCGCGGATCGCGCAAAGCGCCGCGCGCGCCCAATACCTGATGTCGGAAATCTTTCTGCCGGCCGACAGCGAAGCCGAGTTCGCCGAAGTGCAGGCCGGCGCGGATCGGCTGCTTCAGGAAATGCAACGCGGCGCGCCGTTTCCATTGGTCGCGCGGCAATTCTCCGGCGCGCCCTCCGCGGCCGCCGGCGGCGATCTGGGCTGGGTGACGGCCGGCGAATTGCGCCCCGACGTGCAGACCATCGTCGACAGACTCGCGCCCGGCCAGGTGTCGACGCCGATCCGCACGCAGGAAGGCGTCTATATCGTGGCCCTGCGCGACCGGCGCGAAGGACGCGACGCGGCGACGCTGACGCGGGTGGGGCTGCGCCAAGTGTCCGTGCCTGTCGCCGCGCGCCAAGGCTTGGAGCGCGCCGGACGGCGCATCAATAGCTGCGAAAGCCTTGGCGAGACGCTGCAAGGGCTCACTGGCGTCGAGGTCACCGATCTCGGCATCGCCACGGAATCCGATCTTTCCGACAGCGTGCGCGGACAAATCGCCAATGTGCAGGAAGGCCGCGCCGCCAGCGTGGTCGAAGCCGGCGACCGCGCCGCGCTGATCGTCGTCTGCTCACGCGAAGTGGTGACGGAAGGCGTGCCGAGCCGCGAGGAAATCGAGAACCGCCTTTATGAGCAGGAACTGGCCATGCTCTCGCAGCGCTATCTGCGCGACTTGCGCCGGGAAGCCACGATCATCACGCGATGAGCCAAGCATCGCCCGCGCGCCCGCTCGCGGTGACGATGGGCGACCCCGCGGGCGTCGGCCCCGAATTGATTGTAAAGGCCGACCGCACCACGCCCTTCTTCGCCATCGCCGACCCTGGCGTCCTGGAGCGCGCGGCGCGCCGCGCCGGGCGCGCGCTGCGGATCAAACAGATCGCCAAGGCCGATGAAGCCACCGGCCAAGGCGATGCAATCGAGGTTTTGCCCGAGCCCTTGAGCGCAGAAGAAACGCCAGGATCGCCCGACGCCCGCAACGCCCCCGCCATCGTGCGCGCGATCGAACGCGGCGTGGCCGCTTGCCTCTCCGGCGCGGCGAGCGGGCTTGTCACCGCGCCGATTGCGAAGGCCGCGCTTTACGAGGCGGGCTTCGCGCATCCTGGCCACACTGAATTCATCGGTGACCTCACCGCGGCGACGCCATGGGACGGCGTACGCGGTCCGGTCATGATGCTTGCCGCCGCGGATCTTCGCGTGGCGCTGGCGACGGTCCATGTTCCGCTGGCCGAGGCGTCGCGCGGGCTGACGACGGCGCGCATTGTGGAGGTCGGCCGCGTGCTCGCGGACGCGCTCAAGCGCGATTTCGCCATTCCGGCGCCGCGCATCGCGCTCGCCGGCTTAAACCCGCATGCGGGCGAAAGCGGCGCGATCGGGCGCGAGGAGATCGACATCATCAACCCCGCCGCCGCGATCCTGCGCGCGGAGGGCGTGGCGGTGAGCGATGCGCGGCCCGCCGACACGCTCTTTCACGCCGAAGCACGCCGCGCATATGACGCCGTTATCGCCATGTACCACGATCAGGGCCTTATCCCGATCAAGACGCTCGATTTCTGGGGCGGCGTGAACATCACGCTCGGCCTGCCCATCGTGCGCGTCTCGCCCGATCATGGCGCGGCGTTCGACATCGCGGGCAAGGGCGTCGCGCGAGTGGACAGTTTCAACGCCGCGCTTCAAGCGGCGACGACGATGGCGCGGCGTCGCGCATGAACGCGCCCTACGCCAAGAAAAGCCTCGGCCAGCATTTCCTCCTCGATCTCAATCTGACGCGAAAAATCGCGCGACTTGCGCAGGTCGAGCCGGGCGAGGCGGTGCTGGAGATCGGCCCCGGCCCGGGCGGGCTCACGCGCGCCCTGCTGGAGGCCGGCGCGCGCCCGCTGATCGTGATCGAAAAAGACGCGCGGTTCGTTCCCGATCTGGCCGCCCTTATCGGCGATGCGGGCGCCGTCATCGAAGCCGACGCGCTCGGCGTAGACGAGACGCAAATACTCGCCGCCCAAGGCGCCGCGCGCGCGGCGATCGTCGCCAATCTCCCCTACAATGTGGGCACGCCGCTTCTGGTGAAATGGCTCAAGGCCGGCGCTTGGCGCGGGGCCATGACTTTGATGTTTCAAAAGGAGGTGGCCGATCGGATCGTCGCCGCGCCGAACACGGCCGCCTATGGTCGCCTTGGCGTGCTGGCGCAGGCGCGGTGCGCCGCCGAGATCGTGCTGCACGTACCGGCGCGCGCCTTCACGCCGCCGCCCAAAGTGGATTCAGCGGTGGTGCGCCTCGTCGACCGGCCGGATCCGTATCCGAATCTCGACACGCTGGAACGCGTGACGGCGGCCGCCTTCGGGCAACGCCGCAAGATGCTGCGCGCTTCGCTGAAAGCGCTAGGCGATTCCGACGCGCTGTGCCGCGCCGCTGGCGTCGATCCGACGGCCCGCGCGGAAACGCTGACGCAAATGCAATTTCGGGGGCTCGCCAACGCGCTGCTTGAAGGAAAAGGGGCGCGGAGCGCCTAATCGCGCCCCGCATTCAACGCGGCGACATGCTCGGCGAGCCAAGGCTGGCGATGTCGCTTCAAGCGTTCGGCGGCGAGAATGCGCATGAGCGCGGCATGTGTTTCGCCGATGTCCTGATTGATCAGAACATATTCGTATTCGCGCCAATGGCTGATTTCATCGGCCGAGCGGGCCATGCGCCGCGCGATCACCGCTTCAGTATCCTGCGCCCGCGCGCGCAGACGTCGCTCAAGCTCGGCCAAAGAGGGCGGCAATATGAAAACGGCGGCCACATCGTCCGGCGCCGCCGCGCGCAAAGCCCGCGCGCCCTGCCAATCGACATCGAACAGAACATCGCGTCCCGCCGCGAGCGCGGCCTCCACCGGCGCGCGCGGCGTACCATAAAAATGATCGAACACGATCGCCCATTCGAGAAAATCGCCGCGCGAAGCGGCCGCCTCGAAATCGGGACGCGTCATGAAATGATATTCGCGGCCATCTTCCTCGCCTGGACGCGCCGCCCGTGTCGTCGCCGAAATCGACAATGTGAGCGCCGCGTCGCTGTCCAGCAGCATCCGCGCAAGCGTCGATTTTCCAGCGCCGGATGGGCTCGACAGCGCCAGCATCAGGCCGCGCCGGCGCATCTCATTCGACATTCGCGGCCTGCTCTTTCAATTGATCGATCATCGCCTTGAGCTCGAGGCCGATCCGCGTGAGATCGAGTTCGGACGCCTTGGCGCAGAGCGTATTGGCCTCGCGCGTGAATTCCTGCGCCAGAAAGTCGAGCTTGCGCCCGGCGCCGTCGCTCGCGCCCATCAATGCGCGCGCCTCGGCCACATGCGCTTTCAAGCGCGCGATCTCCTCGGCGACATCCGCTTTCGACGCGGCGAGCGCGGCCTCCTGCGCCAAACGCTGCGGATCGAATTGCACCTCGGGCGACAGCGTCATAAGGCGCGCCTTCAGCCTAGCGAGCAAGGCGCTTGGCGCGGCGCCGGCGGCGCCTTCGGCGGCGAGCGTCAGCGCATCGATGCGAGCGATGAGATCGTTCAGCACCCCCGCGAGCGCCGCGCCCTCGCGGCGACGCGCGCCCTCGAGCGCGGCGAACGCCGCGTCCGCGCCTGCGATCAGGGCCGCTTCAAGCGCCGCGCGCGCGCCGTCGCCTGCCGCGAACGGATCCTCGTCCTGCACCAGCGCCCCGCGCACAAGAAGCAGGCCGTCCCAGCGCGGTGGGGCCGCCGCGCCGCTTTCGACGAACGGCCTGCCCGCTTCGATCAGGGATTGAACAAAACCCAGATCGATGCGCGCGGCGCGCATGCTTTCGGGCGGTTGCAAGATGAGGCCCGCCTGCACCGAGCCGCGCCGAAAGCGCCGCGCCGCGTGCGCCCGAACGCCGGCCTCCAGCGCATCGAAGCCCGGCGGCGTGCGCAGCTTCAGATCGAGGCCCCGCCCATTGACGCTGCGCGCCTCCCAGGTCCAGCGCCAGCCCTCATGCACGCCCTCGGCGCGCCCAAAGCCGGTCATGCCGGAGACGGTCATCATCGCCCCTTCGATTCCTGCCGCGAGCTTAGCACGGACGAAAGGTCAGCGCGCACCCGCGGCGGCGGCGCGTTCGCGCTCGATCTGGCGCCATCGGGCCACATTGCGATTGTGCTCGTCCAGCGTGGCGGCGAAAGCGTGCCCGCCCGTTCCATCGGCGACGAAGAAGATATCGTTCGTCTGCGGCGGGTTGAGCACCGCCTCGATGGAAGCGCGTCCGGGATTGGCGATCGGCGTCGGGGGCAGGCCGGGAATGTGATAGGTGTTGTAGGCGGTGCGGCGCGCCAACTCCGAGGCGCGGATGCCCCGTCCAAGCGGGCGGCCCTGCGTCAGCCCATAGATGATAGTGGGATCGCTCTCCAGCGCCATGCCGCGCCGCAGACGATTGACGAACACCGCCGCCACGCGCGGGCGCTCGCTCGCCACGCCCGTCTCCTTTTCAACGATGGACGCAAGGATCAGCGCTTCCTCCTGTGTGGAAAAGGGCAGATTATCGGCCCGGCGCGGCCAGAGCTCCTCCATCAGCGCATCCTGCGCGGCCTGCATCTGCTCAATGAGCGCCGCGCGCGTCATCCCGCGCTGCACATAATAGGTTTCCGGCAGCAGCGATCCCTCGGGCGGCACGGGCGGCACATCGCCGACAAGCACGTCGGAGGCGGCGATGATGTCGACGATCATCGCGCTCGTGAGGCCTTCAGCGGCCGTGATCGGATGCTGAATGGTTCGCCCCTCGGCGAGCTGCGTGATGATGGCGCGCATGGAGGCGCCGGCAGGCAGGAGATATTCCCCGGCCTTCATCGAAGCGTCAGGCGCGTAAATCCGTGCGGCAACGCGGAACAAGAGCGCGCTGCGCACCTGATCTTCTTCCTGAAGCTGGCGGGCGATGGCGGTGACGCTGGCGCCGCGCGGCGCGACGAAACTGGACTCCGTATCGGACGGCCCCGCGCGGTTCGTCTCGACGATAAAACCGATGGCCACAACGAACGCCGCGAGCGCGCCCAGAAATATGAGGCTCGCCAAAAAGGAAACGCCGCCTCGCCGTGGTTTTTGACGCCGCTCGCCGCGCCCTGGCGGACGCGCGCCGGCGCGGGAAAAGCCGCGATCGGGCGCGCGGCTCACGACGCTTTCGTCAGGATCAGGGCTGCGTTCGTTCCGCCGAAGCCGAAGGAATTCGACATCGCTGAGCGGATGATCTTCTTCTTCGCCGTGTGCGGCGTCAGATCGATCGGCGTATCGATCGAAGGATTGTCGAGATTGAGGGTGGGCGGGATAATTCCGTCCCGGATCGCCAGAGCGCAAAAGATCGCCTCCACGGCCCCCGCCGCCCCGAGCAAATGCCCGATCGCTGATTTCGTCGACGACACCGATACACTGGCCGCCGCATTACCAAAAACACGCTCGATGGCTCTGAGTTCGATCTCGTCGCCCAGCGGCGTCGAGGTGCCATGCGCGTTGACGTAATCGATATCGGAAGCGCTGAGGCCGCTGCGCGCGAGCGCGGCCTTCATCGCGCGGAAGCCGCCGTCCCCATCTTCCGACGGCGCTGTGACGTGATAGGCGTCTCCCGACAAGCCATAGCCGGCGATCTCGGCGTAGATTTTCGCGCCGCGCGCCTTGGCGTGTTCGTATTCTTCAAGCACCACGACGCCCGCGCCCTCGCCCATGACGAAACCGTCGCGATCCTTATCGTAGGGACGCGAGGCTTTTTCCGGCGTGTCGTTGAAGCCGGTGGACAGCGCGCGGGCGGCGGCGAAGCCCGCCATGCCGAGGCGACACACGGCGGCCTCCGCGCCGCCGGCCACCATAACGTCCGCGTCGTTCCATTGGATCAGACGCGCCGCGTCGCCGATGGCGTGCGCGCCGGTGGCACAGGCGGTCACCACCGCATGATTGGGGCCCTTAAGGCCGTAGCGGATCGAGACTTGGCCGGACGCCAGATTGATCAAGGCGGAGGGAATGAAGAACGGGCTGATCTTGCGCGGACCGTCACGCTCGAGCTGCAAGGCGGTGCGTTCGATCGCATCAAGGCCGCCAATGCCCGCGCCGATCATCACGCCGGCGCGTATGCGCTGTTCCTCGGTTTCAAGCGTCAAGCCGGAATCGGCCATGGCTTCATCAGCCGCGCCCATCGCATAGAGGATGAAATCGTCGACCCGGCGCTGTTCCTTCGCCGACATGGCCTTGTCGGGATCGAACGCATTGGAATCGCCGACGCCGCCGCCGCGTCCATCCACGCGCGGCACAAGGCAGGCGATCCGCGCGGGCAGATCGTCCACCTTGAAATGCTCGATCCGATTGGCGCCCGAGCGCCCGTCGACAAGACGCGACCACGACGCCTCACGTCCCGCCGCGAGCGGCGTGACGAGGCCGACGCCGGTGATGACGACGCGGCGCATCGGCGGGCTCCGCCTAGCCGACCTTTTCCTGGATGAATTTCACGGCGTCGCCGACGGTTTGAATCCGCTCCGCCGCGTCGTCCGGAATTTCGATGGAGAATTCCTCTTCGAACGCCATGACGAGTTCGACATTGTCGAGACTGTCGGCGCCCAAATCGTCGATGAAGCTGGCCTTTTCCGTCACCTTCTCGGCCGGCGCCTCAAGGTGCTTCACCACGATGGCCTTCACGCGCTCAAACACGTCCGACATGCACGCCTCACTGCTTTGGGCGGAGCTCTAAATAAACTCGCGCCGAAACTTCAATACACCTTGTTCAGGAAGGTGAGGACCCGCCTAACATACCTTTTCAGTCATGGCCAGAAGGCCGCCCCAGTGGGGCGATTCCCGTTTCAGATCATCGCCATGCCGCCATTTACATGGAGGGTCTGGCCGGTCACGTAGGCGGCTTCCTCGCTGGCCAGATACACTGCCGCCGCGGCGACGTCCGCGCCTTCGCCGAGCCGGCCGGCGGGGATTCGCCCAAGGAGCGCGGCCTTTTGAGCCTCCGGCAGCGCGTCGGTCATCGCTGACGCGATGAAGCCCGGGGCGATGCAATTCACCGTCACGTTGCGGCTGGCCACCTCTTGCGCCAACGCCTTGGAAAAGCCGATGAGGCCAGCCTTGGAGGCGGCGTAATTGGCCTGGCCAGGATTGCCCGTCACGCCGACCACCGAGGCGATGGCGATCAGCCGGCCCCAGCGATTGCGCATCATGTTCTTCAGCGCCGCGCGGGCGAGGCGGAAATAGGCTTCAAGATTGATCTTGAGCACGCTCTCCCAATCCTCGT